>NZ_JCBAJX010000032.1:0-1830 GCF_059766585.1 Nocardioides sp. Z21_20
TTCGACCGGACGCGGCGTCTGCCGCAGCGGTTCTTCGCCACGACCGGCGCGCATCGGCTGGTGCTGGTCAGCTGCACAGGCCGGGTGGTGTACGGCAACGGGCGCTTCCACTACACCAAGTACCAGGTGGTCGTCGCCAAGCGGGTCGGCCGGTAGAGCCGGAGCACCTGGCGGCGCGACATCCGGTGGTCGCCCACCGGATGATCGGCCGCCGGGTCCCCGGGCCGGCCGTGAACCTTGCCGGGGCCGGAGACTGGTGCGACGCTTCTTGAGCGGGAGGTTGCAGAGCGGCTCGGGACCGGGTCTTGCTCCGACTGCTTTCGGGAGGTGCACGTCCGTGAACTCGATCCTGACGAACTGGCCGGCGAAGGCGCTCCGCGTTGCCGTCGTGCTGACCCTGACCAGCGTGCTCCTGGTGGTGGGACGCTCGGCGCAGGCCGACCCGATCATCGGGGGGAGCGAGCCCCCGCCGGCGCGCTCGGCCTTCACCGAACTGCAGATTCTGCCCATCACCGGGGCGCAGGGCGTGATCGGCACCAGGAGCTACTTTGCCCCGGCCAGCTTCGACCCGCTCGGCGGGTACCCGGAGACGCTGCCGCCCGGATCGACGCCCAGGACGCAGGGCTCCTACCTCGGGCTCATCCCCACGCGCGACGCCCAGGGGGTCACGGCCCTGACCTACTGCATCGACGCGTTCACCTCCACCCAGGCCGGCGTCACCTACGAGCGTGGCGAGTGGACCGAGGCCAACGTGCCCAACCTCGGCTACATGGCCTACCTCCTGGCGAACTACTACCCGTCCCAGCCGCTGCCCGCGGGCGTCCCCGACAACGTCAAGTCTGCCGCGGTGCAGGCCGCGATCTGGTACTTCAGTGACAACCTGGTGCTCGACCCCACCCAGGAGCCGCAGTTGTACGCGCTCACCTCGGCCATCGTCAACGACGCCCTCGCGAACGGTCCGGTGGCCGAGCCCGCAGCGCCGGCGCTGACCGTCACGCCGGCGTCCGCGTCGGCTCCGTTGACCGGTGAGCTGGTCGGTCCGTTCACGGTCACCGCTGACGGTCCCTCGACGCTGAGCCTCGAAGGGGTGGAGGTCTTCAGCGACGCCGCGGGCACCCAGCCGCTGGCGTCGGGAGCCACGGTTCCCGCCGGTGCGCGGCTCTGGGTCCGTGCGGTCACCAGCACCGAAACGCCACAGGGTTTCGCCCTGGAGCGCGAGCTGACCGTCCAGGAGGGCACCGTCTACGTCTATGACGGCAGCATTCCTGGTCGGGCGACCGCCCAGAGTCTGATCCTCGCACGGTCGGAGAGCATCGAGGTCGTCGCTGGGGTGCGGATCACGCCGTACGCCGCCGGCGGGATCGACGTGATCAAGACGATCAGTGGTGCGGGTGCCGGGCTGCAGGATCCGGTGGTGATCCGCGTCGTGTGTACCCCGGCCGACGGGGGTACGCCGGTCGAGCGCCGGGTGAGGATCCCGGCCGGCACGGGCGCGGGCTCCCGGACCATCCCGGTGACCGGGTTGCCTGCCGGGGCCACCTGCACGATCACCGAGCCGCAGAACGGCGACAACTCTCGGGTCAACCTCACCGCGACCTCGATATCGCCGGGGAGTGTGGAGATCGTCGAGAACGCGGTCACGCCGGTCACGGTCACCAACGCCTACGAGACCCAGTCGACCGTGAACGTGCAGAGCCGGACCTCGGCCAAGCGGGTCAGGCCCGGGCAGGCGTTCTACGACCGGGTCCGCCTGACCGGGCTCGCGCGGGGGACGACGGTGCCGGCCACGGCCCGCCTCTACGGTCCCTACGCGTCCCGCGCGGCGGCGAC
>NZ_JCBAJX010000033.1:0-1777 GCF_059766585.1 Nocardioides sp. Z21_20
TGAAGTGTTGTCCGGCGGCGTCCTACTCTCCCACAACCTCTCGATTGCAGTACCATCGGCGCTGTGAGGCTTAACTTCCGGGTTCGGAATGGGACCGGGTGTTTCCCTCACGCTATGGCCGCCGTAACTCTGGCGAACCCACCAACACACAATACTCGTGTGGTGTGTTCAAACTTGTGAGCACATATTCACTTGAAGATTATTCAAGATAATGCACAGTGGTTGTTGTTTCAAAACCGCACAGTGGACGCGTAACATCATTGGAGTAAGACAAGCCCTCGGCCTATTAGTACCGGTCGGCTAGGCATTACTGCTGTACACCTCCGGCCTATCAACCCAGTGGTCTACTGGGGGCCTTACCCCACAATGTGGGTGGGAAACCTCATCTTGAAACGTGCTTCCCGCTTAGATGCATTCAGCGGTTATCACTTCCGAACGTAGCTAACCAGCCGTGCCCCTGGCGGGACAACTGGCACACCAGAGGTTCGTCCATCCCGGTCCTCTCGTACTAGGGACAGCCTTTCTCAAGTTTCCTACGCGCGCGGCGGATAGGGACCGAACTGTCTCACGACGTTCTAAACCCAGCTCGCGTGCCGCTTTAATGGGCGAACAGCCCAACCCTTGGGACCTGCTCCAGCCCCAGGATGCGACGAGCCGACATCGAGGTGCCAAACCATCCCGTCGATATGGACTCTTGGGGAAGATCAGCCTGTTATCCCCGGGGTACCTTTTATCCGTTGAGCGACGCCGCTTCCACATGCCAGCGCCGGATCACTAGTTCCGACTTTCGTCCCTGCTCGACATGTCTGTCTCACAGTCAAGCTCCCTTGTGCACTTACACTCGAAACCTGATTGCCAACCAGGCTGAGGGAACCTTTGAGCGCCTCCGTTACATTTTAGGAGGCAACCGCCCCAGTTAAACTACCCATCAGGCACTGTCCCTGATCCAGATAATGGACCTAGGTTAGACATCTAGTACGACCAGAGTGGTATTTCAACGATGACTCCACACCAACTGGCGTCGATGCTTCAAAGTCTCCCACCTATCCTACACAAGCCGAACCAAACACCAATACCAAACTATAGTAAAGGTCCCGGGGTCTTTCCGTCCTGCCGCGCGTAACGAGCATCTTTACTCGTAGTGCAATTTCGCCGAGTCCATGGTTGAGACAGCGCCCAAGTCGTTACTCCATTCGTGCAGGTCGGAACTTACCCGACAAGGAATTTCGCTACCTTAGGATGGTTATAGTTACCACCGCCGTTTACTGGGGCTTAAGTTCTCAGCTTCGAAGAGTTACCCCTTCTAACCGGTCCCCTTAACCTTCCAGCACCGGGCAGGAGTCAGTCCGTATACATCGTCTTACAACTTCGCACGGACCTGTGTTTTTAGTAAACAGTCGCTTGGGCCTGGTCTCTGCGGCCATCACCGCTTCCACACGCAAGGTGTGTAACGGATCCGGCCCCCCTTCTCCCGAAGTTACGGGGGCATTTTGCCGAGTTCCTTAACCATGGTTCACTCGATCGCCTTAGTATTCTCTACCTGATCACCTGAGTCGGTTTGGGGTACGGGCGGCGCATAGCTCGCTAGAGGTTTTTCTCGACAGCATAGGATCATCCACTTCACCAATTGGCTCCCCATCAGGTCTCAGGCTATATGTGACGCGGATTTGCCTACGTCACGCCCTACACCCTTAGCCGTGGACTACCATCGCCACGGTTGGACTACCTTCCTGCGTCACCCCATCGCTTGACTACTACCGGATCGGTTCATGCGCTA
>NZ_JCBAJX010000034.1:0-1685 GCF_059766585.1 Nocardioides sp. Z21_20
GACCTCGACCCCTATCCGGGCACTGACGCGCCGACCACCCCGGATAAGGCCGCTACACCCTCAACTGGGATGAGCCGCATTGGGCCGAGATCCGCAGGCTGCATCGAGCGGAGGGCATGGCGATCAAGGCGATCGCCCGTGAGCTGGGAGTTGCCCGCAACACGGTGCGAGCGGCCTTGGCGGCGGACGAGCCACCCAAGTACGAGCGTCGGGCGGGGGGCTCACGTGTCGATGAGTTCGAGCCTGCGATCCGGGCGCTGCTGGCAAAGACCCCGGCGATGCCGGCCACGGTGATCGCCGAGCGGATCGGATGGCACCATTCCGCGTCAGTGCTGCGCGCCAGGGTCGCGCTGCTACGTCCGCTGTACGCCCCGGCAGATCCCGCGGACCGCACCCAGTACGCCCCTGGTGAGATCGTGCAGTGCGACCTGTGGTTCCCCCCGAAGGTCGTGCCGGTGGCGCCCGGCGTGCTGGCCGCTCCGCCGGTGCTCACGATGGTCGCGGCGTGGTCGGGCTTCATCATGGCCACGCTTCTGCCGAGCCGCACCACTGGCGACCTGCTGGCCGGGATGTGGCTCCTGCTGTCCGGCTCGCTCGGGGCGGTGCCCAAGACGCTGGTGTGGGACAACGAGGCCGGGATCGGCCAGCACCACAAGCTCACCGTCGGTGCCCGTGGGTTCGCCGGCACCCTCGGCACCCGGATCTACCAGACTCGGCCCCGCGATCCCGAAGCCAAGGGCGTGGTCGAGCGTGCCAACGGCTATCTGCAGACCTCGTTCATGCCTGGTCGTGACTTCGCGTCCCCAGCCGACTTCAACACCCAGCTGGATGACTGGTTGCCGCGCGCGAACCAGCGCGTCTTACGCCGCACTGGCGCTCGACCGGGCGACAAGCACGCCGACGAGGTAGCAGCGATGGCGGTCCTGCCGCCGGTGCCACCGACCCTGCACCCGGTGCTGCGAGTCCGGCTGGGCCGCGACTATTACGTGCGGGTCGCCGGCAACGACTACTCCGTCGACCCGTCGGTGATTGGGCGCATCGTGGAGGTCAGCACCGGCCTGGACACCATCACCGTCACCTGTGCAGGGCAGGTCGTCGCGTCCCATCAACGGTGCTGGGACACCCGCGCCACGATCACCGACCCCGCACACGTCGCGACCGCAGGCGTGCTGCGCAGCGCCTACCGCTCGCGCCGCAGCGCGGTCAGTGGCCCGGCTGCTCACGCAGGTGCGGTCGTGGGAGTGCGGGCGTTGTCGGACTACGACGACCTCTTCGCACTCACCCCGCCCAGCGGCGTCGTGGCCCTTGGGGCCGGCGTGGGTGAGTCCGGTGTGCGGCACCTGGAGGTCGTGCGATGAACGGCAAGGACCTCACCGGTGAGCTGGCGTTCTTGGCCCGGGAGTTGAAGACACCGGTCATCAACGACACCTATGCCGCGTTGGGTGACCAAGCCCGCCAGGAAGGATGGTCACACGAGGAGTACCTCGCCGCGGTCCTGGGACGCCAGGTCGCGACAAGGACCGCGAACGGCACGAGGATGAGGATCGCTGCCGCGCACTTCCCGGCGGTCAAGACGATCGAGGACTTCGCCTTCGACCACATCCCCACTGTCGACGCTCCCCGAAAACTAGGCCAGTAGCGCTCTTCGAAAAGTAGGCCACCCGACCACGATGGATTGGGTGATG
>NZ_JCBAJX010000035.1:0-1439 GCF_059766585.1 Nocardioides sp. Z21_20
GGCTCATCCCAATCGAGGGTGTAGGAGTCGTGGTCTGAACCCGCCGGTCTCGAGCAGTGCCCTGGCGATGTAGTTGGTCAGGTTGCGGAAACCGAGGGCTGATCCGCGGAGGTGTTCGAGCCGGCCGTTGATCGCCTCGGTGGGGCCGTTCGATGAGCCAGGTCGGTCGAAGTAGGCCAGGACGTCGACGGCGCGCTTGGTCAGCGTCTTGCCCAGCGTGGTGACCTCGACGAGCGCCTTCGGGACACCGGTGCTGACCGAAGCAATGAGCTTCTCCATCAGTGCGCGCCCCAGGACGCGGTCGGGCTCGCGGTAAGCACCGATCATCCGCTGATAGATGCCCCAGGTCGCCTCGACCTCGACATGGCCGTCGGTGGCGAACAGGTCGCTCAACCGGTGCCGCTGCTTGTCGGTCAGCAGGGCGGCGCCGGTGTGCAGCGTGCGGCGCGACTTGTACAGCGGGTCATTCTTGCGGCCCCGGTGGCCGTGCAGGTTCTGCTGGACCCGCCTGCGGCAGCGGTCCAGGGCATCGCCAGCTAGACGGACGACGTGGAAGGGATCCATCACCGTCACCGCGTCGGGTAGTTCCTCGGTGGCGGCGCTCTTGAAGCCGGTGAACCCGTCCATCGCGACCACCTCCACACCGTCGCGCCAGGCCTGCGGGCGGGCCGCGAGCCAGGTCTTGAACGCCTGCTTCGAGCGACCCTCGACCATGTCCAGCAACCGGGCCGGACCGGTGCCGTCACGGATCGGCGTCAGGTCGATGATCACCGTGACGTACTTGTCGCCGCGCCTGGTGTGGCGCCACACGTGCTCATCGACGCCGAGGACCCTGACGCCATCGAAGCGAGCGGGATCCTCGATCAGCACCCGTCTGCCTTCGGCCAGGACGGCGTCGTTCGCGGTGTCCCACGCGACCCCGAGGCCGTCGGCGACGCGGGCAACGGTGAGGTGCTGCACCACGATCGCCTCGAGTGCCCACCGCAGCCCGCGGCGAGAGAGCTTCGCTCGCGGTTCGGCGGCCCGGGTGGTGTCTTGGCGCCACACGTGCCCGCAGTCGGCGCACCGGTAGCGACGGATCGTCACGACCAGCGTGGTCGGACGCCAGCCGAGTGGTTCGTGGGCCAAGGTCCGGGTCACGGTGTCGCGTGGGCGCCCTTCGCAGCCGCAGCGTCGGCACCACTGGTCAGGTTCGAGAACCCGACACGCGAGGACGGCTCGATCGGGCTCGAGGCGCTGGCCGATCACGACGAGGCCGAGCTCGTCGAGGCGGCAGAACTTGGTCACGTCGGGGCAGGCGAAGGTAGCGTCAGGCACGTCGAGGTCTTCCAGATGGCGAGCGTGAGAACTTCCATCTTGTGGAGACCTCGACCCCTATCCGGGCACTGACGCGCCGACCACCCCGGATAAGGCCGCTACACCCTCAACTGGGATGAGCC
>NZ_JCBAJX010000036.1:0-1376 GCF_059766585.1 Nocardioides sp. Z21_20
TGAATCGCCCCGGGTCTGGTGGAGGCTCTCAATCCATGGAGGATGAGAGTCATGGCAGCACCAAGGAAGTACCCCGACGAGTTGCGTGAACGCGCCACGCGAATGGCCGTGGAAGCGCGAAGAGACCCGGCCACCAGGTCAGGTGCGATCCCGCGGATCGCTAAGCAGCTCGGCATGCATCCGGAGACCCTGCGCAACTGGGTCCGCCAAGCAGAGATCGACGGAGGTGTCCGGCCGGGCACCACGACCGACGACGCGACCCGGTTAGCCGAACTTGAGCGGGAGAACCGCGAACTGCGCCGCGCGAACCACATCTTGAAGACGGCCTCGGCTTTCTTCGCGGCGGAGCTCGACCGCCCCACCAACAGGTAGTGGCCTACATCGACGCCCATCGCCACGACGTGGTCGAGGGGCGCGAGGTCGGGGTCGAGCCGATCTGCGCGGTGCTGAAGAGCGCCGGCATGCAGATCGCCCCGAGCGGCTACTACGCGTCGAAGACCAGGCCACCGTCGGCGCGCACGGTGAGGGACGCGGAGTTGGTCACCGACATCAGGGTCGCCCACAAGGCGAACCTCGGTGTCTACGGCGTCCGGAAGGTCCACGCCGAGCTCAACCGTGAGGGCGTGAGGGTGGCCCGATGCACCGTGGAGCGGCTCATGCGGCAAGTGGGCCTGCGAGGGATCCCGCGAGAGAAGACCCGCAAGACCACGATCGGCGACGGCGCTGAGACCGAACGACCCGAGGACCTCGTGGACCGCAAGTTCGTCGCGTCGGCACCCAACCAGCTCTGGGTGGCCGATCTGACCTACGTCAGAACACACGCAGGCTGGACCTACGTCGCGTTCGTCCTGGACGTTTACTCGCGGATGATCGTCGGCTGGCAAGTGTCCACATCGCTGCGCACCGACCTGGCACTCGATGCCCTCGACATGGGCCTGTGGAACCGGCAACGGGCCGGTCATGACGTCACCGGACTGGTCCATCACAGCGACCGCGGAGTCCAATATCGAGCGATTCGCTACACCGAGCGATTGGCCGAGGCCGAGGCCGTCGCGTCCGTCGGATCCAAGGGCGATTCCTACGACAACGCGATGGCCGAAGCGCTGAACTCGCTCTTCAAGGCCGAGTGCATCCGCAACCCCGTCATGCGCCCCAAAGGCGGCTGGAAGAACGTCGGCGACGTCGAGATCGCCGTCGCCGAGTACGTCGACTGGTTCAACCACAGGCGCCTTCACGGCGAGATCGGACTGATCCCGCCAGCCGAGTACGAGACCAACCACTGGGCCAGCATCACACCCGAGCACTACTCTGAAACACCCGTCCCGATCGGGGCAGGTTCCAAGTAACCGAGCCTCCACGAAACCCGGGGCGATTCA
>NZ_JCBAJX010000037.1:0-1298 GCF_059766585.1 Nocardioides sp. Z21_20
GGGACTGCTGCACGGATAGGTGACATCTGATCTGTGGTGCCGAGAGGTGCTGCTGGAAGGATGTGCACTGTGCCGAAGCCGTACCCCAAGGAGTTCCGCGACGACGTGGTCCGCGTCGCGAGGAACCGTGAGCCGGGCGTCCATCTCAAGCAGATCGCTGCCGACTTCGGGATTAGCGAGTCGTGCCTGACGAACTGGATGAAGACCGCCGACGTCGAAGACGGCGTGAAGCCGGGCGTGACCGCGAGCGAGAATGCCGAACTACGCGAAGCCAAGAAGCGGATCCGGCTGCTCGAGCAGGAGAACGAGGTACTGCGCCGGGCGGCTGCCTACCTGTCGCAGGCCAATCTGCCGGGAAAATGATGTACCCGCTCGTCCGCGAGCTGGCCGTCGACGGTGTCCCCGTCACGGTGACGTGCCGGGTCCTCAAGATCGCCCGCCAGCCCTACTACCGCTGGCTGGCGAACCCGGTCACCGACGCCGAACTCGAGCAGGCCTACCGCGCCAAGGCCCTGTTCGACGCCCACGAGAACGACCCGGAGTTCGGCTACCGGTTCCTCCTCGACGAAGCTCGTGAAGCAGGCGAGCCGATGGCCGAGCGGACCGCGTGGCGGATCTGCTCGCAGCTGGGCTGGTGGTCGGCATTCGGCAAGCCCCGACGCGGCAAGAACGGTAAGAAGCCCGGGCCACCGGTCCACGACGACCTGTGCGCGGTCGTCGACGAGCGCGGCGTCACCCGCCACGAGTTCACCGCCGACGCTGCGAACCAGCTGTGGCTGACCGACATCACCGAACACCGCACGGGCGAAGGCAAGCTCTACCTCTGCGCGATCAAGGACGCCTACTCCAACCGGATCGTCGGCTACTCGATCGATTCCCGGATGAAGTCCAGCCTCGCCGTCGCAGCGCTCAACAACGCAGTGGCTCGCCGTGGCGATGTCGCCGGCTGTGTTGTTCATTCGGACCGCGGCTCTCAATTCCGCAGCAGGAAATTCGTGCACGCGCTCAACCGTCACGACATGGTCGGATCGATGGGCCGCGTCGGTGCAGCCGGGGACAACGCGGCCATGGAGTCCTTCTTCGCGCTACTGCAGAAGAACGTGCTGGATCGGCACCCGTGGACCACACGCGAGGAGCTGCGGATCGCGATCGTGCGGTGGATCGAGAGGACTTACCACCGGCGCCGCAGACAGGCCGCTCTCGGGCGGTTGACCCCCATCGAGTTCGAGACCATCATGACCACGCCAGCCACTCAGGCTGCGTGACCCAACCTGTCACCCGATCGTGCAGCAGTCCCG
>NZ_JCBAJX010000038.1:0-1022 GCF_059766585.1 Nocardioides sp. Z21_20
GGCGGTCTCCAGGTCCTAGTGCAACACCGGGGTTTCGTACGGTCTGCCCAGTATCTCGTTGAGGGCCTCGGCTGGTGTGCGCCAGTCGAGGGTCTTGCGGGGTCGGCCGTTGAGTTCGCGGGCGACAGCGGCAAGGTCCTCGGGGGTGTAGCGGCGCAGGCTGGTGCCCTTGGGGAAGTACTGGCGCAGCAGACCGTTGGTGTTCTCGTTCGAGCCTCGCTGCCAAGGGCTGTGGGGATCAGCGAAGTAGATGTCGATGCCAGCGTCGACGGCGATCCGGTGGTGCATCCCCATCTCTTTGCCGTTGTCCCAGGTCAGCGACCTGCGTAGCTCCTCTGGAAGCGCGGCGATCGTGGGAGTCAGGGCACGGTAGAACTCCTCGGCGGTACGACGCCCAGGCAGATGGACCAACATCACGTAGCGCGTCGAGCGCTCGACCAGGGTCCCGATCGCCGAGCCGTTGTGCGCACCCACGATCAGGTCACCCTCCCAGTGCCCGGGCACCGCGCGGTCCTCGACCTCGGCGGGGCGCTGGCTGATCGGAATGGTGCCCACCAGGTGCCCACGCCCCGACCCTGCAGCCGCGCGTCCGCCGCGCGGTTGGCGGCGTTGACGTTGGGTGCGCAGGTGCCCGGTGAGTTCGCGTTTGAGTGACCCGCGGGCCTGCACGAACAGCGACTGGTAGATCGTCTCGGCACTCACGCGCATCACAGGATCATCCGGGTGGTCGCGACGCAACCGGTAGGCGATCTCCTGCGGCGACCACCGCTGCCTCAACCCCGCGATCACGTAGTCACGCAACGGACCCGGCTGGGTCAGCTTGCCCGGCCGGGCATGCGTCGTGCGTGCGGCCCTCTCGGCGCGCTTCTGCGCCGCCAACGGTCGATAGACCCCATCACGATTGCGGTAGCGACACCGCTCGCGGCTGATCGTGGACTTGTGCCGCCCGAGCACCTCGGCGATCTGGGCGATGCTGGCCCCAGCGGCCAGCATCAACCCGATCGTCTCTCGCTCCTGAGAGG
>NZ_JCBAJX010000003.1:0-447611 GCF_059766585.1 Nocardioides sp. Z21_20
CCAAAGGTGATCGACGAGGCATCAAACTAATTCGTCGACTAATATGACACACTGTTGAGTTCTCAAACATCACACGCGCACCACCCCAACCACCACCATCAGGTGGCGATCAGGCGCCGGGGCAACCTGCAGAAACTTACCCGATCCGCCCCACCCGGTCAAACCGGCGAGAACCAGACCGCCCCTCCCCCAGACACACCACAACCAGGCCAGCCAGCCACACCCCGAAAGGCGAGACCCGACCACCCCAGCAGGAGCATCAGAGAGAGAAGATCAACCGGAGCCGGGAGCCCGCACCCTCTTCAGGGCCTTGCTCCCCGCCGCTCTCGGCGACAGACAGAACATTAGCCCCGCCCCTGCTGGCCGGGCAAATCGAGAGCGCGTGACCCCCGGCACAGACCCGAGGGGCGAGCTCGCCGCTCGCAGAGCGTGTCTCCCGGCGGCCGCGACCGGGTCTCAGGAGACGCGGAAGGCCCGCCGTCCCCGAGGGGACGACGGGCCTTCCGGTGCTCGCGTTGAGGCCGTCAGAGGGCTCTCAGGCGCCGCGCAGGCTGCGCAGCACGTACTGCATGATGCCGCCGTTGCGGTAGTAGTTCGCCTCACCGGGGGTGTCGATGCGGACGACGGCGTCGAACTCGACGTCACCGGCCTTGACCTTGACGGTGCGCGGGATGCGCCCCTCGTTCAGCTCGGTGACCCCGGTGAAGCTGAAGGTCTCCTCGCCGGTCAGACCCAGGGACTCTGCGGTCTGGCCCTCGGGGAACTGCAGCGGCAGCACGCCCATGCCGATCAGGTTCGAGCGGTGGATCCGCTCGTAGGACTCGGCGATGACCGCCTTGACCCCGAGCAGCGCGGTGCCCTTGGCGGCCCAGTCACGCGACGAGCCGGAGCCGTACTCCTTGCCGGCGAGCACGACCAGCGGCGTACCGGCGGCGATGTACTTCTCCGAGGCCTCGAAGACGGTGGTGACGTCGCCGTTCCCGGTGAAGTCGCGGGTGAACCCGCCCTCCGTGCCGGGAGCCAGCTGGTTGCGCAGCCGGATGTTGGCGAACGTGCCCCGGATCATCACCTCGTGGTTGCCGCGGCGCGAGCCGTAGGAGTTGAAGTCGCGCTGCGAGACACCGTGCTCGGCGAGGTACTTGCCCGCCGGCGAGTCCTTCTTGATCGCACCGGCCGGCGAGATGTGGTCGGTGGTCACCGAGTCACCGAGCTTGAGCAGCACCCGGGCGCCCTCGATGTCGGTGACCGCCTCGGGCTCCGCCGGCATGCCGTCGAAGTACGGGGGCTTGCGGACGTAGGTGGACTCGGGGTCCCACGCGAAGGTCTTGCCCTCGGGCGTGGGCAGCGAGCGCCACTGCTCGTCACCGGCGAAGACGTCGGAGTAGCCGTCGTCGAACATCTCCGAGGTGATGGCGCTGGCGACGACCTCCTCGATCTCGGCGGCGGTCGGCCAGATGTCGCGCATGTAGACATCGTTGCCGTCGGTGTCCTGACCCAGCGGGTCGTTGAACAGGTCGACGTCCATCGAGCCGGCCAGGGCGTAGGCCACCACCAGCGGCGGGGAGGCCAGGTAGTTCATCTTGATGTCGGGGTTGATCCGGCCCTCGAAGTTGCGGTTGCCCGACAGCACCGAGACGACCGCGAGGTCGTTGTCGTTGACGGCCTGGCTCACCTCGGGGATGAGCGGCCCGGAGTTGCCGATGCAGGTCGTGCAGCCGTAGCCGACGAGGTTGAAGCCCAGCTTGTCCAGGTACGGCGTGAGGCCGGACTTCTCGTAGTAGTCCGAGACCACCTTCGAGCCGGGCGCCAGCGTCGTCTTGACCCACGGCTTGCGCTCGAGGCCCTTCTCCACCGCCTTCTTGGCCAGCAGGGCGGCGCCGATCATCACCGACGGGTTCGAGGTGTTGGTGCACGAGGTGATCGCGGCGATGGTGACGGCGCCGTGGTCGATCGTGAACTCCGTGCCGTCGGCCAGGGTGACGCGTGCCGGGTTCGAGGGACGTCCCTCGGCGGAGGCCGCGGCGTGGGTGTGCCAGTCGTCGGGCGCACCGGAGCCGTTGCCGCCGCCGGCCCCGCCGTTCGAGGCGGGGGCGTCACTGGAGGGGAAGGACTCCGCGGAGGCCTCGTCGACCTTGGAGGTGACGCCGAAGGGCTGCTCCTGGGCGGGGACGCCGGGCTTGCGGTCCTCGGTGCCGGTCTCGTCGGCGCTGACGTAGTCGGCCAGGGCCGTGCGGAAGGCGGGCTTGGCCTCGGTGAGCGAGACCCGGTCCTGGGGGCGCTTCGGGCCGGCCAGGGACGGAACGACCGTGGCCAGGTCGAGCTCGAGCTTCTCGGAGAAGCGCGGCTCGGCGGCCGGGTCGTGCCACAGGCCCTGCTCCTTGGCGTAGGCCTCCACCAGGGCGAGCTGCTCGGCGGAGCGGCCGGTGAGCTCGAGGTACTTGGTGGTCTCCTCGTCGATCGGGAAGACCGCGATCGTGGAGCCGAACTCGGGCGACATGTTGCCGATGGTGGCGCGGTTGGCCAGCGGCAGCGCCGAGACGCCGGGGCCGTAGAACTCGACGAACTTGCCGACGACGCCGTGCTTGCGCAGCATCTCGGTGATCGTCAGCACCAGGTCGGTGGCGGTGGCGCCCTCGGGGAGGTCGCCGTTCAGCTTGAAGCCCACGACGCGCGGGATCAGCATGGAGACCGGCTGGCCGAGCATCGCGGCCTCGGCCTCGATGCCGCCCACGCCCCAGCCGACGACGCCGATGCCGTTGACCATCGTGGTGTGCGAGTCGGTGCCCACGCAGGTGTCGGGGTAGGCCTGCAGCTCGCCGTCCACCTCGCGGGTGAAGACGGTGCGCGCCAGGTGCTCGATGTTGACCTGGTGCACGATGCCGGTGCCCGGGGGGACGACCTTGAAGTCGTCGAAGGCGCCCTGGCCCCAGCGCAGGAACTGGTAGCGCTCGCGGTTGCGCTCGTACTCGATCTCGACGTTGCGCTCGAAGGCCTCGGGCGTGCCGAACACGTCGGCGATGACGGAGTGGTCGATGACCATCTCGGCCGGCGCCAGCGGGTTGATCTTCGCCGGGTCTCCCCCGAGGTCGGCCATCGCCTCGCGCATCGTGGCGAGGTCCACGACGCAGGGCACGCCGGTGAAGTCCTGCATGATCACGCGCGCGGGCGTGAACTGGATCTCCTTGTCGGGCTGCGCCGTCTCGTCCCAGCCGGCGAGCGCCTTGATGTCGTCGGCGGTGATGTTCGCGCCGTCCTCGGTGCGCAGGAGGTTCTCCAGCAGCACCTTCAGGGAGTACGGCAGGGACGCGACGTCCAAGCCCTCCCCGGTGACTGCGTCGAGGCGGAAGATCTCGTAGGACTTCCCGTCCACATCGAGAGTGCTCTTCGCACCAAAGCTGTCCTGACTGGCCATCAGCCATCTCCTCGTGACGTCTTCATGGGTTCGCTCGCGGCCCATCTTGCCGCCGCCGCGGAGGGCACGAAAGGAAGGTTCCCCTTACCCGGGTGCCGCTCCCCTGGTCGGCGGTGCGACCGTCGCGAGCGAATGTATCTCGATATCAAGATACACGATGTCGAGGCACAATCGGAAACCACCTACCGGGGTGAGGAGACCGGCCGCAGCCGCGGGTCGCGCGCAATCCCTTGCGCCCCTCTGGAGTTTCGCCGTGGCGCCCGCTGGGGACGGTGCAGCGCATGGACCCCGAGAGTTCGGTCGAGCCGGAGGTTGCCGCCGAGCCCGCCGAGCCCAACGAGCCGGTCCGTCCGGCACCGCCCCGGACCGAGCGGCGGAACCTTTGGCCCTTGGTCGCCCTGCTGGCGGTGCTCGTGGTCGGGCTCTCGGCAGCGCTGGTCGTGATACGGGGCGGTGAGGACGACCGGCCCCGGGCCCAGGTCGGCCAGCTCTTCGACGTGCCGTTCGCGGAGGACGACCTGCCGCACTACGGCCAGGTCCTACTTCCGTGGGCGCGGACGAAGGCCGGGGCGGGGGCCCCACGCGAGGAACTGCCCGAGCTGCTCGGGGCGGAGGCCAACGTGCGGGCGCCGGAGGATGGCCGCTTCGTGCGGGTCGAGGTGAGGCTCGAGGAGGACCACATCATCCCGCTGTCCTCGATCGGCAGGCCCTACGCGCAGGAGACCGAGGTGGTCCTGCGCGCCGACGGCCGCGACTACCCCCTGTCCGGGCGTGACGGGCTCGTCCTGGATCCCAACGGGCCCTTCAAGCAGGGAGGCGGGGTCTGGGTAGCCGTCGACGGCGATCCCACCGAACTCGAGGTGCGCGTCACCGTCGACGGCGTGACCCAGGTCGTGGACGCCTCCGACGGGTCAGTCGAGGGCGGACAGGCGGACCGCCTCGGCGAGCTCCCGTCCCAGAAGGAGCTCGCCGAGATGGAGTCGACCCCGTGCGGCACGCCGAGGCGTCTCGACGACAGCGGGATCAGGGTCCTCTACCGATCCGGCCTGGAGTGCCGCGTCCAGCTCACCCTGCGCACGCCGTACGTCGACGGGCTGGGCTGGGCCGACGAGGGCCGCGAGTTCCTGGTGGTGCACGTCGTCCGCCCCCGCCGCCTATCCCTGGTCAGCGGAAGCGGGGACGCCTCGACGTACTGGGATGCCGGCGATCTGCAGTTCTCAGCGCGCCTCGGCAACGCCGAACCGCTCTCCCCGCCCGCGGATGTCAACGACCTCAACGCGGGGCCGCTGAGCTTCTCGGACCCCGATGACCCCGAGCAGTTCGTCTTCGACATCGCGGAGGGGAAGCCGACCCCCGCCCTGCGGTTCGACTACCAGGGACCGGCCGTCGACCGCGAGCCCTTCGCCCGCGAGCGGCGGCCCGTGCACTTCCAGTGGACCATCCCGGGCGGGGACCTTTCATGACGACCACCACCCCCAGCACCACCCCCACCACCGACGCTCGTCGCAGCGATCGCCTCCGCGCGCTGGCCTCACTCCTGTCGGTAGCACTCGCCGTGGTCGTCCTCGTCCTCGGCATCATGGTGTGGCGCGCGGTCGACGACGGGCCGACGGTCGCGGCCGAGGTGGGCGAGCAGCTGCCGCTGAGCTCGCCGACCTACGGCCGCTCCGTGACGGTGCAGGTGCCTGGCAGCGAGGTCACGGTCCGGGTCGGCGCCCCCGTCGAGACCCTCGGGCACGAGCTCATGGAGGTCGACTACGGCGACCCCACGTGGGACGAGTCGCAGGACCTGGCCGCCCCCAAGGACGGCAGCCTGATCCCGGTCAGCTGGGAGGTCCGCAAGGTCGGCTGGTCCACGCATCGCGACCCGAACCCGGTCGAGGTCCGCCTCGTCGTCGGCGACCAGCGCGTCGACCTGGCCTCGATCGTGCTCGATGACTCCAGCAGCGACTCCGGTGACGACCCGACCTCGATCGCCGTCGGCATCGAGGGGCGACCCAGCGTCGAGGACCTCACGGTCGAGGTCGAGTACGACGGCCTGACCCAGACCGCCCACGTCGAGTCGGGCGAGATCGATGCCGGCGTGGCCGAGGCGTTGTACGACGGGAACCGCAACTTCTCGACCGCCTGCGCCGAGACAAGCGCGTGCGCGTTCGTCGCCGCGGACCCCGACTCGCCGCTGCGACCGGGACTGGCCACTTACACCTCCAGCCACCTCACCCTCTACCCCTATGACGCGGCGCTCGGGTG
Source organism: Nocardioides sp. Z21_20 (assembly GCF_059766585.1). Lineage (NCBI taxonomy): Bacteria > Bacillati > Actinomycetota > Actinomycetes > Propionibacteriales > Nocardioidaceae > Nocardioides > Nocardioides sp. Z21_20. The sequence continues at coordinate 5,663 of NZ_JCBAJX010000003.1, forward strand.
GGCCGACGAGGGCACGCTGTGGGCCAACCTCCGGCTCCAGCTCTACCGCGCGAGCACCGTGGAGAACGCTGCCGGTGACGCGTGGTTCCCGGCGCGGATGAGTGCGCCTGTCGTCACCCTCGACGGCGCCCAGCCCGTCCGTCGTGAGGGACTCAAGGCCTCGAGCCACGCCGCCCTGGGTCGGGTGGTCTTCGCGGTCGACACCGACGTGGAGCCGCGCGAGCTCGTCTTGGAGCAGGTCCTTTCCTTCACCGGCGCCGGAGCGCCGCAGGATCTGCCGATCCGGTCCCGCCTGCGGCTGATAGGGGTCGGCTGAGAACCGCGGCCCTGACTGGGCGTCACCGCAGGTCAGAGCTGGTTCTTTCCAGCAGCGCGACGCACTCCACGTGGTGCGTCATCGGGAACACATCAATGGGGCTGAGCGTGAGCGCGATCGATTGCGGTCGGGCGTTTGCGAATCACAGCGAGCCCAATCCCAGCCCTCGTGTCTCCGGCCCCCGACGATCGCAAACGACAGCAGCCTCACGGCTCCACCTCCACCGCCATGACGAGCCGAGCGAGCGAGTCCTCGGCGTTCGGGATCTCGAGCAGGGTCGCGCGGTCCTTCCAGACCCGGGTCGCCCACGTTGCTGAGTGCGGCCGCCTTGCCGACGAAGGCGCCGACCAGGTTGGGCCGCCGGACGGCTCCTTCGCGTCCAGCGACCGACACCGTGACGGTCTCGCTGCGCTGAAGTGCTTGGGTCCCGCCCGCGGTCGGCAAGGTCGGACTACCGGTGATTCCTTGGCGCAGGCTGGCGCGCTCGGACGATCATCCCTCTGCGGCCTTCCACTCCATGGCGAGCTCGTGCAGCAACTCGGTGGCCCGTGCCTCCTCGCGCGGCCCCCGATGCTCGGCCAGATCAGCCGCAAGTCGAAGGCGTGAGTCCGGGAACGGATGTTGCCCGTCAGCCACGACGTGAAGGACAACGTTCGCGTCGCTGTCGGCGGCGACCAGGAGGTAGTCCTTGACGAGTCCGTCCACATCGGACTCGCCGAGATATCCCTCGACGTCGGCAGATGCGATGCCTCTCACCGCCAAGTCGACGACCATGAGCCAACGATCGTCGGCCCGGAGGTCCGGAAGATACGCGGCGGCCGCCCGGAACAAGCGACGCGTGGCCCGGCTGCGGAGTACGGAGCGAAGCGACGCCGCGAGGTCACCGACGGCGTCCTCATTGGCGACCGGCTCAACGGCCGGTCCAAGCAGCCGCTGCAACTGCATCCGTGCACGCGCCGACGCAGCCGATCCGCCCGAGCGCAATCGGTCGCGATCGTTCTCCGACGCCGCGATCACAGCCCAGGCGGACCGGGCGGAGAGCGGGCGACCAGCCTTGCTCCGCTCCTGAACCCTCAGGAGCGAACGCTCGTCCACGACCCACTGGGACCCGATCCGCTCCGCGACCAGCGAGCCGTCGGAAATGCGCTGGTGGATCCGGGACACGCTGACGCCGAGCCGCTCTGCGGCCTGGGCAACGCTGACTGCTCCCATGAACACAATCCTAGAAGACTTTCAAGGATTATGACAGCCGCTACTCGACGCCCAGGCCGCTCAGCGTCGTGGGGATCGTGGCACCGTCGCTGTCCTCCCAGCCGTGCCACACCAGGAAGCCGCAGGGACTGTCGATCAACCGCACGACATCGCTGCGGTCGGTCCCTGCCAGGATGTATGACGGCGGTTCCGGTGGATCGACGCACTCGTTCACCCCACTCGACTCACGGACGATCGGATCGCCGGGCTTGCTCCACGCACGCTCGAGCTCATCGAGCGCCCTGGCGTCCAACTCGACGGGCTCGAGGTCCATCGGGATCGACTCGGCTCCCGGCGGGATGTCGCACGCGATCGCCGCGACCAGTCGTTCCCGCCCTGGCCGGATCGGCCCACCGCGCTCCTGCGACCCGCAGGTGAGCTCGTCGTCGAACGGTCGCGAGTAGGTCAGGGTGTCCCGTTGTCGCTCCAAGAACGCCAGGTAGATCTGCCGAACTGCGTCGCTGTCGACGTCCTGGCCGGCGATCGTGACCGGCTCACAGCCAGCCGCACCCACCATCACCCGCGTCCCGTCCGGCCGATAGAACGCGAACGAATACCTTTCGTACGAGTCCTCGCCGTCGGCGCAGTAATCGGGAAGCCCTGGGGGAATCTGCCCCAGGGCGACTGCGAAGCCCGCAAGATCACTCACCAGCGCATCGGCGTCGTCAAGCTGGGCGACCTCATCGGCGGACGGCTGCCACGCTCGATCCCCGCGCGGATTCAGATCCGGGCACAGACGAATCGCGGCGACTTCTCCCAGGTCGGGTACGACGTGGCCGCTCTCCGCGGGGGCCGGCAGACGCGCGGGGCACGGCGGCGGGTCGTAGGGCGCCACTGGACCATCCGGAACATCGCTGGCGGTAGGGGGCTCGGTAGCGATCTTGCTCGGCGACGGAGGCCGACCATCGTCCAGAGTGAGCGTGGTGAGTGCCAGCGACCCCGCGACGACGGCCACCACAACCGCACCCCCTGCCGCAACTGACATGCGGTTGCGCCGCTCACGCGCGGCGCGACGTTCGAGGGCCGCCACGTCCAGATCCGGTGCCTCCGGCACAGCGCGCTTCAGGAGATCTCGCAGGCTCTGCTCACTCATGACTCCTCCAGGAACTCCGACATCCGCAACGTCTTGAGCGCGCGAGCCGTCTGGCTCTTGACGGTCCCGACGCTGATGCCGAGCACATGCGCCGTCTGCGACTCGGTGAGGTCGTCGTAGAACCGCAGGACGATGACCGCTCGCTGGCCACGCGGCAGCAGAGCCAGTGCGGACAGCACGTCGCGCCGCACCGCGAGGTCGGCGTCGCCGTTCCAACCGGCGGGCAGCTCGGCGGTGGGCACCTCGCCTTCCCATCGGCGGCGCCGCCAGTCCGTGAACGTGGTGACCATCGCGCGGCGGACATACCCGTCGACCGAACCGTCCGCCGCGATCCTGTCCCACCGGCGCCAGCACTTCACCAACGCCGTCTGCACCAGGTCCTCGGCTCGCTGAGCGTCACCAGTGAGAAGCCATGCGCTCCTCCACAGGGCACGGCCACGCGTCGCGACGTACTCCTCGAACGTCGGCGACACCTCCATGACCCCAGCCTCACGCATCGACGACCTCCTGGCCGTTCAACGAGATGGGCACGACGAATGGTTGTCCACATTTTCGGGCCGACTTCGAACTGAGCTCAAAGCGAGCCCCAACGCGGTCCGCACGATCGACGCCGAGACCACGAGTCACATCAGCGCAGGTCAGGTCCGCGTCTCACGAGTTGCGCGACAACCTCCACATGACTGGTCATCGGGAAGAGGTCGAAGGCGCGCAGCCCACTGACCCGGTAGCCGTGTTCGGCGAAGATCGCCAGGTCGCGCGCGAGCGCCGCGGGGTCACAGGCGACGTAGGCCACCGCCCGCGGAGCCCGATCGACCACCTGCTCCACGACCTGGCGACGAGCGCCCTCGCGCGGCGGGTCCAGGACGACCAGATCGAACGGCTCGTCCAGCCTGTCGGCGAGCACCTGGTCCACCGAGCCGTGCTCGACCCTCACCGGCAGTCCGCGCAGGTTCGCCGCGGCGTGCTGGCAGGCACGGCGGTCACCCTCCACCGCGGCCACCGAGCCACCCTCCCCGACCGCCTCGGCGAGGAAGCGGGAGAACAGGCCCACTCCCGCGTACAGGTCGAGCACCCGCTCCCCGGCGCGCGGCTCGAGGAACCCCAGCACGCTGTCCACCAGGACGTCCGGGGCCCCGGGGTGCACCTGCCAGAACCCGTCGGCCTCCACCACGAACTGCTGTCCGGGGGCCTCGTCGTGCTCGACCCCGCGTCCGTGCACGGTCTCGACGACCACGTCGTCGGCGCTCTCCCCCGCGATCCGCGCGTCGGGGTGGGCGATCAGGCACTCGTCGACCGCGATCACCGCCCGGGAGCGGTGCACCCGCATGCCGCGTCCGCCCTCGGGCGTGGTGGCGAACTGCACCCGGGTGCGCCAGCGCAGCCCGTCCACGTCGCCGGGCACGGCCTCGACGGTGACCGGGAGGTCCAGGCCGGCCAACCGGGCCAGCTGCTCACGCACCACGGCGGCCTTCAGCTCGCGCTGATGGCCGAGCTCCACGTGCTGCAGGTCGCAGCCGCCGCAGCGGCCCGGTCCCGCGTAGGGGCACGGCGGGGTGACCCGGTGCGGGGACGGCACCAGCACCTCGACCGCGTCGCCTCGCCAGAAGCGGTCCCCGTCGGTGCCCTCGGTGATCTGCACGACGACCTCCTCGCCGGGGATCGCGTGCCGGGTGAACACCACCCGGGTGCCGGGCGAGCCGTCCGGTGCGGGCGCCGCGGCCGGATCGCTGACCCGTACGACGCAGTGGCCGCCGTGCGCGATCGGCCCCACGGTGGCGGTGAAGCGCTCACCGACCCGGGAGCGACCGCGTTCCTTGCGCGGGCGAGGAGCGGAGTGGCGGGGGCCGGGGCGGCGTGGACGGTGGGAGCGGGTCATCGGATCACCGGGGTGTCTGTCGTTTGCGGGAAGGGGTGTTGGCACGGAGTCGTCCGCGGCGCACGTCGCCGGCACGGACCCGGCTGAGCTCGCGCTCCTCGCGCTCGTGGACGTTGATCGAGGAGTGCAGCTGGTAGGGCACCGAGATCACCATCACGCCGGGGCTGAACAGCAGCCTGCCCTTGAGTCGCAGCGCGGTCTGGTTGTGCAGCAGCTGCTCCCACCAGTGGCCCACGACGTACTCGGGGATGTAGACCGCGACCACGCCGCGGGGGTGGTGGCGCCGGATCTCCGCGGCGTAGTCCACGACCGGCTTGACCAGCTCGCGGAACGGCGAGTGCAGGACCTTCAGCGGAACGTCGAGGTTGCGCTCGTCCCACTCGTCCAGCAGCTGGTTGGTCGCCTCGTCGTCGACGCCGACGTAGATCGCCTCGAGCACGTTGGGGCGGGTGGCCTTCGCGAACGCCAGTGCCCGCAGGGTGGGCTTGTGCAGCTTGCCGACCAGCACGATCGCATGGACGCGGGTCGGCAGCACCCCGTCCTGCTCGTCGGCCGCGAGCTCGTCGGAGACCCGCTCGTAGTGGCGCCGGATGGCGCGCATCAGCACGAAGAAGCCGGCCATCGCCAGGATCGCGATCCAGGCGCCCTCCAGGAACTTGGTGACCAGCACGATCACCAGCACGACCGCGGTGAACACCAGCCCGATCGCGTTGATCGCGCGCGAGCGCTGCATCCGGCGGCGCTCGACCGGCGACGACTCGCTGGCCAGGTGCCGGGTCCAGTGCCGGATCATCCCGAGCTGGCTGAGGTTGAACGAGACGAAGACGCCGACGATGTAGAGCTGGATCAGCCGGGTCACCTGCGCGTCGAAGGCGAGGATCAGCGCGATCGCCATCAGGGCCAGGAACAGGATGCCGTTGCTGTAGGCGAGCCGGTCGCCGCGCGAGCCCAGCGCCCGGGGCAGGTAGCCGTCCTGGGCCAGGATCGAGCCCAGCACCGGGAACCCGTTGAACGCGGTGTTGGCGGCCAGCACCAGGATCACGCCGGTGACGGTGACCACCAGGTAGAACCCGGCCGGGAAGCCGTCGAATACCGCGGCCGCGATCTGGGCGATCACCGTGTGCTGGTCGTAGCCCGCCGGCAGCATCTCCCCGGTGGCGGTGCGCAGCCGGTCGATGTCGTGGGGATCGACGTACTTCAGCCCCATCTCGCGGGCCAGCAGGGTCACCGAGAGCATCATCGTGATGGCGATGGAGCCGAGCAGCAGCAGCGTGGTCGCGGCATTGCGGCTCTTGGGACGGCGGAACGCCGGCACGCCGTTGGAGATGGCCTCCACGCCGGTCAGCGCCGCGCAGCCCGAGGAGAACGCCCGCGCCAGCAGGAAGATCAGCGCCACTGTGGTCAGCTGGCCCTCGTAGCCCGGCGCCGCGACGATCTGGAGGTCGGCGCTCTCCACCTGCGGCAGCGTGCCGCGCAGCAGCCGGATCAGCCCGTAGCCGCACATCGCGAGCATGGCGAGCATGAAGAGGTAGGTCGGGACGGCGAAGAAGGTCCCCGACTCCCGGATCCCACGCAGGTTCATCGCCATCAGCAGGATCACGAGCAGCGTCGCGAACACCGCCTCGTGCCCGCTGAGGAAGGGCAGGGCCGCCGCGGCGTACTGGGCCCCCGAGGACACCGAGACCGCCACGGTCAGCACGTAGTCCACCAGCAGCGCGCTGGCCACCGTGGTGCCGGCGGTGCGGCCCAGGTTGACGGTCGCCACCTCGTAGTCGCCACCGCCGCTGGGGTAGGCGTGCACGGTCTGGCGGTACGAGGCGATCACCGCGAACATCACCAGCGCGACCGCGATCCCGATCTTCCACGACCACACGTAGGCGGACGCGCCCGCGAGCGACAGCATGATGAAGACCTCGTCCGGGGCGTAGGCCACCGACGAGAGTGCGTCGCTGGCGAAGACCGGAAGAGCAATGCGCTTGGGGAGCAGTGTCTCCCCCAGCTGGGAGCTGCGGAGCTTGCGCCCCAGCAGGATCCTCTTCGAGACGTCGCCGACACTCACGATCGGACACACTAGACCGCCCGCGCACCCGACACTCACATCAACGGCGAACAACTGCGGTGGATGCACGACACGATCGGGTCCTGGGCGGTCCGCCGCTGGGATACGGTGCCCTCGTGCATGTCGTGATCATGGGCTGCGGCCGGGTGGGTTCGACACTCGCGCGCAGCCTCGAGGACCGCAACCACACCGTGTCGGTGATCGACAGCAACCCCGACGCCTTCCGGCGACTGGGCCCGTCGTTCAACGGCGACAAGGTCACCGGCTACGGCTTCGACCAGGCGGTGCTGGCCAAGGCCGGCATCAAGCGGGCAGACGCCTTCGCCGCGGTCTCCAGCGGTGACAACTCCAACATCATCGCCGCCCGGGTGGCGCGCGAGACGTTCGGGATCCAGCAGGTGGTGGCCCGGATCTACGACCCAGGACGCGCCGAGGTCTACCAGCGGCTCGGGATCACCACCGTCGCCACCGTCAAGTGGACCGCCGACCAGGTCCTGCGCCGGCTGCTGCCCGCCGGCGCGGAGCCGGACTTCCGTGACCCCTCCGGCACGATCCGGCTCGACCACGTGCCGGTCCCCCAGCGGTGGATCGGTCACCGCACCATCGACTTCCAGCAGCAGTCACGCAGCCGGATCGCCTGGATCGACCGGCTCGGTGAGGGGATGCTGCCCACCCGGGACACGGTGATCCAGGAGGGCGATCTGCTGCACCTGGTGATGCGCGAGGAGTCCGCGGCGCACGCCTACAGCGTCATCGAGAGCGGCCCGGTGCACGAGTGACCGGCCACGAGGCAGGAGAGCACTGATGCGGGTCGCCATCGCCGGAGCGGGTGCGGTCGGTCGCTCGATCGCCCGGGAGCTGATCGAGAACGGCCACGAGATCCTGCTGATCGACAAGAACGCCGAGTCGATCAAGCCCGAGCGGGTGCCGCACGCCGAGTGGCTGCTCGCGGACTCCTGCGAGCTGTCCTCGCTGGAGGAGGCCCGTCTCGACCAGTGCGACGTGGTGATCGCGGCCACCGGGGACGACAAGGCCAACCTGGTCACCGCGCTGCTGGCGAAGACCGAGTTCGGCGTCCCCCGCACGGTCGGGCGGGTCAACCACCCCAACAACGAGTGGCTCTTCACCGAGGCCTGGGGCGTCGACGTGAGCGTGTCCACTCCGCGGATCATGTCCGCGCTGGTCGAGGAGGCGGTGACGGTCGGCGACCTGGTGCGCCTGTTCACCTTCCGCCAGGGCAACGCCAACCTCGTGGAGATGACCCTGCCCGCGGACTCCCCCCACGTCGGCACCCCCTCGGGGCTGGTGCCGTTCCCGGAGAACTGCGCGCTGGTCACGATCCTGCGCGACGGCCAGGTCTACACACCCGACCCCGAGCAGCCGCTCGAGGCGGGCGACGAGCTGCTCTTCGTGGTGCCCGAGGACGTCGAGGCGGTGCTGGAGCGTCTGCTCGCCCCCGGCACCCACCGGGCCTGAGCCCGCGGAACACTCAGCCCGGCACTCAGCCGCGGAGCACTCAGCCCGCGGTGCTGAGCGGCGTCCGGTTCCGGCTCAGCAGCCAGGCCATCGTCGCCAGCGACGCCAGCTGCAGCGGCCACCCGAGCGCGATCTTGAGGATGCCCAGTGCCGCGACCGCGGTGTCGGCCTCCAGGGCGCCCGAGGAGCCTGCCCACCAGATCGGGGCCTGCAGCAGCACGCGCAGCGCGCACGGCACCACCAGCACCCAGGTCAGCCGGGAACACAGGCGCACCACCTGCGAATCACGGTGCCAGGCGGTGGCGTCACCGGTGACGCTGCCGACCATGAAGCCGACCAGCGGCCAGCCGATCACGCAGGTCAGGCCGAGCACGACGGCGTACCCGCCGTTGTAGAGGATCCCGGGCAGGAAGTAGGCCAGCGCCTGGTCGTCTGCGCTGCCTCCGGAGCTTGCCGACATCCGCACGAAGAGCCAGCCGATGCCGATGCCGAAGATGGCGTTGAGGCAGAACTGGGTGGTGGAGCGCTGGACCACGCGCACCACCAACAGCAGGCCGGCGACCAGCAGGCTGACCAGCAGCGCAGTCCGCAGGTCGTCGCCCAGCAGCCACGTCGCGGTGAACAGCACGGTGGGCACGGCCGCCTCGATCATCCCCCGCCGGCCGCCCAGGGCGCGCGAGAGCTGTTGACGCACCACCGCCTCGACCGTGTCGAGCGAGGCCGCAGCCTGCGGCTCCGGGGCCCCCGCCGGGGGTGTGTCGCGCTCGGGCTGGCTCATGGGCGCAGCTCGTAACGGGGGTTGAACATCACGCGGACGCCCTCCTGGACGCCGATGCGCCCCTCGACCTGCAGGGCGCGCCCAGGGGCGATGCCGGCGATCCGCCGGCGCCCGAGCCAGATCAGGGTGAGCACCCCGGAACCGTCGTAGAGCTCCGCCTCGAGGGCCGGCGCGCCGCCTCGCGGGCGCAGGGTGACGGTGCGCAGGGTCCCGCGGAGCCGGACGCGCTCACGGTCCGGGGCCAGCGCGATGGAGATCCCGCCCGGCTCGCTGTGCGTCTTGCGCAGCTCGCGGGCCTCCTGGTCGCTGGAGCTGGCCCACCGGCTGATCCGCCGACGCAGCGGGCTCCTCTCGGGACTCATCGCGGGCGCTACTCGCTGCTGCGCCGGGCGTTGGCCGGCATCACCAGGGCCAGGGCGTCGCCCACCGGCATGGCGACCGCCCCGCGGCGCACGGCGACGCCCGAGATCGTGGCCTCCCACTCAGCGGCGGCCTCGGGGTCGACGGCCGGGCGGCCGAGCAGCGTGGCGCGCAGCAGCCAGCGGGGGCCGTCGAAGCCGATGATCCGCGACGGCTGGACGGCGGTGGTGCCGTCGGCGCGACGCACGGTGAGCTGACAGGCCAGCTCGGTGCCGAACGGTCCCTCCTGCTCGGTCACCGTGCCGCCGCGCTGCGTCATGTCGGCGGCGATCTGGGGGCGGACGTCGTCCCACAGGCCGCCACCGCGCGGCGCCGCGAACGCCTTCAGCTCCAGCGCGCCGTCGGGGGCGGCGATGACCACCGACTGAACCGCCTTGGTCTTCTCGTCCACCTGCAGGCGCAGCTCGCGCCCCGGCGAGGGAGTGATCAGCAGCGAGCCCAGGTCGATGCGCTGCACCCCGTCGGCGAGATCGATCTCGTCGACGTCACGCGGACGCACCTCGCTCTCGCCCGACTGCGCGCTGCCCGGCTCGGCCGACGCGGCGTCGTCAGACCCCGGCCCGGTCGCGGGCGTCTGCGGCTCGGCCGGGTCGGTCTCGACCTGCTGGGACTTGCGACGGAACTTCACTGTGACTCCTCGATCGGGTGCGGCAGGTCAGAGCGGACCGAAACCGCCGGTGGAACCGTAACCCCCGGCGCCACGATCGGAGTCGGGAAGCCGGTCCACCTCGAGGAACGCGGCCCGTTCCACCCGCTGGATGACCAGCTGGGCGATCCGGTCGCCGCGACGCAGCTCCACCGGGGTGGCCGGATCGTGGTTGATCAGCATGACCTTGATCTCCCCACGGTAACCAGCGTCCACGGTCCCGGGGGTGTTCACGATGGACAGCCCGTGCCGCGCGGCCAGCCCCGAGCGTGGGTGGACCAGCGCGACGAACCCGAGCGGGAGCGCGATCGCGATCCCGGTCGGCACCAGCGCCCGCTCCCCCGGCGCCAGGGTCAGGTCGATCGTGGTCATCAGGTCCGCGCCCGCGTCGCCGGGGTGGGCGTAGGCGGGGGCGGGCAGCTCGCGGTCGAGCCGGACCAGCCTCACCTCGACATCACCCGCCTCCGGGCGGGCTTGGCGCTGGTCGACCGAGGGGCTCGGCGGCGGGGTCTGGGTCATGGCCCGACGACCCTATCCAACCCGGGTCGGCACGGCCTCCTGGCTGTCCCATCCCGGCCCGCGTCCACGCCACCCGATGCTTCACCGCGCGGAGCCGAGTGGCAGGATCTAAGCGTGGAGTACGCAGAGAGGCTCACCGTCCCGCTGCGGTGGTGGGTCCAGGGAACCATGCTGGTGGCCAGCATGTGGCTGGCCGTCATCGTCGCCATGCCGGCGGCTGCCGCGTGGGGCGCCACGGCCGTGATGGTGCTGCTGCTGGTCCTCTCGCTCACGTCGTACGGCGCAGCGCGGGTGAGCGTGGCGGACGGGGTCTTCCGGGCCGGCTCCGCCCACATCCCGGTGCGGCTGATCGGGCCGGTGGAGCAGCTCGACGCCCAGGAGACGCGGCTGATCGCCGGACGCGACGCCGACGCTCGCGCGCACCTGGTCCTGCGGCCCTACCTCAAGCGCTCGGTGCGCGTGGCCATCGAAGACCCGGCCGACCCCACGCCGTACTGGCTGGTCAGCACCCGCCACCCCCAGCGCCTCGCCACGGTGCTGGCCGCGGCGCGCAACGTCGCCCGCGCCTCGCACGGCGGCTGAGCCACGCATGAGCCGGCCGCCGGCTGGGTAGTGTGAGGTCTGCGCAAGAACGACATTCCCCACCCTCGGCCAGCCCTGGCCGCACTCACAGGAGGACCGATGGCATCGGGTTCCAAGATCTGGTCGGTCTTCTCGCTCGGATCGGCGCTGCTCGGCGCCGCGGTCGCGAAGAAGGCCCTCAACACGTCGTGGCGCACCGCCACCGGGAAGAACCCTCCCGCCAACCCGGCCGACCCCGACGTCGACCTGTGGGAGGCGGTGATGTGGGCGGCCGCGAGCGGGACGATCATCGCGATCGCCCGGATGCTCGCCGCCCGCAAGGCGGCCGACTACTACACCCGCTCGACCGGCCACCTGCCGCCCGACCTGGTCAAGGACGACCAGGACTCCAAGAAGAACGGCGCCACCGCCTACTGATCGGCGCCGGTTCGGCCACGGACGCACGAAGGGCCGCCACCCTGCCGGGTGGCGGCCCTTGTGGTCTCGTGCGTGCGAGCCCTGCGCGGCTCAGGCGCAGTCGCGGCAGATCAGGTTCTCGGCGTCGACGAGCTGGCTGCGGTGGTGCACCAGGAAGCAGCTCATGCAGGTGAACTCGTCGTCCTGGCGCGGCTTCACCTCGACGGCGAGCTCCTCGTGGGAGAGGTCGGCGCCGGGCAGCTCGAACGACTCGGCGGCCTCGGCCTCGTCCTCGTCGACCTTGCCGGAGTTCTTGTCGTGACGACGGGCCTTGAGCTCCTCGATGCTCTCTTCGCTCTGGTCCTCTTCGTTCTTGCGCGGTGCGTCGTAGTCAGTCGCCATCGTCATCCACTCCTATGAGCAGGTCTGCAGAAAGTCTGGTTGCCCGGCGCCAGATTGTGCACCATGGCCTCGGGGGGTCCTACATCCGGTGCCCGTCGATCGACCAACGCAAGCACGCTCGGCGCTATTCCCTCTCCACCGGGTGCAGAGCTACTCCGCGGACGCCGCCGCGAAGCCCGCCTCGAGGACCGCCGAGCGGAACTCCGCGAAGCCGTGAGCCGGCGCGCACAGCAGCAGCTCGGCGCCACCCGCGCCCGCCAGGAGCTCGGTGCGCGCTCCGGCCTCGCGCGCCACCAGCGCCCCGGCGGCGTGGTCCCACAGGTTGACGCCCTCCTCCACGTAGGCGTCGGCGCTCCCCTCCGCCACGTGGCACAGGTCGAGCGCGCACGAACCCATCCGGCGGATGTCGCGCACCCGGCCGATCAGCCGGCCCACCGCGCCCGCCTGGCGCACCCGGCGCTCGGCGTCGTAGCTGAACCCGGTCAGCACCAACCGCTGCTCCAGCGGCGCCGCGGCGCGCACCGACAGCGGGGCCCCGTCCCGCCAGGCGCCGCCGCCGCGCAGGGCCCAGTACTCGACGCCGGTGGCGACGTTGAGCACGACGCCCGCCTCCACCTCGCCGTCGACCTCGGCGGCCACCGACACGGCGTACTCGGGAAGTCCGTAGAGGAAGTTCACGGTGCCGTCGATGGGGTCGACCACCCAGCGCACCCCGGTGCCCACTGCGGCGCCGTCGCGCTCCCCGCCCTCCTCGCCGAGGAAGGCGTCGTCGGGTCGCGCGGCCGCGATCACCCGGCGCAGCAGCTCCTCGCTGGCCCGGTCGGCCTCGGTGACCGGGTCGACCGAGCTGCTCTTGGTGGCCGCGACGCTGACCCCCGCGGCACGACGCTGGGCCACCAGCGCCGCGGCCTCGCGCGCGGCGCGGCGGGCGACCTCCAGCAGCTCGCCGCCCAGGGCGTCACGGTCCGGTCCGGCGGCCGGGCTCACGCGCTCGCCACGCTCGGGTCGTCGACGCCCGCCAGCACCGGGCGGGGTGCCCGCGGGTTCGGACAGCAGTCCACCGCGCAGCGGTCCCAGACCGGGCCCAGCCGGCCGCAGACGGCGCGCTGCGGCTGCTCGCCGCGCTCGGCGGCGGCCCGTTCGAGCAGCAGCTCGCGCACGGCGGCCACGAACCGGGGGTCGGTCCCGGCTGTGGCGGCGCGCGCGGCCGGCAGGGACAGCTCCTCGGCGGTGGCCATCGCCTCGGTGTCGAGGTCGTAGATGACCTCCATGTGGTCGGAGACGAACCCGATCGGCGCCATCACCACGCCGGGGGTGCCGGCCTCGGCCAGCTCGCGCAGGTGGTCGTTGACGTCGGGCTCGAGCCAGGGGATGTGCGGCGCGCCGGAGCGCGAGCAGTAGACCAGGGCGTGGTCGTGGCGGCGGCCGGTGCGCTCCTGCACGCGCGCCACGATCTCGGCCATCAGGTCCTCGTGCTGGGCGACGTAGGCGCCGCCGTCGGGGCCCGCGCCGTCGTTCATCGTGACCGGGACGGAGTGGGTGACGAAGGTCAGGTGGGCCTCGTCGCGCACGTCGATGGGCAGCTCGTCGAGCGCGGCGAGGGTGGCGTCGACGTTGGCGTCGACGAACCCGGGATGGTTGAAGTACATCCGCAGCCGGTCGATCTGCAGCTGCGATGCGTCCGGGTCCTCCTCACGCAGCGACGCCACCGCGGCGGCCAGGTCCTCGCGGTACTGCCGACACCCCGAGTACGACGAGTACGCCGAGGTGAAGATCGCCGCGATCCGGCGGTGCCCGTCGGCGGCCATCTGGCGCAGCGTGTCGCTCAGGTAGGGCTCCCAGTTGCGGTTGCCCCAGTAGACCGGGACGTCGACGCCGTGCTCGTCGAGGTCGGCGCGCAGGGCCCGCAGGAAGGCGCGGTTCTGGTCGTTGATCGGCGACTTGCCGCCGAACAGGAAGTAGTGCTCGCCGACCTCCTCGAGCCGCTCGCGCGGGATCCCGCGGCCCCGGGTCACGTTCTCGAGGAACGGCACCACGTCCTCGGTCTTCTCGGGCCCGCCGAAGGAGAGCAGCAGCAGAGCGTCGTAGGGGCGGGCGTCGGAACTCATGTCGACATCGTAGGAGCGCTCGACAATGCGGCCCACGACGGGGACGGGTCGTACGCTCGCGCTCGCCATGCTCACCACCTACCGTCGGGTGCTCACGGTCCCCGGAGCGCGCGCCTTCTGCCTCGCCGGCCTCGTCGCCCGGCTGCCCGTGTCCACGATGGGGCTGGGCATCGTCCTGCTGGTCTCGGCCGACCGCGGCTCCTACGGGGTCGCCGGCAGCGTCTCGGCCGCCTACGTGCTGGCCAACGCGGCGCTGGCCGTGCTGCACGGCCGCCTGGCCGACCGCTGGGGCCAGCACCGGGCGCTGCCGGCCGCGGTGGTCGTCTTCGCGCTGGCGATGGCGGCCCTGGTCTGGAGCGTCGAGAGCGGCGCGTCCCTGGTGCTGGTGCACGCCTGCGCCGCGGTGGCCGGTGCGGCGTACCCGCAGATCGGGTCGTGCGTGCGGGCCCGGTGGTCGCACGTGCTGTCCGACCCCGCCCAGGTCCAGACCGCCTACGCCCTCGAGGCCGTCGTCGACGAGACGATCTTCGTGCTCGGCCCGGTGCTGGTCACCTTCCTGGCGGTGGCCTGGCACCCGGTGGCGGGACTCGCCGTGGCGGTCCTGGCCGGGCTGGTCGGCACCTTCGTGCTCGCCGCGCAGCGCGGCACCCAGCCCCCGCCGCACCGCCACGACCACGCCAGCGGGCCACGTCCGGCGATGCCGTGGCGCACGATCATCCCGCTCACCGTCGTCTCGCTGGCGCTGGGCGGGCTGTTCGGGGCCACCGAGGTGTCGACGGTCGCGTTCGCCGAGGAGGTGGACGCTCCCCAGATGGCCGGTGTGCTGCTCGCACTGTGGGCGCTGGGGTCGATGACCTCGGGCATCCTCACCGGCGCCGTGCACTGGCGTGGCGACCCGGCGATCCGGGTCCGCTGGGGGACGGTCGCGCTGGCGCTGACCCTGGCGCCGCTGAGTTTCATCGGCTCGCTGCCGCTGCTGGGGGTGGTGCTGCTGGTGGGCGGTCTGGCGATCTCGCCCACGCTGATCGCCTCCCTGGCCGCCACCGAGCGCAGCGTGCCGGCCGCTCGGCTCACCGAGGGCATGTCGGTGCTCTCCACCGGCATGGCCGCCGGGGTGGCGCCCGGGGCGGCCGTGGCCGGTGCGGTCGCCGACGCCCACGGGGCCTCGGCCGCCTTCCTCGTCGCGACGGCCGCCGGGGCCCTGGGCGCCGCCGCGGCGCTGGCCACCCGGCGTACGCCGGCGGGCGCGGACAGCGACGCGCACCGGCTGGCGAGCACTACGCTGCCCCCGCAGGGCCTCGGCCCGGAGGCGGGACCACGTGGAGGAGACGGTCGTGAGCGGTGAGACCTGGCGCAACTGGTCGCGACTGGAGTCGGCGCACCCGCGGCGCGTCGAGACCCCGGTGGACACCGCGGCGGTGGTGGCCGCGGTGGAGCGCGCCCGCGCCGAGCGGACCACCGTGAAGATGGCCGGCACCGGGCACAGCTTCACCGCGATCTCGGCGCCTGACCACACCCTGCTGCGCCCCGGCGCGATGAGCGGCATCGTCGAGATCGACCGGGCCGCGATGACCGTGACCGCCCGCGCCGGCACGCAGCTGAAGAGGCTCAACGCCGAGCTCGAGCGGCACGGGCTGAGCCTGCACAACATGGGCGACATCGCCGAGCAGACGCTGGCCGGGGCGGTGTCCACCGGCACCCACGGCACCGGCGGCGTCGTCGCCGGGCTCGCCGGGCAGCTGGCGGCGCTCGAGCTGGTCACCGGCACCGGCGAGGTGCTGCGCGCGAGCCGGGAGGAGAACCCCGAGGTCTTCGACCTGGCGCGGGTCGGTCTGGGCGCCCTCGGGATCCTCACCACCGTGACCTTCGCCGTGGAGCCGCTCTTCGTGCTGGAGGCGCACGAGCAGCCGATGACCTGGGAGCAGGGCCTGGGCGGCTTCGACGAGCGGGTCGCCGAGCACCACCACGTGGACATGTACTGGTTCCCGCACACCGATCGGGTGCTCACCAAGACCAACGACCGGCTCGACGCGGAGCCGGCCGAGGCGGCTCCCCTCCCCCGCTGGCGGGAGTGGCTCGACGACCGATTCCTCTCCAACACCGTGTTCGGCGCGCTGGGCGCCGGGGCGAACCTCGCGCCCCGGGTGGTGCCGGTGCTGAACCAGGTCTCGGCGCGGGCCCTGAGCGAGCGCCGCTACAGCGACGTGGCACACCGGGTGTTCACCACCCCGCGCGACGTCGTCTTCCGCGAGATGGAGTACGCCGTGCCGCGCGCCGCCGGGCTCGCGGCGCTGCGCGAGGCGCGCCGGGTGATCGAGGCGTCGCGCTGGCGGATCAGCTTCCCGGTCGAGATCCGGGTGGCCCGGGCCGACGACGTGGCGCTGTCCACCGCCTACGCCCAGGACTCGGTCTACCTGGCCTTCCACACCCACCGCGACGTGGACCACGCCGCCTACTTCGGCGCCGTCGAGCAGGTGATGCTCGCCCACGGCGGTCGCCCGCACTGGGGCAAGGTGCACACCCGCACGGCGGACGACCTGGCCCCGGCCTACCCCCGGTTCGGGGACTTCCTGGCGCTGCGCGAGCGGCTGGACCCGGACCGGGTCTTCGCCAACGACTACCTGCGGCGCGTGCTGGGCAGCTGAGCAGCCGTCACTGGAGACGCTGGCCGATCAGACGCTGGCCGATCAGACGCTGGCCGGCTCAGACGCTGGCCGGGCCCCGGGGCCGGGGCGCCTGCCAGTTGCGCCAGATGGCGAGCAGACGCCACACCAGGCACACCCCGCCGCCGAGCAGGGCGACCAGTCCGAGCGGGAGCCCCGCCTCGACGCCGGCGACCGCGATCCCCCCGCCGGTCAGCGCGGGGGTCGCGTAGAGCGGTCCGCGGAAGATGTCGGGGACCCGTCCGGCGAGCACGTCGCGCAGCATCCCGCCGCCGATCCCGGTGACCATGCCCATCAGCGCCGCGGGGACCGGGCCCAGCCCGTAGTCGAGAGCCTTGAGCGCCCCGGTGACGCAGAACAGGGCGAGCCCGAACGCGTCGAAGACGTTGACCAGCCGCTCCATCCGGCCCACCGCCGGGTGGAACAGGAACGTGAGCACCCCGGCCGCCACCGGCACCATCAGGTAGCGCCAGTCGAGCAGCGCCGCCGGCGGCGTGGCGTCGATCAGCACGTCGCGCAGGAACCCGCCGCCCAGGCCGGTGGTGCCGGCCAGCACCAGGATCCCGAAGATGTCGAGCTCCTTGCGGACCCCCACCAGCGCGCCGGAGATGGCGAAGACGAAGATGCCCACGAGCTCGAGGACGACGAGCATCGTCACCACACCGCCGTCGGCGGAACGGGACGCGGCCGGAGCCGCGGCGGGCACAAGTTGGGCACTCGCGGAGGTTACCTCCCGGGCACGCCGCGCACGCTGTGCCGAGCCGCGCCTCCGCTGGCGTAGGCTCGCCCCACCGGAGACGTCGGTGCACGCAGACGAGAGGTGACCATGACTCAGCACAGCCCCGTGCCGAGGGCAGCGGACAGTCTCGTGACCAGGCAGGAGCAGGAGGAGTCGATGAGGCATCTCACGCTCCTCGGCGTGCGCGACAACGGCGCGCGCCTGCTGCTCTCCGACGACGCCGGCCTCGAGTTCACCCTCGACGTCGACGCGCGACTCCGGGCCGCCCTGCGCGGCGACAACGCACGCCCAGGCCAGTTGGAGACCAAGATGGACAGCGCACTTCGCCCCCGCGACATCCAGGCCCGGATCCGAGCCGGGGAGTCGCCCCAGGACGTCGCCGACGCGGCGGGCAGCAGCGTCGAGAAGATCCTCATCTACGCCGGCCCCGTGCTCGCCGAGCGGGAGCACGTCGCCGACCGCGCCCAGCGCTCCTCGGTGCGCCGCAAGTCCGGCGAGCACGGCGCGCGCACCCTCGGGGACGCGGTGGCCGCACAGCTGCGCACGGACGGGGTGAGCCCCACCTCGGTGCAGTGGGACGCCTGGCGCCGCGACGACGGGCGCTGGACGCTCACCGCGTCGTACGCCGCGGGCCGGCGCAGCGGCGCCGCGACCTACGTCTTCGACCTCCCGGGCAACTACGTGGTCGCCGAGAACGACGACGCCCGGTGGCTCGTCGGCGAGCCGATCGCCGCTCCCGCGCCCTCGCGCGACGACCTCAGCCAGGCGCGCGAGCGGCGGCTGAGCGCGGTCGCCGACGGCGAGGACCAGCTCCCCTTCGCCGAGGACGAGCTGCGCGGCATGCAGCGCTCCGGAGCCCCGGCACAGCGCGAGGGACGCCAGCAGCCCGAGCTGGGCGACGACGTGATCGACCTGGTCAACCCCGCGCCGGAGCAGGCCGACGAGACCCCCGACCGGGCCACCGGCCAGCCGGCCGACGCGACGGACGTGCTCGGCCCGGAGGAGTCCACGCTGGACCTCACCGAGACCGCCGCCCGGGTGCGCGCGGGACGCGGGCGCCCCACGATGCCCGAGCAGCCCTCCGTCGCGCCGGAGAGCCGCCGCGCCGTTCGTGAGAGCCAGCCTCAGGCACCCCAGGAGCAGCCGCCGGCCCAGGACGAGAGCACCGAGCAGCCCGCCCGTCGCCCCGTGCGCAAGAGCCGTGGTCGCGCCTCGGTGCCGAGCTGGGACGAGATCATGTTCGGCGGCGGCAAGAGCGACTGACCGGCTAGCGCGCCGGCCCGGCGCCCGGCCCCGTCTCGACGGGGCGCCCCGGGTCGGTGATCCAGCCGCTCCAGCTGCCCGGGTACAGCGCGGCGCGCACCCCGGCGAGCTCCATCGCGAGCACGTCGAGCGCCGCGGTCACCCCGGAGCCGCAGTAGGCGGCCACCTCGGCCCCACCGACGGCGCCGACCTCGGCGTACAGGGCGGCCAGCTCCGCGGCCGGGAGGAGGCGGCCCCGCGGGTCCAGGTTGCGCGCGGTGGGGACGTTGACGGCGCCCGGGATGTGCCCGGCCACCGGGTCCACCGGCTCGACCTCCCCGCGGAACCGCTCGGGGGCCCGGGCGTCGACGAGCACGTCCACGCCCGCGAGGTCGTCGGCGGCCACCACCGGCATGGCCGGGGGCCGCGCGACGAAGTCGCCCGGCCGGCCGGGTCCGACCTCGCCGACCGCGACCTCTCCGCCGTCCTCCACCCAGGCGCGCCAGCCGCCGTCGAGCACCCGGACGTCGCCGTGCCCGTGGAAGCGCAGCAGCCACCAGCACCGGGCGGCCGCATGGCTCGACCAGTCGTCGTAGACGACGACCGGACGGGCGCCCTCCACGCCCGCACGGCGCATCGCCGCCTGGAACAGGGCCGGGTCGGGCAGCGGGTGGCGCCCGCCCTCGCCCGGACTGGCGGCCAGCTCGGTGTCGAGGTCGACGTAGAGCGCCCCCGGCACGTGCCCGGCGGCGTACTGCCGCGGCCCGTCGTCACTGCCGAGGCGGTAGCGGACGTCGAGGACGCTGACGTCGCCCAGCAGGTCACCCAGCTCGGCGGGGGTGACCAGCGGGGAGCGCCCGATCGGGCTCACGTGGGACGCGTGGCCGGGGCGTTCGCCGCGGTCTTGCCCGGGTCGCGCTCGACGATGCCGCCGAGTGCCTCGTCGATGCGGGCCATCGCCTCGGGCGGGATCCGCACGCCGGCGGCCCGGACGTTCTCGTGGACCTGCTCGGGGCGCGAGGCTCCGACCAGGGCGCTGGCCACGTTGTCGTTCTGCAGCACCCAGGCGACCGCGAGCTGGGCCATGGTCAGGTCCAGCGACTCCGCCACCGGGCGCAGGGCCTGGACGCGGGTCAGCACGTCGTCGTTCATGAACCGGCTGATCATGTCCGCGCCGCCCTTCTCGTCGGTCGCGCGCGACCCGGCCGGCGGCGCCTGCCCCGGCTGGTACTTGCCGGTCAGCACCCCCTGCGCGATCGGCGACCAGACGATCTGCGAGAGCCCGAGCTCGCGGCAGGTCGGGACCACCTCGTCCTCGATCACCCGCCAGAGCATGGAGTACTGCGGCTGACTCGAGATCAGGCCGAAGCCGAGCTCGCGGGCCAGCTCCGCGCCGGCCCGGATCTGCTCGGCGGTCCACTCGCTGACGCCGATGTAGAGCGCCTTGCCCGCGCGGACCACGTCCGCGAAGGCCTGCATGGTCTCCTCCAGCGGGGTCTCGGTGTCGAAGCGGTGGGCCTGGTAGAGGTCGACGTAGTCGGTGCCCAGACGCGACAGCGACCCGTTGATCGACTCCAGGATGTGCTTGCGGGAGAGCCCGGAGTCATTGGGCCCACCGGGCCCGGTGGGCCAGTACACCTTGGTGAAGATCTCCAGGGACTCACGGCGCTGTCCGGCCAGCGCCTCGCCGAGCACGGACTCCGCGCGGGTGTTGGCGTAGACGTCGGCGGTGTCGAACGTCGTGATGCCCGCGTCGAGGGCGGCGTGCACGCACTGGGTGGCGACGTCGTTCTCGACCTGGGAGCCGTGGGTGAGCCAGTTGCCGTAGGTGATCTCGGAGATCTTGAGACCGCTGTTGCCGAGGTATCTGAAGTCCATTCGGCGACTCTAGCCATACGGGCCCGACCGCCGGACCTGGCGCCCGGCTGGTTGTGAAAGACTCTGCGCCCGTGGCTGAACTCCAATTCTTCACCGGCACGATGGACTCGGGAAAGAGCACGCTGGCGCTCCAGACCAACCACAACCATGCCGCTCGGGGGCGGGTCGGCCGGATCTTCACCGCCCACGACCGGGCCGGGGAGGCGACGCTGTCCAGCCGGCTCGGCCTGACCCATGACGCGATCGAGGTCGACCCGGACTTCGACTTCTGGGGCTACGTGGTGCGCACCCTGACCCAGGGCGGACGCATCGACTACGTGATCTGCGACGAGGTGCAGTTCTACTCGCGCGGACAGATCGACCAGCTGGCCAAGATCGTCGACGAGCTGCAGATCGACGTCTTCGCGTTCGGCATCCTCACCGACTTCCGCACCGCCCTGTTCCCCGGGAGCGCCCGGCTGGTGGAGATCGCCGACCGGATGCACGTGCTGCAGGTGGAGGCGCTGTGCTGGTGCGGCAAGCGGGCCACGCACAATGCGCGCACCGAGAACGGGGTGATGGTGACCGAGGGCGAGGTCGTCGTCGTAGGGGACACCGAGCGCCACGAGCCCGACGAGATCGAGGTCGCCTACGAGGTCCTCTGCCGCCAGCACCACCGGCGCCGGCTCACGGCGGCGCGGGCCAAGGCCGTGTCGCTGGCCCCCGAGCCGCTGCCGTTCGGCTGAGGCGCCCCGACGCCGGGGCAGGTCAGCTGATCAGGATGGGGATCAGCATCTCGGCCGGCGTCAACGAGCCGTGCAGCCCCACCAGGGTCTGCTCGTAGGGGAAGTCGCGGCTGCTCATCACGGCCGCGTCGCCGCGACAGGCGACCATCACGTCGCCCAGCCGCGGGCGCACCCCCGGCTCGACCGGGCCGAACCAGCCGCGGGCGATCGCCTCGTCGCGGCTGAGCACCTCGGCACGCTCCCCCAGCACCTCGCGCCAGGCGCTGAGCACGTCGCCGACCGCGCCGCCGTCGCAGTAGAGGTGACGGAAGCGCGCCTCTCCGCCCAGCAGCCTCACGCCCGCGCGCAGCTCGTGGTGCTCGTCCACGTCGAGGCGGCTCTCGGGCGGGCTGTCGACCATCCCGTGATCGGCGACGACGAGCAGCCGGGTCCCGGCCGGCAGCGCCTCGCGCAGCTGCTCGGCCTCCGCGTCGACCATCAGCAGCTGTTGGAGCCACTGCGTCGAGGCGACCCCGAACTTGTGCCCGGTCCAGTCCAGGTCACCCTCGTAGCAGTAGGTCAGCGACGGGCGCGCCGCCGCCGCGGCGACCACCGCCGCGATCCGTTCGCCGACCCGGTCCGCCCCCACGTAGGCGGCCCCGCGGTGGGCGGCAAGCGTCAGTCCGCTGCCCTGGAAGTCGCGCTTGTTGACGACCGTCATGGCGACTCCGGCGGCCGCCATCCGGGCGAACGCGGTGGGGTGCGGCTGCCAGGACAGCGGGTCGACCTGCTTGTCCCACTGCAGCGCGTTCAGCAGCCGGTCGGTGCCCGGGACGCGCGAGGTGAAGCCGACCAGTCCGTGCGTGCCCGGGGTCAGTCCGGTGCCCAGGGAGGTCAGGCTGGTCGCGGTCGTCGATGGCACGCCCGCGGTCCCGTCCTGCTGCTCCTCCAGCAGCGAGGAGAGGAACGGGGCGCAGTGGGCGTAGCGGCGCAGCAGCTCGGCGCCGAGACCGTCGACGAGGAACACCACGTACGACGACGCCCCCGGCAGCACCAGGCCCGGTCCCGGCGAGTCGGGCAGCAGCGGGCCGACCCCGAGCGCCTGCGCGACGGCGGGAACCACGTCGCCCAGGGAGCGCCGGTGGTAGGCGGGCTCGACGAAGGACGCCCCTTCGGGCTCGGTCGTGGTGCTGCCTGCCCCCGGGCCCACGCGCTGCGGCTCAGGCGCCGTGGGTCTTGGCGGAGAGCTGCTCGGCGAACGCGAGCAGCCCCGCGACCGCGTCGTGACCGTCGGCGGCCTCGGAGACGCGCAGCGAGAAGTCGTCGGAGGCGAGCACCCCGGTGTAGCCGTGGTCGGCGTCGCACTGGGGGTCGCTGCAGCCGGCCGGCTCGAGGTCGATGCGGCCCACGCCGCCCCAGCCGATGGTCATCACGGCCTCGGCGGGCGGGGTCGGGCCACCGGTCGGGTTGGCGATCATCCGGGTCACCACCACCGACTTCACCGAGCTCAGCGAGATCGCCTCGGTGGAGGTGGAGGTGTAGGGCTCGGGCAGCAGGTCGTCGCCGGCGTGCTCGTCGGTGTGCGCCAGGATCAGACGTGAGGGGGTCAGCACGACCACGGTGATGTGACGGCGTACCTCGTCGCGCTCGATGGTCGGCTCGTGGTGCACGTAGAACGCGACGACCTGCTCGCCGGCCACCGCGCCGTTCACCCCGTCGGCGACGACCTCGGGGTAGTACCCGGTGCGGTCGATCGCGTCCTTGAGCTCGAACGAACGATCCTGATCAGCAGTGCGGCTGCGCATGAGTGCAGTCTGTCACGCCCCCCGGACCCCGGTGGCGACTACCCGGCACCCGGCCCACGCTCAGTCCTGCAGCGAGTCCCCCGGCATCGCGGTGAGCCTGCGCACGAACCAGTCCGAGCGCGGATCCACCACCGGCTCGACGCGGGCGCTGGCGGTGAGCACCCGGGCGCCGTCCGGGCCGGCGAGCACCAGCGGCAGGTCGAGCGAGCGCAGCTGAGGAAGGTCGTTCTGCAGCTGCGCCACCCGGCGCACCAGCTCCTCGACGGCGGCGACGTCGACGACCTCGCTGCCGCGGTAGCCGAACAGCAGCGGGGAGGACTTCACCTCGCGGACCATCTCCGCGGCGTCGCGCTCGCCCAGCGGCGGGATCCGGTAGGCCTTGTCGCCGACCAGCTCGGTCAGCGGCCCGGCGATGCTGAACGACACCACCGGACCGAACAGCGGGTCCTCGATGGTGCCGATCGCCACCGGGACCCCCGGCGGGGCGTTCCTCTGGACCACGAAGTCGGCCTGGGCGGGGTCGGAGATGACGGTGTTCAGCGCCTGCCAGGCGTCGGCCATCTCGCCGGCGTCGTCGATGCTGCGCCACACGTGCGCCTGGTCGGGGCGCTGGCGCAGATGCTCCGCGGTGGCCTTGAGCACCACGTTCCAGCCCAGGGCCTCCCCCGCGGCCTGGGCCTCGGCCAGCGAGGCGACAGGGTGGGTGTGCCACATCTCGATGCCGTAGGCGGCGAGCAGCGCGTCGAGCTCCTCCCCGGCCAGGTCGCGCCCCTGCGGATGGCGGGTCAGCACCTCACTGACCAGCCGCCGGGCGGCGTGGGTGTCGAGGTCGTCCTCGGCGACCGGGGCGCCGTCGGGGGCCCGCAGCCACAGGCTGTAGTCGACCACCCGGGCCAGCGCGCGCACCGCGGACTCCACGGCCGGGTACGACGGCACGGAGCCGCGCCCGGCGGTGGAGCCGGCGACGTCGGGCACCCGCAGCAGCTCGGGCACGCCCTCCGCCCCGAGGAACGTGGACACCAGCGGCTTGTCCGACTGCTCGCCCACCGCGGCCAGCACGTTGGCGACGTCCTCGCCGGTGGTGTTCAGCGGCGGGAAGTAGACCGCCACCACCGAGTCGACCTCGGGGTCGTCGATGGCCGCGTCCAGCGCGTCCTCGAAGTCCTCGGCGGTGGCCTCGGCCCCCAGCGAGACGGACTTGTTGACGACCAGCCCGACAGACGCCGCGGCGTCGATGGCGAGCAGGCCGAGCGCGTCGGAGTTCCCGACCACGGCCACCCGCCGCCCCTGGGGCAGCGGCTGGTGGGCCAGCAGCTGGGCCACGTCGAACATCTCCTCCAGGGTGTCGACCTGGATCACCCCGGCCTGACGGAACATCGCGTCCACGGCCTGGCGGGGGGCGGCGATCGCCCGGACCGCGTGCCCGCGCGGCACACCCTGCGTCGTACGCCCCGAGCGCACCGCGACGATCGGCTTGCGCCGCGAGACGCGTCGCGCGATCCGGGAGAACTTGCGCGGGTTGCCGATCGACTCCAGGTAGAGCAGGACCACCTCGGTGGAGTCGTCCTCCTCCCAGTACTGGAGCAGGTCGTTGCCGGACACGTCGGCGCGGTTGCCGGCGCTGACGAACGTGGAGAGGCCCAGCCCGCGGCCGTTGACCTTCTCCAGGATCGCGGTGCCGAGCGCTCCGGACTGGCAGAAGAACCCGGCCCGGCCCCGGGGCGGCATCAGCGGCGAGAGGGAGGCGTTGAGCGAGACCTCGGGGTCGGTGTTGATCACGCCCAGGCAGTTGGGGCCGATCAGGCGCAGGCCGTAGGAGCGGGCCAGCCCGACCAGCCGGCGCTGGCGCTGGCGCCCCTCGTCGCCGGTCTCGGCGAAGCCCGAGGAGATCACCACCAGCCCGTGCACGCCCTTGGCGGCGCAGTCGAGGACGACGTCCTGCACGGACTCGGCGGGCACCGCGACGATGGCGACGTCCACCTCGCCGGGGATGTCGCTGACCGAGGCGTAGGTCGGCATCCCCGAGACGGCCTTGGCGGTCGGGTTCACCGCGTAGACGCGGCCGGTGAAGTCGCCGGTGACCAGGTTGCGCACCATCGCCCGGCCGATGCTGTCGGCGCGCCGGCTGGCGCCCACCACGGCCACCGAGCGGGCGTTGAAGAACGCCTCGATCGAGGCCGACTCCGCGCGGTGCTCGCGCTGCTGCATCACCCCGATGGCCGTCTCGGTGGGATCGATGGGGAACTCCAGCGAGATCACGCCGTCCTCGTAGCCGCTGACCACCTGGTAGCCGGCGTCGCGGAAGGTCAGGATCATCCGCTGGTTGTCCGGGAGCACCTCGGCGACGAACTTCTCCACGCCGCGCTCGCGGCCCGCCTGGGCGAGGTGCTCGAGCAGGACCTGCGCGATCCCGCGGCCCTGGTGCTGGTCTTCGACGAGGAAGGCGACCTCGGCGGTCCCGTCGGAGACCACGTCGTAGCGGCCGATCGCGATCATCTGCCCGGCCACCAGCAGGACGAACGCGACCCGCTTGTCGTGGTCGACCTGGGTGAAGCGCTTGACGTCGCGCGCGGAGAGCCGGGGCATCGGGGTGAAGAAGCGGTAGTACTTCGACTCGTCGGAGACCCGGGCGTAGAACTCGACGAGGAGCTCGGCGTCGGAGGCGCGCACCGGACGGATGTGCGCGGTGCGCCCGTCGCGCAACAGGACGTCGGCCTCCCAGTGCTGCGGCGGGTCCGGGATGGCGGTGTCCTCGTTGACTGCGGTCACGGCCGAAATCTAGCGCGGATCACCCCCGTACGGCGTGCCCGCCGCTCAGCAGCGCGCGTGTCCGGGGAGAATGCGTGCCATGGCAAGGCGTGGCACGAAGCAAGAGCTCCCCGACGACTTCGAGGAGCACATCCTCGACATCGACGTGGGCGACGAGATGCGCTCCTCGTTCCTGGAGTACGCCTACTCGGTCATCTACTCCCGGGCGCTGCCCGACGCGCGCGACGGGCTGAAGCCGGTGCAGCGGCGCATCCTGTACACGATGAGCCAGATGGGCCTGCGTCCCGACCGCGGCCACGTGAAGAGCGCGCGCGTCGTCGGCGAGGTGATGGGCCGCCTGCACCCGCACGGCGACAGCGCGATCTACGACGCGCTGGTGCGCCAGGCCCAGCCCTGGTCGCTGCGGCTGCCGATGATCGACGGCCACGGCAACTTCGGCTCCCCCGACAACGGCCCCGCGGCGATGCGCTACACCGAGTGCCGGATGGCGCCGCCGGCGGTGGCGATGACCGAGTCGATCGACGAGGACACCGTCGACTTCCGGCCCAACTACGACGGCCGCGAGATGGAGCCCTCGGTGCTCCCCGCGGCGCTGCCGAACCTCATCGTCAACGGCACCACCGGCATCGCGGTCGGGATGGCCACCAACATGGCGCCGCACAACCTGATCGAGGTGGTCCAGGCGCTGCGCCACCTGGTCAAGGACCCCCGGGCCAGCCTCGACGACATCATGCGCTTCATCCCCGGCCCGGACCTGCCCTCCGGCGGCAAGATCGTCGGCCTGGACGGGGTGCGCGACGCCTACGAGACCGGCCGCGGCAGCTTCCGGATCCGGGCCACCGCGCGGATCGAGTCGATCACGCCGCGCCGCAAGGGCATCGTGGTCACCGAGCTGCCCTACAACGTGGGCATCGAGAAGATCGTCGAGCGGATCAAGACCCTGGTCCAGGCCAAGAAGATCCAGGGCATCTCCGACGTCAAGGACCTCACCGACATGGCCAACGGCACCCGCCTGGTCATCGAGGTGAAGAACGGCTTCCACCCCGAGGCGCTGCTCGAGCAGCTCTACAAGGCGACCCCGCTGGAGGAGTCCTTCAGCATCAACGCGGTCACCCTGGTCGACGGTCAGCCCCGCACGCTGGGCCTCAAGGAGCTGCTCGAGGTCTTCCTCGGCCACCGCTACGACGTGGTGCGTCGCCGCTCGCAGTTCCGCCGGGAGAAGGCCGCCGCCAAGCTGCACCTCGTCGAGGGGCTGCTGGTGGCCATCCTGGACATCGACGAGGTGATCCAGCTGATCCGCGGCAGCGACAACGCGACGATCGCGCGCGAGCGGCTGATGGACGTCTTCGAGCTCTCCGAGATCCAGGCCAACCACATCCTCGACATGGCCCTGCGCCGGCTGACGAAGTTCAGCCGCATCGAGCTGGAGAAGGAGCAGGCCGAGCTGCAGCGCGAGATCGAGGCGCTCGACGCGATCCTGGCCGACGAGAAGCTGCTGCGCAAGGTGGTCTCCGACGAGCTGGGCGAGGTCGCGAAGACCTACGGCACGCCGCGTCGGACCGTCCTGCTGGAGTCGGCGGGCGTGCCCGCCACCACCGGGGTCCCCCTCGAGGTGGCCGACGACCCGTGCTTCGTGCTGCTCAGCTCCAGCGGCCTGCTGGCCCGCACCACCACCGACGAGAGCCCCGGTGCCGGCGAGTCACGCGCCAAGCACGACGTGATCGTCTCGGCGGTGCGCGCCACCGCGCGCGGCGAGGTGGGACTGGTGACCACCGCCGGGCGGGTGCTGCGACTGGGAGTGCTGGACCTGCCGACGCTGCCCGCGACCGCCAACGACCCCCACCTGCAGGGCGGGGCGCCCGTCGCGGAGTTCGTCTCCCTCGACTCCGGCGAGAGCGTGCTCGCGCTGATGTCGCTGGAGGGCGACGGGCCGGGACTCGCCGTCGGCACCCGCCAGGGCATCGTCAAGCGGGTCAACCACGACGTGCCCAACCGCGACGACTGGGAGATCATCCGGCTCGCCGACGGCGACCGGCTGGTGGGCGCCGTGGACCTGTCCAGCGGCACCGAGGAGCTCTGCTTCGTGAGCTCCGACGCGCAACTGCTGCACTTCAACGCCGACCAGGTGCGCCCGCAGGGCCGCGCCGGCGGCGGCGTCGCCGGCATCCGGCTCGGTGCGGGCGCGAGCGCGGTCTGGTTCGGCGCGGTCGACCCGGCCGACGCCGTGGTGGTCACCATCTCCGGCTCCTCGACCGCGCTGCCGGGCACCGAGCCGGGGTCGGTGAAGGTGACGCCGTTCGCGGAGTACCCGGCCAAGGGCCGCGCCACCGGCGGCGTGCGCTGCCACCGGTTCCTGCGCGGCGAGGACACGATCGTGCTCGCCTGGGCCGGGCACTCCCCCGCCCGGGCCGCGGCCGCGAGCGGCGCACCGGTGGACCTGCCCGAGGCGAACGGGCGCCGCGACGGCTCGGGAGTGGCGGCGAGCCAGCCGGTGATCGCGATCGCGGCACCGCTCGCGACCCGGGTCGCGAGCGGGGCCGAGCCCACCGACGATGTGGTTGGCTGAGCCCATGCCGCGCTACCCATCGGCCCTGCGGGCCGCCCTCGTCTCCGCTGCCCTCCTGAGCACCGCCGCCCTCGCCGGGTGCGCCGGCGACGACTCCGAGACCGCCGACGACACCACCCCCGAGGAGGTCCTCGCGCAGGCGAAGGAGACCCTCGACGAGACCTCGGGCGTGCACATCGACCTGTCGGCCGAGGAGCTGCCCGACGGGGTGCAGGGCATCACCGCCGCCGAGGGCATCGGCACCCACGCGCCCGCGTTCGACGGCACGATCACGGTGGCCTACGCGGGTCTCACCCCCGAGGTCCCGATCGTCGCCGTCGACGACACCGTCTACGCCCAGCTGCCGTTCACCTCCGGCTGGTCCGACATCGACCCGGCCGAGTACGGCGCGCCGGACCCCGCGGACCTGATGAGCACCGACAACGGGTTCTCCTCGCTGCTGCCGGCCACCGAGGACCTGAAGAAGGGCGACCAGGAGCGCGGCGGGGCCGACAACGACGAGATCCTCACCACCTACACCGGCACCGTGCCCGGCGACGTCGTGGCCAACGTGATCCCCAGCGCCTCGGGCGACTTCGACGCGACGTACACGATCACCGACGACGACGAGCTCCGCAAGGTCGTGCTGACCGGGGTCTTCTACCCCGACACCGAGTCGATGACCTACACCATCGGGTTCGACGAGTACGGCACGGACAAGGACATCAGCGCCCCATGACCCGCCAGGCCCGGATCCTGCTCGGGCTGGCTGCTGTCGCAGTGGCCTTCGCGGCCGCGGACACCTACGTCGTGGTGCTCGCGCTGCCCGAGATGATGGGCAGCGTCGGCATCCCCCTCGACGAGCTGCAGCGGGCCGCCCCGATCGTCTCGGGCTTCCTGCTCGGCTACGTGGCGATGCTGCCGCTGATCGGTCGGATCGCCGACCTGCGCGGCCGGGTGCCGGTGCTGGTGATGGCGCTGGTCGTGTTCGCGCTCGGCTCGCTGGTCACCGCGCTCGCCTACGACATGCCGAGCATGGTGGTGGGCCGGTTCTTCCAGGGCGTCGGTGGCGGCGGGCTGGTGCCCGCCACGCTGGCGCTGGTGGCCGACCTCTACCCGGTCGAGCGCCGCGGCGTGCCGCTGGGGCTGGTCTCGGCGGTCCAGGAGATCGGCTCGGTGCTGGGCCCGCTGCTGGGCGCGGTGATCCTCTCCGTGGCCGACTGGCGGGCGATCTTCGCGCTGAACCTGGCGGTCGGCCTGGTCCTCGCCGCGGCGGTGCGCGGGCTGGGGCGGGTCGCGCCGACCGACCGCCCGGTCCCGCCGGACGATCCGCCGCGACCCGGGCGGCCCGACCTGCTCGGCGCGCTGCTCGCCGTGGTCGCCCTCGTCGCGGGTGGTCTCGTCTTCGTCCGACCGGCCCCCCTGCTGCGCGACCTCACCTGGGGTGAGCTCTTCGTGCCCTACACCGGCGACGGCCGCTGGCTGACCCCGATCGGCGTGGTCGCGATGGCCGCCGCCCTCGGCCTCGTCGTGCGCTGCGCCACCGCCCGGCGCCCGCTCGTCGACGTCCGCGGCTGGGCGCGCAGCATGAGGGAGGCGGACCTGGTCGGCGCGGTGCTCCTCGCGGTCGCTCTCGGCGGGGTGATCCTCGCCTTCGCGACGGCCGACCCCGAGGTCGCCGTCTTCTCCGACCAGGGGCACTGGTACCTGCTGGGGGCGGCGCTGGGCGCCGCCGGCTTCGTGCTGCACCTGCACCGTACGCCCCGTCCCCTGGTGCCGCCCGGCGCCATGGCGGCCACCGCGGCGTGGGGCTCGCTGCTGGTCAGCTTCTTCGTGGGCGCCGCGCTCATCGCC
Source organism: Nocardioides sp. Z21_20 (assembly GCF_059766585.1). Taxonomy (NCBI): domain Bacteria; kingdom Bacillati; phylum Actinomycetota; class Actinomycetes; order Propionibacteriales; family Nocardioidaceae; genus Nocardioides; species Nocardioides sp. Z21_20. Next base: position 35,784 of record NZ_JCBAJX010000003.1, read on the forward strand.
GCGCTGATCGACATCCCGCTGTTCGCCCGCACCACCGTCCACTCCGACTCCCAGCTGATGGCCGCGCTGGTGCTGGTCCGGTTCCTGATCGCGCTCCCGGTGGGCGCGGTGCTCGGCGGCTACCTCCTGCGGCGCGTGGACGCCGGGCCGATCACCGCCGTCGGCATGCTGATGACCGCGGCCGGCTTCTGGTGGATGAGCACCTGGGGGCTGACCTCACTGGAGGGCGCCGCCTCCAACGTGACGCTGGTGCTCACCGGGCTGGGCTTCGGGCTGGCGCTGGCTCCGGTCAACGCGGCGGTGCTGGCCAGCACCGCCGACGCCGTGCACGGGCTGACCAGCGCGATGGTGGTGGTGGCCCGGATGGTCGGCATGCTGGTCGGCATCTCGGCGCTGACCACCCTCGGGCTGCGCCGCTACTACGCGGAGCAGGCCGACCTGCCCCCGATCCGCGAGGTCTGCGGCGGCTCCAGCCGCTGTGACGCCTTCACGCTGCTGCTCAAGGAGGCGGGCATCGCCCAGGAGCACACGGTCTTCCAGGGGGCCGCGGTGTGCGCCGTGGTCGCCGCGGTGCTGGCGCTGGCCCTGTTCCGCGGGGCGCAGACCCGTACCCCGCAGACGTCGGGGCCGCTGGCCGGCTTCAGCCGGTGACGCCGCGGCCCAGCCAGGCCAGCTGGGACGGCACCATCCGGGTCCAGTAGTCCGCGTCGTGGGCCCCCGGGTCGAAGCGGGTCTCCACGTCCTCGCGCTCGCAGAAGTCCACGACGTTGCGGTAGAACGGGTCGCCGGAGCCGCAGTCGACGCGGGTGCGCGGACGGGCGTCGGCCTCCACCAGCTCCATGCACGCGCGGAAGTCGTCCTCCCCGTCGAACGCCCCCGCGTTGGCCTGCTCGGCGCTGTCCCAGATGGCGGGGCTGACGGCCAGCACCGGGCCCACCTCGTGCCCGGCGGCCTGGCGCCGAGCCGCGAGCAGCATCGCGCCGAAGCCGCCCATCGACCAGCCCCAGAACGCCGGTCGCCGCACGTCGAGCCCCTGCTCGGCCAGGAACGGGACGAGCTCCTCGAGCACCATCGCCCCCGGGTCGCGGCCGCTCTCGCGGGCGTGCCAGTAGTCCCGGCCGCCGTCGACCGCGGCCACCGCGACGCCGAGCCCCGATGCGGCGAGGAACCGGTCCAGACCCAGCCGGGCGAGCAGCGTCTCCGCGCGCATGTCGGCCCCGTGCAGGGCCAGGACGACCGGCAGCCGGTCCCCCGGGGAGGCACCGGGCGGGTAGGCGACGGTCCAGGACGGGTCGTCGGGCACGCGGCGCGACGGGAGGGTCCCGGTGAGCCGCGGCCCCGGCTCGACCTGCGGGATCCGACCGGGGTCGCCGTTGAGGCCCAGCAGCTCGTGGGCCCGGGTGCGGCCCGGCAGCACGTCGTACTCGACGAGGGCGCCCGATCCGGCCACGACGACGCAGGCCGATCCCGCGCCCGCCAGCAGGAGCTTGCGTCTGGTGAGGGCCATGGCGTCACCCTAGGTGGACGTGCTGGCAGGCCGCCGGGGCGCCTGGGCTAGCGTTCGTGCTCGTGAACGCAGATTTCGACGACTTGATCGCAGCCAACGAGCAGTTCGCCAGCACCTTCCGCCTCGGCGGGTTCGACGGCAAGGCCCATGCCGGCGTCGCCCTCGTCACGTGCATGGACTCGCGCATCGACCCGCTCGCGATGTTCGGGCTCCGCCACGGCGACGCCAAGATCTTCCGCAACCCCGGCGGCCGCGTCACCGACGCCGCCCTCGAGGCGCTGGTCCTGGGCGCGCACCTGCTGGGTGTCGACCGCATCCTGATCGTGCCGCACACCCGGTGCGCGGTGGCCAGCAACACCGAGGACGAGCTCCACGAGAAGGTCGGCGAGTCCGCTGGCATGGACGTGACCTGGCAGTCCTTCAACGTGGTCACCAACCAGGTGGAGACCCTGCGCGAGGACGTCCACCGGGTCACCTCCCACCCGCTGATCCCCGACACCGTCAAGGTCGGCGGCTTCATCTACGACGTCGACACCGGGCGCGTCGAGCAGCACGTCTGACCCGCCCGCGTCGGCCGCTGCGCCCGCTTCCCCGAAACGGCCACCGCGTCGACGCCGTTTGGTCCCCAACGGATGCAAATACGGTGAATGGCATGCCGTTTCTGACCATTCGGTGACGTCCCGGCCCCTCCAGGGACCCAGCACCGTCCCCTCCGGGCCGGGACCGCCCACTCCCCTGGACGGGCCCCGGCGGCGAGGCACTGCCGTCGTACGACGCAGCGCCCCCCGCCCGCGGACGCCACGCGCACCAGGCAGCACCGCCCGGGCTCGCCGTTTGGTCCCCAACGGACGCAAATACGGTGAATGGCATGCCGTTTCTGACCATTCGGTGACGTCCCGGCCCCTCCAGGGACCCAGCGCCGCTGTCCCTCAGGGCCGGGACCGCCCACTCCCCCTGGATGGGTGCCGGCGGCGAGGCACTGCCGTCGTACGACGCAGCGCCGCCCGCGGGCGCCGCTCGCCAGGCAGCACCGCCAGGGCCGCCGTTTGGTCAGAGACGGACCCTCGCGACGTCGAAATCACGCCGTTGGGGACCAAACGGCGGCCTGGAGGCCGCCCAGCCCAGACTCAGGCGTCCAGCGCCTCCACGTCCACCTCGTAGGCCCCCTGGACGATGAACTCCTTGCGGGGAGCGACGTCGGAGCCCATCAGCAGCTCGAAGACCTTGGCGGCTGCGTCGGCGTCGTCGACGGTGATGCGGCGCAGGGTCCGGTGACGGGGGTCCATGGTGGTCTCCGCCAGCTGGTCGGCGTCCATCTCGCCGAGGCCCTTGTAGCGCTGGACGGGGTCCTTCCAGCGCACGCCCTTCTTCTTCAGCTCCGCCAGCTTCCGCTGCAGCTCGTCGTCGGAGTAGGTGTAGACGTACTTGTCCATCCCCTTCTTGGGGTTGGACAGCTCGATGCGGTGCAACGGCGGCACCGCCGAGTAGACCCGGCCCTGGGCGATCAGGTCGGGCATGTACTTGAAGAACAGCGTCGCGAGCAGGCACCGGATGTGGGCGCCGTCGGAGTCGGCGTCGGCCATGAAGATGATCCGGCCGTAGCGGGCGGCCTCGATGTCGAAGGTGCGCCCCGAGCCGGCGCCGACGACCTGGATGATCGAGGCGCACTCGACGTTCTTGAGCATGTCGCCGACCGAGGCCTTCTGCACGTTCAGGATCTTGCCCCGGATCGGCAGCAGCGCCTGGAACTCGGAGTTGCGGGCCAGCTTCGCGGTGCCGAGCGCGGAGTCGCCCTCCACGATGAACAGCTCGGTGCGGTCGTTGTCGGCCGCCCGGCAGTCCGCGAGCTTGGCCGGCAGCGCCGAGGACTCCAGCGCGTTCTTGCGGCGCTGCGTCTCCTTGTGCTGCCGAGCCGCCAGCCGGGTCTTGGAGGCCCCCAGGACCTTCTCCATGACCAGCTTGGCCTGCGCCTTCTCGACGCGCTTGGAGGAGGTCAGGAACTCCTTGAGCTCCTTGGCGACCACGTTGCGTACGACGGAGCGCGCGGCGGGCGTGCCGAGGATCTCCTTGGTCTGCCCCTCGAACTGCGGCTCGGCGAGGCGGACCGCGACCACCGCGGTCATCCCCTCGAGCACGTCGTCCTTGATCACGTCCGCGTCGTTGACCTTGAGCACCTTGGTCTGCTTCATCACCTCGTTGAACGTCTTGGTGACCGCCTGCTCGAAGCCGCTGAGGTGGGTGCCGCCCTTGGGCGTGGCGATGACGTTGACGAAGGAGCGCAGCTCCGTGTCGTAGCCGGTGTTCCAGCGCACGGCGACGTCGACGACCAGCTCGCGCTGCACCTCCTGCGGCGTCATGTGCCCCAGGTCGTCGAGCAACGGCACGGTCTCGGTGAAGCTGCCCTGGCCCTGCAGCCGCAGCACGTCGGTGACCGGCTCCCCGCTGGAGAGGAACTCGGTGAACTCGGCGATGCCGCCGTCGTGGCGGAAGCTCTCCGCGACCGGCTCCTCGCCGCGCAGGTCGCGGATGACCAGCTCGAGCCCGGGCACGATGAACGACGTCTGGCGGGCGCGGGTGATCAGCTCGTCGTAGACGAACGTCGCGTCGCGGGTGAAGATCTGGCGGTCGGGCCAGAAGCGGATCCGGGTGCCGGACTTGCCCTTGGCCACCCGCTTGCCCTTGCGGGTCAGCCCCGACTGCGGCGTGAACGGCCGGCCGGGTCCCTCGCCGTCGAAGACGCCCGGCGCGCCGCGCTGGAAGGACATCCCCTGCTGGGCGGGCGAGCGGTCGACGTCGACGTCGAGGCGCGAGGAGAGCGCGTTGACCACCGAGGCGCCCACGCCGTGCAGGCCGCCGGTGGCGACGTACGAGCCGCCGCCGAACTTCCCGCCGGCGTGCAGCTTGGTGAAGATCACCTCGACACCGGGCAGCCCCGTCTTGGGCTCCTTGTCGACCGGGATGCCGCGGCCGTCGTCGTAGACCTCGACGGAGTCGTCGGCGTGCAGGGTCACCTCGATCCGGGTGGCGGCGCCGGCGAGCGCCTCGTCCACGCCGTTGTCGATGATCTCCCACAGGCAGTGCATGAGGCCGCGGGTGTCCGTCGAGCCGATGTACATGCCGGGACGCTTGCGCACCGCCTCGAGGCCCTCCAGGACCAGCAGGTGCGCCGCGTTGTAGGTGTTGTCGATCTTCTTGCTCCCGTTGTCAGCGGTCTTGATCGTGCCTGCCACGTGATTCCTGTCCAGCTCGTCGTCGTCGCGCCCGAATCTACCCGCGACGCGCCGAACCTTCGCGAAGGCACGCCTACCGCGCCCCTCACCGACGGGCCGCTACAGTTCCGCAATCGGCGTTCGAGTCGCATGCCTCCCGGGGGGTCCGCGGTCGAGGGTTGAGCAGTGCGAGACTGGGTAGGAGTCCCGTGGTTGGATGGAGTGGTCCGGAACACCTAGCCGCACGGAATCTTTTATCCCGGACGCTACGTTGGACCAGACGACGATGGAGAGAAATGAGGCCGATGTGACCACTGCAGTTGCCCCCAGCACTGCCGCCTTGACTGCGGCTGACCGTTGTGACCGTTGCGGAGCCCAGGCCTACCTCCGTGTAGAGCTGCAGGCTGGCGGCGAGCTCCTTTTCTGCGCCCACCACGCCCGCGAGCACGGCGACAAGCTTCGCGAGGTCGCCGTCGCTGTCGTGGACGAGACGCACAAGCTCGAGAGCAACCCGTCTTGAGTCTCCCGATTACCGCCGACTGATCCCAGACTGCGAACGGCCCCGGACCTGCTGGTCCGGGGTCGTTCTGCATGTCGGCGCGATCCGTGACCCGAGCGGTGCGGGCGGCTGTGACAGGCTGACCCCGTGAGTCTCCTCGAAGTCGGCGTCGCCCTGGTCATCCTCGTCGGCTTGGTCGGCATCATCGTCCCGGTGCTCCCGGGCACAGTCCTGGTCCTCGGCGCGATCCTGGTCTGGGCCGTCGAGGTCGGCGGTCCCACCGCCTGGGTCTGCTTCGCCGTGGCGACCGCCCTGCTGGCCGCCGGGACGGTCGTGAAGTACCTGCTCCCGGGACGCCAGATGAAGACCGCCGGCGTGCCCGGGTCCACGCTCTGGCTGGGCGCCGCCGGCGCCGTCGTCGGGTTCTTCGTGATCCCGGTCGTCGGTCTGCTGGTCGGCTTCGTGGTGGGCGTCTACCTCGCGGAGCTGCGCCGGGTCGGCTCCGGCGCCGCCTGGCCCGCCACGGTCTCCGCGCTCAAGGCCGTGGGGGCCAGCATCCTGATCGAGCTCACCGCAGCGACCGCCGCCACCCTGGTCTGGGTGGGCGGGGTCCTCGCGACCTGAGCCAACCGCTCCGTCAGTCGCGCGCGACCAGGCGAGTGAGCTGACGGCGGCGTCCCAGCCAGTCCACCACGGTGTCGCCGTCCGGCTGCTCCCCGGCGGTCCTCACCGCGACGCGCAGCCCCTCGGGCAGCCCCAGGCACCGGCGCGCGATGCGGATCAGGGCGGTGTCGGCGGCGTAGTCGAGGGTCATGTCGTAGGTGCAGCGGCTCGGCGTGCCACCACTGCGCAGGCGCCAGCCGTCGGTGCGCACCAGCGCGTAGTCCGTGCCCTGGAAGGTGCCGCCCGCGAAGGCGAACTCGGGGCCGGCCTGGCCTCGATCGGTGTCGAAGTAGACGGTCAGGCTGCTGCCGCTGCGCCAGCTGCGTCGCAGGTCGGCGTGGGTGACGCGGACCCGGACCTCGTTCGCGTTGACGACGCGGACCCGCCTGAGGTCGGCCCCGTGGGCGATGTCGCCGGCGGCGTCGGTGAAGACCGCGGTCGCACGTGCGGCGCTGGCGCTCTCGCGCGGCGCCTGGGCCTGGGCCTGCACCGGTGCGATCTGGACCATGGAGGCGACGGCTCCGGCCGCCAGGAGGCCCGCCACGGTACGGCGACGCCGGGCGGGGCGTGCGGCTCGACTGCGGGGGCTGATGCGGGGGCTGGTCATGGCGGTTCCTTCCTGGGGGGTGGTGCGCTTCGCCCCAGCATGCGACTCCCCCGCGCCCGCCGTACAACCGTTTTTCGTCCCGCCCGGGGCCACCGGGTCGCGGCCCGGAAACGACGAGACCCCCTCGCCGCTCAAGAGCTGAGCGGCGAGGGGGTCTCGTCGAGGAGCGGGTCAGTCCAGGTAGTCGCGCAGCACCTGCGAGCGCGAGGGGTGACGCAGCTTCGACATCGTCTTGGACTCGATCTGACGGATCCGCTCGCGCGTCACGCCGTAGACCTTGCCGATCTCGTCGAGCGTCTTGGGCTGGCCGTCGGTCAGCCCGAAGCGCATGCTGACCACGCCGGCCTCCCGCTCGGAGAGCGTGTCGAGGACGGCGTGCAGCTGCTCCTGCAGCAGCGTGAACGAGACCGCGTCCGCGGGCACGATCGCCTCGGAGTCCTCGATCAGGTCGCCGAACTCGGAGTCGCCGTCCTCACCCAGGGGCGTGTGCAGCGAGATCGGCTCCCGGCCGTACTTCTGCACCTCGATGACCTTCTCGGGGGTCATGTCGAGCTCCTTGGCGAGCTCCTCCGGGGTGGGCTCGCGACCCAGGTCCTGCAGCATCTGGCGCTGCACGCGGGCCAGCTTGTTGATGACCTCGACCATGTGCACCGGGATGCGGATGGTCCGCGCCTGGTCGGCCATGGCGCGGGTGATCGCCTGCCGGATCCACCAGGTCGCGTAGGTGGAGAACTTGTAGCCCTTGGTGTAGTCGAACTTCTCGACCGCGCGGATCAGACCGAGGTTGCCCTCCTGGATCAGGTCCAGGAAGAGCATGCCGCGACCGGTGTAGCGCTTGGCCAGGGAGACCACGAGACGCAGGTTGGCCTCGAGCAGGTGGTTCTTGGCGCGACGCCCGTCCTCGGAGATCCACTCGAGCTCCTCCTGGACCTTGGCGCTGATCTTGCCGCCCTTGGCCAGCTTCTCCTCCGAGAAGAGGCCGGCCTCGATCCGCTTGGCCAGCTCGACCTCCATCTCGGCGTTGAGGAGGGGGACCTTGCCGATCTGCTTGAGGTAGTCCTTGACCGGGTCGGCGGTGGCGCCGGCGACCATGACCTGCTGCTCGGGCTCGTCGGTCTCGTCGGCGGCCGAGACGACGAACGTCGCCTGCTTCTCGTCCGCGACGATCGTCGGGTCCGTCTTGACGTCCTTCTCGAACTCCTCGTCGGGAATGTCGGGGAGGACCTTCTTCCCGTCGGGGCCGACCACGAGGGGGGCCAGCACGGCGGCTGCCACCTCGACGGCGACCTCGGGATCGGGCTTCGCTGCGCTCGCCTTCTTGGCGGCCGTCTTCTTCACCGGCGCCTTGGCCGCGGCCTCGCCCGACTTCCCGGCTCGCGCCGTCGTCGTCTTGCGCGCACTCGACGCGGCCACTGCGCGCCCGGTGCTGGCGGGGATCTGCACCGAGATGCCGAGGCTGCTGAGGTGACCCAGCAACGCCTTCAGGTGGCGTGGCTCGACGGCAGCGTCTTCGCTGGCCCGGCGGACCTCATCCGGACTGACCGTCCCGGTGGGCGTACCGCGTTCGATGAGGGTGGCGACGGCGGGGTGCGCCAGCACCTCGGCGGGGAGCGTCTTGCGTGGGTTCGAGGACACGAACACCTCTCGTGAAAGACATAGGGGCGCGGCAAGGCCCGGTAACGTCAACTGCCGCGAGTTGTATTCTGCCACGACCCTGGTGAGGCGGACGCCCTACCCCGGTTTCGACACCGAGCGCGGCACCCGCCGCTACCGGGTCAGTGGCCCGGAGCGGGGCCCTGGGCGGCCTTGGCGGCGGCCTTCTTCTGCTTCTTGTGGCCCCTCGTGGTGGCTAGCGGTGACTGTCATAGTCCCCACCGCTCGCGACCTGCGACAACGCTATCTGACCCGGTGAACACCGGTGAGCGTTTGTGGACGTCCTGCGGACTCTGTGCGGACTGCCACGCCATGAAGGGGGGTGGTGCGCCGGCAGCCCGCTGAGCGCTCGCGACGTGACGCGTCACGTGAGATCACCGTGCCGGCTGGGCGCCTGGAAACGCCCCCGGACATGAAGAAACCCCGGTGCTGGAACACCGGGGCCAGGTCCCTCTGGAAAGGGAAAGTAAGTGACTGAGACAGAACGTACTACCCCTGCGCCCGAAAGCGCTACCCCTACCCTCGAACTCGCTGCGCCGTGGTGGCGCAGTGCACCCAATCCGCCGTGTGTGGAGTGGTGCGAGGTCGACCACTCCCCCGGCGAGTTCACCTGGGGCGGATCGTTCGTGTGCAGCAAGACCATCGCCAAGACGGACCTGTTCACCGTCGAGGCACTGATGCTCACGAGCGTGGACGACGACGCAACCGAAGGCGTCTACGAGACGGACGCTCCGACGGTCGACGTCAAGGTCAAGCCGACGCTGGACGTCCTGGCGCCGGCGCAGGCGCGAGAGTTCAGCGTCGCGCTGGCCCTCGCCGTCTCCGAGGCCGCGGCTGTGTGCGAGAGGACGGTCACGGCATGAGCGGCGCCCGTACCGTCATCGAGGGATTCCACCGCACCGACACCGAGGGGCGCTCGGTGAGCTTCAACGCGGGCATCTCCGACCCGGAGGGACTGATCAAGTACCTACGGACTGAGCAGGACGTCCACGGCGCCCACGACGTGCACCCGGTGGTGCTCATGCTGGAGCACGACGGCGGGACTCCCGGCAACCACGTCGGAAGTGTCTCCGTCATGACCGATGAGGAGAGCAGGCTGGCTATCGTCGAGCGTGCAATTCACGTTCTCGAAGCCGTGCGTGACGGGCTTCGAGAGGCCGGCCATCACGATTGGGAGTGAGACATGACCACGATGACACCTCGCGAGGCCGGCGCCTTGTTGGCCGCCTCGGCGCCGCCACCAACGCCCCAGCAGATCGAGGCGGCAGCGCGCATCCTCGCGAGCGTGCCTGAATCCGATCCGGGCCACTAGTCCAGGGCCCAGACAGCACAGAAGGCCCCCGCCATCCGAAGTGGCGGGGGCCTTCTGTTGTCAGGTGCTAGCTAACTAGCGGGTACTTCATCGAACGCCGGCGTTCGAAGGCTCAAACCCTCCCAGCCCACGACTCGCGACGGATGACTTCCTGAGCCGCACGAGACGGATCAGAGACGCCCTGGATGACGATCTGGCGCGGCTGCTGAGCCGCCTGCGGAACCGAGGCCGCCGCCAGCGTGACCCGCGGTCGCGTCACCCGCGGCCCCGTCACCGTCGCCTTGGGGGTCGCCACCGCCTTGCCCTTCGCGCCCTTGCCGCCGAGCCGGCGGTTCAGCGCGAGGATCTCCTTCTCCAGGCTGAGCAGCGACTTGCTGAGCTGCTTGCCGTTGACCTCGAAGACCTGCGCCGCCGCGTACCCGATTCGGTCCGCAGTCGCGTTGGTGGAGTTGAACATCGACTGCGCGTTGAGCAGGTCCGCCTTGGCGCCGCGCGCGAAGTCCAAGATCAGGGCCGTGTTCCCCGAGCCGAGCAGCCCGTTCAGGAACTCATTCTTGGCGCCCATCTTCCGCAGCTTCGCGAAAGCCTGCTCGACCGCCTGCCCGTTGGTGACCTGCTCCCAGCCCTTCGCCAGGGCCTCGCTCACCGTGGCTGCGTCGAAGAAACCAGACTGGAACGAACCCGCGATGGACTCGCGCACCGAAGCGAACTCCGACTTCAACGAGTCGAAGACCGTCCACTTGGCGTCCAGCTTCTTCTGGATCGTGTCGCGCAGTTTCTTCGCCAGCTTTTCGGCCGACTTCTTGACGCCCTGAGCGCCGTCGTCCATGCCCTTGGCGAGACCCTCGGCGAGCCGGTAGCCAGCGCCAGAGACGCCGCCGCCGCGGTTCCACGACGTCAGCGGCCCCTTCTTGACCGGCGAGCCAGGGAACAGATCCTTGATCGCGCCCGCGACCTTGCCGGCCTTGGCCTTGAGGTCGTCGAACTTCTCGTCGATGCCGTCGAGCAGGCCCTGGATCAACTCGCGGCCGGCGTTCTTGAGCAGAGTGCCCAGGTCACCGACAGCCTTGGTGACCTTGCCCGGCAGATCCCGGAACCAGCCGATCACCTTGCCGATCGAATCGCCGACCTTCTTGGCGAAGTCCAGCACCGTCTTGGCGCCGTTGAGGAGCGCCGCACGGAAGTCGATCAGCTTCGAGATGACCTTGAGAACCACCGTGATGATGACGCCCAGGTTGCGGAACATGGTGCCGATCAGGAAGCCCGCCAGCTTGATGAGCGGCGGGAGCACCTTGCCGAGGATGGCCGAGGCGATCTTGAGCACCGAGCCCACGAACTTGAGCACCGTCATGATGATCTTCTCGAGCGTCGGCTGCCACTCGCGGAACTTCACCAGCAGCTTCTGCACGGCCGGGAGCACCTGTGCCTGGTACGTCTTCACGAGCTGCTCGAAGACGGGGCGCAAGTTCTTCGCGACCGCAGTGACGATGCCCATGACGGCCGGGTAGAGCGTGCCGTAGAGGAACTGGCCCAGGCGGGCGATGATCGGGACCACGTTGTTGGCGATGATGCCGGTCACCTGATGGAAGACCGGGAGCATCTTGGACGCCAGGTACGTGGCCAGCGCCGTCACGGCAGGCAGGATCGTGGTGCGGAAGGCGCTGGCCACCGTCTGCAGCACGGGCAGGAAGTTGGTGCGGACCGTCTGCCCCACGCGAGCCAGCACGGGGGCGACTTGAGCCGAGAACTGCTGGGCGAACACCTTGACGTCCGCGCCGATCTTGCGGAGCGTCCCACCGAAGGGCTGCAGCGCCTTGCCGGCGCGAGTGAACACCGGGCCGGACTTGTTCAGCATCGTCACGAAGCGTGTGACCACGGGCAGTAGCGCCGTCCCGATGGTCGCCTTAAGGTCGCCGAACTGCGCCGAGAGGATGCGCTGCTGGTTGGCCAGCCCGCCAGACGTGCGGGCGAAGTCGCCCTGAGCCGTCTTCGTCTGGTTCATGATGAGCGCCTGGGCAGCGAGCGCCTTGGTCTGCGGGTCCAGCGCCTCCTTCGTGGAGGCAATCAGGCCCATCTTGAGCGCCTCGGCCTTGAGCGTGGCGTCATTCATGTTGACGCCGAACTTCTTCAGCGGCTCCGTCTCGCCCGTGAGGCCAGACTGCAGGGCCGCCAACGCCTCTTCGGGGGAGACGTTGTTGAACGACGCAAGGTCGCCCGCGAGCTTCACCATCTGCTGCGACATGTCCGCGGCCTTCTTCGGCGCGAGGTCGAGCGAGACCAGCAGGTTGCCCAGCGAGCCCGTGGCGCCGAGGTAGGCGCTCTTGGTGAGACCCATCGACCTGGCAGCCGTCTCGGATGCCTTGACGATCTGCGCCGACGACTTGCCGAAGACGACGCCGACCTTCGACGTCGACTCGGATAGGTCGGACGCCTCGTCGACCGCGCCCTTGAGGAAGCCTGTGACTGCCACCGCGGCTACCGCAGCGCCTACCTTGAACGCAGCCCCGAAGCGCTTGCCGGCCGACTTGCCAGCCGAATCGACCGGGGCCCCGAGCTGGCGGTTCATCGTGCCACCGAAGCCCCTTAGGCTCGGAGCGATCGTGACAAACGCAGTCCCGATCTCAGCCATCGAGATCACCCCGCGCAGCGTCTCGCACGATCAGCTCGACCTGAGCCAGCACCGCGGACTCGTTGAGTCGCTGGGCAGCCATCCGGAGACGCCCTGCGGCCTTGCGCTTGTCACCCTTGTTGATATGCAACGCTGCGTCCCAGGTGCACGAGAGCAGCACACCCGCGGCATACCCGAGCTCACCCAGGGTCCTGGCCTCGTTGAGGATCGAGAGGGCTCGAGCGTCGTCGTCTTCGCTCTTGGCGATCAGCGCCCGGCGAGCGAGGTCGATCCCGCGGCCGGCATCCTGCATTTCCTGCGTCATGGTGGTTCCTTTCGGTTGCCCGGTGCGCGGAACCGGATTGGTCTTGGTCAGATGAGCTCGGGATGCCATGGGTCATCCGGCATGTCGAAGTCGAAGTCGAGTGGGGCGTCGGGGTGCGCCTCGCTCCACTCGCCCTGTGCGAGCCAGTAGGCGCAGACGGTGCACCCCGGCTTGAAGCCCGAGTCGGCTGGCGCGGGGGTCTCGATCCAGTCCTCGGTCCGATAGCGAGTGAGATGCAACGGGCGACGATCGGGGTCGTTCGCGATCTCTTTGGGCCGGCGTCTCATCCGGCGCCGCCACGGATGGCATAGACGCCACGCGGCTTAGCACTAGGCGCTTCCTCTTCTCCGGACGGGACATTGAGAGCCGCGAGCAAGCGAGCCAGCACGATCCGTTGCTGGCGAAGCTCCACCGCCGCAGGGTGAACGCGGACACCTTGGGAAGAGCTGCTCATGACGCCCTCGGCGTCGAGCACGGTCTGCAAGCGGTCACACAGGTCACGCGTCCGGCAGGTCTCGTGGAGCAACTGACGCTCGTGCTCGTCAAGGTCGAAGTCGGCTACCACGGCGCGCCACAAGGCGCGGCCAGACCGTTGCAGGTCACCGGGTGGTTTGGGTGCCGTTGCGGCCATTCTGGGCCTCCTAGGGCCGATTGTTTGGGGAGTCCGTGGGGGGTCTTCGCCTATGCCAAAGAGGTGCGGAGCGGGTGACCGATGGGGGCCACCCGCCCCTCTCCTCAGGCCGACGCCTGCGGGACGCGGATCGTGTTTGACGGGAACCGCTGCTGCTCCACACGCACGCGAGCCCGCTCGGCATTGGTCTGCTCACGCTCACTGACCGCAGCGACCCTGTCTCGGTACTGCTCGAAGGTCGCGAGCGACAGGGAAAGGCCGGCCTCCACGACCGCCCGGGCGCTGGTGACGTTGTGAGCGACGTCGAAGCCTCGACTCCGCTGGGAGATCGGCGTGAGGTCGTCGACATCCGTCACGATGAGGGCCTTGGTGCCGTCCGATACGGCTGCCAGCCGGGTCGCAAGGGCAAGGAAGACCCAAGCTTCCTCGACGCGCTCAACTCGCAGCAGGGCCTCTCGAGCGACTGCCCAAGGTCCGAGCCGGGTGGAGTCCAGCGAGCTGACCATCTTGTGGTCGTCAAGTCGCAGCGTGCTCGTCCCCAACACTTCCCGGGCCTTGGCGATGTCGTGCTCGGCAGCCTCCACGACGGGGCGCATGGTCTCGATCAGCACAGGTGCGTGCTTGACCAGGGCCGCCTTGCGGGCGTCCTCCTGCCTGCCCTCCTGTGCCGCGGAGATCGCGCCGGAGTGGTGCACGAGCAGCATCCGTGTGAGCGCGGTTCGGACCGCCTCGTCAGTGGCAGGGTCGCGTCCGTCCACCTGTGCCGCCATCGCAGCTTCGAGCACGCCGCCGGCATTGGCCGGATCGAACTTCAGGGTGGCGTTGTCGATGTCGGCGAAGGCTGCCTCGACCTTGCTCGGCATGGAGAGTCCGAGGTGGCGGAAGTGCTGGCGGACCTGGGAGAGGGTGGTGTGTGCGGTGATGGGCATCAGTTGCTCCTGTTGTTGTCGGTGGTGGACGGCTTGGGGGCGAAGATGAAGCGGCGCGAGTGGGGCTGCGATCGTGCGATCAGCTCGCGCAGCCAGGCGCGCCTCTCTTCGGCGGGATCGTTCTCAGTCATCGGGTGCTCCTCGCTTGCGGGCATCGGGTGCTCCTTAGTTGGTGGTGCTCACGTGGGTGGCGCGGGTGGTCTGCTGCGGACCGGCGTCGAGTCGTCCTCGCTGAATGCCTCTCCGTCGCCGCTCGCTGTCGAGCTCGAGGAGCGTCATGTGCCAGCCGCGTTCCCGAAGCCAGCAGATAAGGCGGGCGGTGTCTCGACCGCTGAGCATCTGGTCAGGAATGAGCTCGAGCTGCTTGGCGTTCATCACGCCTCCTCGTCGTGGGTGCCGCAGTACCAGCCGCCAGAGGCAGCGATGTTGGCGAGGTGGCGAGGGTCCGCGAACGTCCCGCGGTTGCAGCCGGGATGGGCGCAGTCGAGCCAATAGGACTGGATGGTCATGGGGTTGGGGTTGCCTTCCGTGTGAGGTCGGTGGGTGGTGCAGAAAGAAAGAGAAGGCTCAGGCTGAAACGTCACGTTTGAGGTGTGACATTCGGTCGAAACGTCACGGTTTGTCCGAGACGTTTCGGACCTAACGTCACGGTTTTTCCGTGACGTTTCGGCGGTCATGCCGCTCTCCTGATGTGGATGGGGCAGGGCTTCGATGGGGTGTCGAGTGGCCCCTTCTTGACGTCGTGGGCCGGCACGATCAGGCACATGGGGATGGACCCGACGCCGAGGAAGCCCAGGTCCACGGCCTGCTTGACGGCCTCGGAGACGCGCTGGCGAGTCAGGGGCACGACGGCCCCGGTCTCGTGGTCGACGGTGCCGAGGACGAGTGCGATCTCGCCGCGCTTGAACCGGGCGTGCCCGTCGTTGTCGTGGCAGCCGTAGGCCAGAGCCACCACACGCAGCCAGCGCGGCAGTCGGTGGTTCCCCGAGCGCTCGTGCCAGACGTCTTGGTAGTGGCGTGCCCACGCGACGCTCTCGAGGTGCTTCTTGGGGCGCTTCATGCCTGCTCCCCCGCGGCCCACTGCTCCCACTCGCGAGCAATGTCCTCGAGCGTGCGAGGGTCAGGCTTGAAGCCACGGCCCGTCCATGACTCGCGGTGCTCGTCACGGCGGGCGAAGAACTCAGCGTCGTCGAGAGCTTTGTGGGCACGGCTGCCGGCCAGGACTTCCGCGAGCAACCGCACTTCGAGCTCGTCTCCATCACGAGCCCAGCTCTCAGCGGCGCGGACGACCGAAGCCACCTTGCGGCGATCGGCATCAGGCAGCGCCAGCCACTCCGGTGACCCGTAAGGGATCGGATGACCTTCGGCCGCCGCCATCATGCGTGCCGCCCACTGCCTGCGCTCGGCGCTCACCAGAGAGCCAGTTCCTCGATCGCCTCACCGAGCGCGACAGGCCCCGGCTTCGGCTTAGGTGGCACCTCTTCTGCCACCGTGACCACGTATCCCCGACGCTCCGCAGCCGCGATGACGTCCAGGCCCCGATGGCGGGAGCAGTTCCAGACCTTGAGGCGCGGCAACCACATCGGGGAGGCGCAACCCGCCTGGACGATCAGCTCCCGCGCCATGAAGCCGGCGACGTTGGCATAGCTCGGGCCGAGGGTGACGGTGATGCTCTTCATCGGCCATCACCGAGTGACGGGTTGTCGAGAGTCTGCGTAAACTCATGAGTAGTCGCCAGCCAGTGACTACTAGCCGCCTCGAGTGCCAGCTCGGGGCGGTTTCTCCTTGCGCAGGTATCGGTCACGCCAGCACGCCCTCTCGAGCGGCCGCGATGAACGCCTCCACGTCCTCGACGGCGTAGAGGACCCGCCTGCCGACCTTGAACGACTTCGGACCCTTGTTCTTGTGGCGCCAGTAGCGGACGGTCTCGGCCGATGTTCGCAGCGCATCGGCGACTTCCTGGGTAGTCAGGTACTTGCCCATCTCCCTGCCCCTCTCAACGTTGACCACCGCGAATCGGCGGTGTCTCTGTTGACAGGTTGCCCGACAGTATGCCACTGTTGACTAACTCGCACTGGACAGAGATGAGAAGCAGATGACCGAGGGCCTCGTTACGATCAGCAGCGAAGTGATGGACCGCCGCAGCGGGCGCGTCGGTTGGGCGGTGGTCGCCGCCTACGTGCAGAGCGAACAGGGTGACCCCGTCTGCGTCGAGTTCCGCGTCAGGCAGATCCGGCGCGGGGAGCGGATGTTCGACGATGTCGTGAACCTGCATCAGGCACTGGAGGCCATGGAGAGTCAGGCTCGTGACGAGGCCCTCGGCGAGGGGCCGTTCGACCCGGTCGGAATCCCCCGCTACGTCTTCGAGCACGCCTCCCAAGGCCGACTGCTCGAGAAGGCGCGAGAGAGCCTTGCGAGGGGGTCGAAGGCGACGAAGTCCCTGTCCGCTGAGGCGAAGGCACTTCTCACCCCGAAGGCCCACAAGCCTGGACGACCGCCCCAGCGATCACTGCTTGAGAAGCTCCGCATCCTCGCCGCCGTGGAGAAGGCGCAGGCCGAGGGTCGGACGCTCGAGTATGTGGCCAGTGAGTTCCACATGAGTCGATCAGCGGTGCGCGACCTGCTTTCGTGGGCGCGACGTGACGCAAGTCCACGACTGTTCACGGGCGGCCAACAGGGCCGCAAGGGTGGACAGATGACGGACGAAGCGCGAACGATGCTGCGCCACCTCGAGGCCGAGTAGATGGCCAGCATCCAGAAGCGCGACAACGGCAAGTGGCGAGCCCGCTACCGCGATGTTGCAGGCAAGGAGCACGCGCGCCACTTCGATCGCAAGACTGACGCTCAGCGCTGGATTGACCAGGTAACGGCCTCCGTGGTCCGTGGGGACTACGTGGACCCGAAGGCCGGCAAGGTCACCGTGCGCGACTACGGAGCCGCCTGGGAGGCCGTGCAGGTCTCTAGCGAGGGCACCAAGCGCATCGTGGACAACGCCCTACGCCTGCACCTCTACCCCGCCCTTGGGCAGCACCCGATCGCAACCGTGCGCCCTTCTGCGGTGCAGGGCTTTGTGAAGAGCCTCGAGAGCAAGGGCCTGTCTGCTGGTTCGGTGCGCGTGATCTACCACGTCACCTCCCAAGTCTTCTCGGCCGCGGTGGACGACCGGCTCATCGCGTCGTCGCCGTGTCGCAAGATCCGCCTGCCGAAGGGCGAGGGGGGCGAGGTTGTGCCGCCCACGCTCGAGCAGGTGATGGCAACGGCGGACGCGATCGGCGACAGATGGCGCGCCGTCGTCATCACGCTGGCCGGGTCCGGACTGCGCATCGGAGAGTTGCTGGGCCTACAGGTCTCGGACGTTGACTTCCTTCGGCGAACTATCCGCGTCGAGCGCCAGCGCATGCAATCGGGTCAGGTTGCCCCGGTGAAGTCGGCGTCATCTCGGCGCACCGTCCCGGTTGGCCAGGTAGTGATCGACGCGCTCGCCGCTCACCTGGCGGCGTACCCGAGCGATGACGCGCTTTTCGTCGACGAGCTCGGCGAGCCGCTCGCCTACCGCCGCTGGAAGACGCTGTGGACGCACGCAGCCAAGGTGGCCGGCGTGGACTTCACCGCCCATGGACTGCGGCACTTCTTCGCCTCGGCGCTCATCTCGGGCGGCGCCTCGGTCAAGCAGGTTCAGACAGTCCTCGGGCACGCGTCCGCGGTCATCACATTGAAGACCTACGCGCACCTCTGGCCCGGCGACGACGACCGAACTCGGGACGTCATGGACGCGGCGCTGACCGCACTGTCAGTCACCCCTACCGACATGCAGACTGCCAAATGACCCGCGCCGCAGTTCACGAAGCCGGACACGCATGGGCGTACTGGCGTGCGCGCTTACCCCTGCGCTACATCACCATCCGTCCAACCGACCCGACCACATCAGGCATCTGCAGGCCATGGAGACCACGGCGCATTCCTGTGGGCACCATGAGCTTCGTTGCGAGTGCGGGCCCGATCGCTGAGGCGCAGCACATCAAGAATGACGCGGAGGATCGGTTGCTCGAGTGGAACGACTATCTCGCAGCCGCTGTTCTGACCGGAGGTCATGACGACCTCGGCAAGTCGAGTGGAATGCTCGACGATCCGACATCCACCCGGGCTATCCGCTCACTTGTCGTGGCGGACTGGGCCGCGGTCATCGGTCTGGCGCGCGCGCTCGACGAACTCAAGACCATCGACGGGCGGACCGCCTTCGCCCTTCTTGCGGACTCTGTGCGGACTGAGGTGGCCAAGAATGCGTAACGCCGCAGGTCAGCCCGCCTGCGCCTTGGCCGCGGCCTTCTTCTGCTTCTTGAAGTCACGGACGCGCTGCAGCGAGTCGGGATCGACGACGTCGGCGACCGAGCGGAACCCCTCCAGCGCGTAGTCGCCGACCGCCTGCTCCCACCCCTCGGGGCGCACGTCGCACTGCTTGGCCAGCAGCGCCACGAAGATCTGCGCCTTCTGCTTGCCGAAGCCGGGAAGCTCCATCACCCGCTTGAGCAGGTCCTTGCCGGAGGTGGCCTCGGTCCACAACCGGGCGGCGTCGCCGTCGTAGCGCTCCTCGACCAGCGCGGCGAGCGCCTGCAGCCGGGCCGCCATCGACCCCGGGAAGCGGTGTACGGCGGGCGGGGTCGCGCACAGCGCGGCGAACTCCTCGGGGTCCGCGCCGGCGATGCGCCCCGGATCGAGCGACCCGAACCGCTCCAGCACCTTCGCCGGTCCGCGGAACGCGTGCTCCATCGGGTACTGCTGGTCGAGCATCATCCCGGCCAGCAGCGCGAACGGATACTCGTCCAGCACGGCGTCGCTGCTGGACTCGCCAGTGATGTGGAAAGCCATGGCGTGAGTATCGCGCACCGACCCCGGCGGGTCAGGCGTCGGCCTTCACCGCCAGCACCGGGCAGTGCGCGTCGAGCAGCACCCGCTGGGCGTTGCTGCCGAGGATCAGCTTGCCGACCGGCGAGCGCCGGCGCAGTCCGATGACGATGAGCTCGGCGGAGCTGGCCTCCGCGATGCTGATCAGGTCCTCGGCCGGCTCGAAGCCACGCACCAGCTGGCGCAGGTCGTACTCGACGCCGGAGTCGTCCAGGCGCGCGCGCACCGACGCGAGCTCGGTCTCGACCTGCGGCGCCTCCCGGTCGAACTCGTGCCCTCCGCGGTGCGAGTTGACGACGACGAGCTTGAGGCCCCGCAACTCGGCCTCGGCGATCGCCTTCTCCAGAGCGGCCTCGCCCTCCGGCTTGGGCACGTAACCCACCACCACGGTCCCCATGGACCCTCCTCGTACGAGACACGACGCCGCGAACCGGGCGTCGTTGGCACCGTAGCCGATCCCCGTGCAGGAGGGCATGGGTTGTGGAGGACTCTGAGCGCCACACCCCGGGTTGCGGCAGGCTGCACGGGTGGACCCGCCGCCGCTCGCCCACCCCCTGGCGGCAGACACGGTCCGGGCGGACGGCGCCCTGCACGAGCCGGTGCCCGCCGGCGAGCGGGCTCGCTGGCGCGCGGCCGTGGCGGAGCTGAACGTGCTCACCCGCGGGCGGCGGCAGTTCGCGCCCGCCCTGCACGCGGGCACGCCCGGCGGGGCCCGGGAGTCCCTGGTCGCCCCGCCCACCCCCGAGCTCGACGCGGCGCTGCGCACGGACCTGGTGGTGGCCCTGCTCGACCGCGCGCTGCGCCACGGCTCGGCCCCCGCGCTGTGGCTCACCCGGTGCGGCGAGCTGACGGTGCACGACGAGGACGCCGCCTGGCTGGGCGCCACCGAGGGCGCGGCGCTCGAGTGCGGGCTCACGCTGCCGCTGGTGATCGTCACCCGGCGGGGGTGGCGCGACGCGCGCACCGGCGTGCGGCGCGAGTGGGTCCGGCTCCGTCAGCGCTGAGGCGGCTACTCCCAGGTGTGCACCGGGTCGTTGGTGTGCATCCGCTCGCGGTAGTCGCGCAGGGACGAGCGCAGGGCGTCGTACCGGTCGACGCGTGGGCCCTCCTGCCGCATCCGCCGCACGAACCACTCCGCTCCGTTGCTGCCGAGCAGGCAGCGCTGCTCGATGATCCCCAGCAGCCGGTCGCGCTCGGCGGCCTCCACTCCCCACGCCTGGAGCCCGTGGTCGGCCAGCGGCAACAGGCGGCGCAGGGTCAGCTCGGCGGCCCCCACCTGGCCCACCCCGGGCCAGTAGAGCTGCGCCTCGATGCCCTGCCGGGCGGCGACGTGGAAGTTCTCCTCCGCCGCGCTGAACGACATCTGCGACCACAGCGGCCGCTCCCCCTCGGCCAGCGCGCGGACCAGACCGAAGTAGAACGCCGCGTTGGCCATCGTGTCCGCGATCGTGGGCCCGGCCGCCAGCACGCGGTTCTCGACGCGCAGGTGGGGGACCCCGTTGGCCACGTCGTAGACCGGGCGGTTCCAGCGGTAGACGGTCCCGTTGTGCAGCCGCAGCTCGCCCAGGTGGGGCACGCCGCCCTGCTCCAGGACCTCCAGCGGGTCCTCGGGCGCGGTGATCGGCAGCAGCGCGGGGAAGAACCGCACGTTCTCCTCGAAGAGGTCGAAGACCGAGGTGATCCAGCGCTCCCCGAACCAGACCCGCGGCCGGACCCCCTGGGCCTTGAGCTCGTCGCTGCGGGTCTCGGTGGCCTGCTCGAAGAGCGGGATCCGGGTCTCGCGCCACAGCTCCTTGCCCAGCAGGTACGGCGAGTTGGCGCCGATCGCGAGCTGCACCGAGGCGATCGCCTGCGAGGCGTTCCAGTAGGCCGCGAACTGGTCGGGAGACGTCTGCACGTGGAACTGGGTGCTCGTGCAGGCCGCCTCCGGCATGATCGTCTCCGACGTCGTGCGCAGCCGCTCGGCGCCGGCGATCGAGATCTCGATGTCCTCCCCGCGGGCGTGCAGGATCTGGTCGCTCAGCAGCCGGTAGCGAGGGTTCGCGCTCAACGCGCCGGGGCCCATGTGCCCCTCGGCCAGGGTGGGCAGGATCCCGATCATCACCAGGTGGGCCCCCACCGAGGACGACCGGCTCTCGGCCGCGTTGAGGCTGCTGCGCAGGTGGGACTCGAAGGTGGCCAGGCCCCCCTCGCGCAGGCGGGCCGGCGGCACGTTGATCTCGACGTTGAACTGCCCGAGCTCGGTCTGGAAGTCGGGGTCGGCGATCACCGCGAGCGCCTCGGCGTTCTTCATCGCCGGGTCCCCGGCCTCGTCGACGAGGTTGAGCTCCACCTCCAGCCCGGTCATCGGGTCGTCGGTGTCGAAGCGCTCCTCGCGCAGCATCCGCGCGAAGACGTCCAGGCAGCGCCGCACCTTCTCCCGGTACCGCGTGCGGTCGGTGCGGGAGAACTCCTGTGCTTCGACCTCTTCACCCATGAGCGAACCTTAGTCAGACCACGAGGACTCGGTGCGTGCGACGAGGTCGTCGACCACGGCTGCCAGGTCGCCCGCGCGCTCGAACGCCGCCCGCTGGCGCGCCGCGCCGCCCACGGCGAGGACCCGCTCGATCCCGGTCGCCACGAACGACGCGTCGCCCGCCTCGGCCAGGGCCGGGGCGACCGCCTCGGCCAGCGACTCGAGCACCTCCCGGGCGGGTGCCAGCACGCCCTGGAGCGGATGCACCAGCGAGCCGGCGGTCCCGTCGCGCGAGGCCCGCCAGTGTGCGGCTCTCAGCAGGTCGCTGCGCCACGACGGCGCCGGGCGCTGCTCGTGCCACTCCCGGGCCGCGGTCTCCACCAGGGCGCGGGCCAAGGCGGCGACCAGCCCCGTGTCGAGGGGGTCGGTGCACACGTCGGCGACCCGGATCTCGACCGTCGGGTGCGCCGCGCTGAGCCGGGCGTCGAAGTAGAGCATCCCCGGGTCGAGCGCGGCGCCGTAGGCCTGGAGCCGGGCGGTGACCTCCCGGTAACGCGCGGCGCTGCCGAACGGCTCCGCGGGCCCGGCGGTCGGCCACCGTCCCCAGACCTGGGCCCGCCACGAGGCGTAGCCGCTGTCCGCGCCGTCGGCGTAGGGCGAGTTGGCGCTCACCGCGAGCAGCACCGGCAGCCACGGCCGGATCCGGTCCAGGACCGCGACGCCCTCCTCGTCGGAGTCCACCGCCACGTGGACGTGCATGCCGCAGGTGCCGCCTGTGCGTCCCACCGCGCCGAAGGTGTCCACGATCGAGCGGTAGCGGTCCTCGGGCGTGACCCGGGACGGCCCGGCGCTGAAGGGCAGCGTGCCGGCCGCCACCGCGACCGCCTGCGCGGCGCGCGCGGCGCGACCTGCGGTACGCCGGGCGGCGACCACCTGCTCCAGGGCCCGGTCCAGCTCGACGACGGGATCGGTGTGGGTCTCGACCTGGTGCAGGAACAGCTCCTGGTCGAGGTCGCCGGTGGCCGTCGCCGCGGCGGGGACCAGCGGGTGCTCCGGGTGCTCGCGCCGGTGCTTCATCACCCGGTGCGAGCGGGCGGTGACCTCCCGCGTCTCCGGGTCCACCAGCAGCAGCTCCTCCTCGATGCCCAGGGTGCGTGTCATGCGCACGTCGTACCCACCCTGACGGCCGCCAACCGCGGAGGTGTGCCGTCACACAGGGTCGAAGGCGGCCAGCCCCACGGCCGCCGGCGGCTCCCAGGCCGAGGGCGGTACGGCGTGGATGAGCGCCTGCGCCACGTATCCGGCCAGCCGGTAGTCCGGCTCCACCGCGGTGCAGCGGTCGACCGCGCACCAGGCGAGCGCGCCGTGTCCCGACAGCCATGCCGCGAAGGCCAGCAACCCGCCGGCCGGCGCCGCGAGCGCCACGGGAGCGCGGCGCAGCAGCCCCGTCCACAGCTCGACATGGCGCGTGGCGCCGCGCTGGTCCATCAGCGACCAGGCCACGTCGCGCAGCTCGATCTCGCGGACCCCGGCGAGGATCCGGGCGGCCTCCGCGTCGTCAGGCGTCGAGCGCTGCTCGAGGTGGCGGCGCAACGTCGCCCGCAGCCAGGCGGCCTCGGCGGCGAGCTGGCCTGGCTCCCCCAGCCGCTCGAGGGTCGCCAGCGCCGGCGCCAGGGCTCCGGGGTCGAGCACCTGCGCGGGCGCGAGGGTGTCGGCCAGCTCCGCCCGGGAGGCGTGGGTCACCTGCCCCTGGAGCACCGAGCGCACCAGGAACGGGTGCGCCGAGACGTCGTAGGGGATGCCCGCGTAGGTGGCCGGCGGCCGGCCCGGCAGCATCGGGAACCAGCGCCGGCCGTCCGCGCGCAGCACCTCCAGCACCTCGATGCCGGCCGAGGCGAAGTGGACGCACAGCGCGTCGGCGACCCGGACGGCGTCACCGGCGGCGTCGGTGTAGAGCACGAACACGACGCGACCCAGCCGGTGGCGCAGCACCGGGTCGAGCAGGGCGGCGACCATCTCGGCGACCTCCCCCGGGTCGTGCGCGTCGGGCAGGTCGATCCGCGCGTGGAAGGGACGGGCGGGCTCAGCGCCCGCGGGTCGCTCCCGCGCGTCGGCCGATGCCGCGAAGGTCAGCATCACCACCGAGCCGTGGGGGACGAAGCCGAGGACGACGGGGACCAGGGCGAGCAGGTCGTCGGGCGTCTGCGCGGTGTAGCGGGTCGAGGAGGTCATGGCTGCCTCCTGCCCCGGGGCTTCGACTCCTCACCCGGCCCCTTCCCGCCTGTGGAGAAGCGCCGTGGAGTCAGACCCTGTGCACGCTGACCGGGCTGGGGGCGGCGCCAGGTAGTTTGCCGCCCATGGCCGGTGACCGGAGCTCGTGATGCGTCAGGAGGCCTCTGTCCTGCACCTCGACCTCGACGCGTTCTTCGCCTCGGTCGAGCAGCGCGACAAGCCCTCACTGCGCGGCAAGCCCGTCGTGGTGGGGGGCGTGGGCGGGCGCGGGGTGGTGTCCACCGCCTCCTACGAGGCGCGGCGCTTCGGGGTGCGCTCGGCGATGAGCACCCGGGAGGCCCGGTCCCGGTGCCCGCACGCCGCCTACCTCAGCGGCCGCTTCCACGCCTACCGCGCCACCAGCGACACCGTGATGGCGCTGCTGCGCTCGGTCTCCCCCCTGGTCGAGCCGCTCTCGCTGGACGAGGCGTTCGTCGACCTCGAGCAGGCCGGGCTGTCCGACTGCTCCGTGGCCACGGTGACCGAGCTCGCCGAGGAGCTCCGCGAGCGGGTCCGGGAGGCGACCGGAGGCATCACCGCCTCCGTCGGCGTGGCCACCTCCAAGCTGCTCGCCAAGATCGCCAGCGACCTCGACAAGCCCGACGGGCTCGTGGTCGTGCCTCCGGGCACCGAGCAGGAGCTGCTGCGGCCCATGCACGTGCGGGTGCTGCCCGGGGTCGGCCCGGCCACCGTCGAGCGGCTGCGGCGAGTCGGGGTGAACACCGTCGCCGAGCTGGAGCAGCTCCCCCTCGACGAGCTGGTCCGGCTGGTCGGCAACGCACACGGCCACGGCCTGTACGCGATGGCCCGGGCCCGCGACGACCGCCCGGTGACGGCCGACCGCGAGGCCAAGTCGGTGAGCGTCGAGGGCACCTACGACACCGACCTCACCGATCGCCGGCTGATGGAGGGGCTGCTCACCCGCCAGGCCGGCGACGTGGCCGCCCGGCTGCGCAAGAACGGCCTCTCGGGGCGCACGGTGTCGCTGAAGGTGCGCCTGCACGACTTCACCACGCTCAGCCGCTCCTCGACCCTGGCCTCCCCCACCGACAACCCCGTGGTCCTGGCCCGCACCGTCCGTGCGCTGCTCGCCGGCCTCGACGTCTCCGACGGCGTCCGCCTGCTCGGCGTGGGGGTCTCGGGGCTGGCCGACTGGGTGCAGGAGGACCTCTTCGGGGAGGTCGGCCAGGAGGAGGAGCCCGAGCAGGAGATCGTGCTGCCCGAGACCTCCCGGCAGCAGACCTGGGCTCCGGGGATGGACGTCGTGCACGCCGTGCACGGCCCCGGCTGGGTGTGGGGCTCGGGACGCGGGGTGGTCACCGTCCGCTTCGAGACCGCCGAGACCGGGCCCGGGCCGGTGCGCTCCTTCCGCGCCGACGACCCCGAGCTGACGGCGCAACGACCCACGGCGGAGTCGACCGACGATGACCCGGCCGGCCTCGCACCCCCGGGCACCGACGACGGCAGCTGAGGGCGATCAGGGCCACGTCGTTATCGTCTGCGCCATGGAGTCCTCCCGCACCGAACAGCACCCGCCCGCCGCACCGGCCCACGGATCGCCGGGCGACGCGGCGAGCGGAGCCGACTCCGCTCCCCTCGCCGAGCGCCGGCCGGTCGAGACCACGGTGCACGGCGACACCCGCGTCGACGACTACGAGTGGCTGCGCGAGAAGGACTCCCCCGAGGTCACCGCCTACCTCGAGGCCGAGAACGCCTGGACCGAGCGCCGTACCGCCCACCTGGCGGGCCTGCGGGAGACGATCTTCGAGGAGATCCGCTCCCGCACCCTGGAGACCGACCTGTCGGTGCCCACCCGCCGGCGTGGCTACTGGTACTACGGCCGCTCCTTCGAGGGCAAGGAGTACGGCGCGTCGTGCCGGGTTCCCGTCGTCGCCGAGGACGACTGGACCCCGCCCCAGCCGGTCGAGGACTGCGCCCCCGACCAGCCGGCCCTGCCGGGCGAGGAGCGCCTGCTGGACCTCAACGAGCTGGCCGAGGGCCACGAGTTCTTCTCCCTCGGCGGCTCGGCGGTCAGCCCCGACGACACGCTGATCGCCTGGTCGAGCGACACCGTGGGCGATGAGCGCTACACGGTGCGGGTCAAGGAGATCGCCACCGGTGAGCTGCTGCCCGACGAGATCACCGGCGTCCTCGGCGGCGTCACCTGGTCGCGCGACGGGAGCGAGCTCT
The DNA here is from genome assembly GCF_059766585.1 of Nocardioides sp. Z21_20. NCBI lineage: Bacteria > Bacillati > Actinomycetota > Actinomycetes > Propionibacteriales > Nocardioidaceae > Nocardioides > Nocardioides sp. Z21_20. The sequence goes on from NZ_JCBAJX010000003.1 coordinate 61,545, forward strand.
ACTACACGACCGTCGACGAGACCTGGCGCGCCGACAAGATCTGGCGCCACCGCCTGGGCACCACCCAGGCCGACGACGAGCTGGTGCACCACGAGACCGACGGGCGGTTCTGGGTCGGGGTCGGCCGCACCCGCACCGACCGGTTCCTGATGATCGCCTCGGGCTCGAAGACCACCTCGGAGTACCGCTTCCTCGACACCGAGCACCCCGAGCGCGGCTTCGAGGTCTTCTGCGAGCGGCGCGAGGGCCTGGAGTACTCCCTGGAGCATGCGGTGATCGGCGGGGAGGACGTCTTCCTGGTGATGCACAACGCCACCGGCCCCGACTTCGAGCTGGGCCGCGCCCCGATCCGTCCCACCCCGGCGGAGTCCTGGGTCCCGCTGATCGCCCACGACCCGGCCACCCGGCTCGAGGACGTCGACGCCTTCGCCGGCCACCTGGTCGTCCACCAGCGCAGCGAGGGGCTCACCCAGCTGCGCATCATCGAGCTCGACGACACCGCCGAGCAGGGGCTGGGCGAGGACTACCTGATCGGCTTCGACGAGGCGGTCTACACCGTCGGGGCGGGGGGCAACCCCAACTTCGCGCAGCCCACCGTGCGACTGGGCTACACGACGATGGCCGTGCCGCCCTCGGTCTACGACTACGACGTGCGCGAGCGCAGCCTCACGCTGCTGCGTCGTACCCCCGTGCTCGGCGGCTACGACCCCGACGACTACGAGGAGCACCGGCTGTGGGCCGAGGCCGAGGACGGCGCCCGGGTGCCGATCTCGCTGGTCTGCCGCCGCGGGGCCCGCGCCGACGGTCCCGTCCCGGTGCTGCTCTACGGCTACGGCGCCTACGAGCACTCGGTCGACCCCTACTTCTCGATCGGCCGGCTCTCCCTGCTGGACCGAGGCGCGGCGTTCGCGATCGCGCACGTGCGCGGAGGCGGGGAGATGGGACGCGGCTGGTACGACGAGGGCAAGCTGCTGCACAAGCAGAACACCTTCGGCGACTTCATCGCCTGCGCCCGCCACCTGGTCGACACCGGCTGGACGACGCCGCAGCGGCTGGTCGCCGAGGGCGGCAGCGCCGGCGGGCTGCTGATGGGGGCGGTCGTCAACCAGGCCCCGGAGCTCTTCGGCGGCGTCGTCGCCAGCGTGCCCTTCGTCGACGCGCTCACCAGCATGCTCGACGCGACGCTCCCGCTGACCGTCACCGAGTACGACGAGTGGGGCAACCCCGAGGCCGACCCGGAGGTCTACGCCTACATGCGCGGCTACGCGCCGTACGACAACGTGGCCGCGGTCGACTACCCGCCGATCCTGGCCGAGACCTCGCTCAACGACACCCGCGTCCTCTACGTCGAGCCGGCCAAGTGGATCGCCAGGCTGCGGGCCACCGCGACCGGACGGCGCGACTTCTGCCTGCGCACCGAGATGAGCGCCGGCCACGGCGGGGTCTCGGGACGCTACAAGTCCTGGCACGACCGGGCCTTCTCGCTGGCCTGGATCCTGGACCGGATGGGGCTCGCGGACAGCTGAGCCCGCGCTTCGCACCGATGCTCGAAAACCGTGGTCCGGGCCTGAGAAGAGCGCGCCGGCCCTGAGAAGTCCCTGAGAACCAGCCTGGCCGGCAACTCCTCGGCAAACCCACTCGTCGTTACAGGGTGTACGCAGCACCAATCCGGGAATCGACCCGGTGACGGATGAGTTGCAGAAAGTGTGGGTTTCCCGCGGGACGGGTACCCACCTGATGAGGAGGGCTCATGGCTACCAGCACTGCAACCCGGGCGACCGGAGCGCGCGAGATCGAGGGTCGCGACAGCGTCGGTCTGTACCTGGACGAGATCGCCCGCACGCCGCTGCTCGACGCGGTCACCGAGGTCGACCTGTCCAAGACGATCGAGGCCGGCCTGCTCGCCGAGCACCTGCTCAAGGAGGGCCGGGTGGGTCGGCGCAAGGGCGGCGCCCCGATGTCGGCCACCCAGGCGGAGCTCGAGTGGCTCGCCGAGGAGGGCCAGCGTGCCGTCCAGACCTTCATCACCGCCAACCTGCGACTCGTCGTCTCCATCGCCCGCAAGTACGGCCGCGCGCAGATGCCGATGCTCGACCTGATCCAGGAGGGCAACACCGGCCTGATCCGCGCGGTCGAGAAGTTCGACTACGCCAAGGGCTACAAGTTCTCCACCTACGCCACCTGGTGGGTGCGCCAGGCGATCACCCGCGGCATCGCCCAGCAGGCGCGCGTGGTCCGGCTCCCCGTCCACGTGGTCGAGGAGCTCAACCAGGTGGGCGGCGCCCGTCGCACGCTCGAGCGTCAGCTCGGCCGCGACCCCGAGCCGCACGAGATCGCCGAGGAGCTCGGCATGGACGTCGACCGTGTCCTGGACCTGATGGCGTGGGGGCGCGAGCACGTCAGCCTCGACACTCCCGTCGACGAGGACGGCGACACCTCGCTGGGTGACCTGATGGCCCAGGAGACCACGCCGAGCCCCGACCTGGAGGTGCTCGACACCGAGGCCCGCGACCGGTTGAACCGGCTGGTGGAGCTGCTCGACGAGCGCGCTGCCGACATCATCCGCTCGCGCTACGGCCTGGTCGACGGTCGCCAGCACAAGCTCGCCGACATCGGCGCGCGGCACGGCATCTCCGCCGAGCGGGTGCGCCAGCTCGAGCGCGAGGCGCTGCAGAAGCTGCGGGGCTTCGCCGACCCCGACCTGGCTGCCTGACCGCGGCACCGGGCCGGGCCGGGCCTCCTCAGCTCATCCGACGCACGCTCTCGAAGACCTCCGTCACCCGGTGGCGGAGGTCTTCGCGTGTTCCGGTGTTGTCGACCAGGTGCGTGGCGATCTCCCGGCGCTGCGCGCGGGTGGCCTGCGCCGCGATCCGGGCCCGGGCATCCTCGGGCGACATCGCGCGCAGGGAGACCATCCGGTCCAGCTGCACCTCCTGCGGCACGTCGACCACGACGACCGCGTCGAAGGTGCCCGCCATCGCGCTCTCGGCGAGCAGCGGGATGTCGTGCACGACCACCGCGTCGGGCGGCGCGGCGGCCTCAATCTCCGCGCTGCGCGCCCGCACCCGCGGGTGGATGATCGCCTCGAGGGCCCGACGCCGGTCCTCGTCGGCGAAGACGAGCGCGCCCATCGCGGGGCGGTCCAGCTCGCCGTCCGCGGTCAGCACCTGCTCGCCGAAGGCGGCCACGATCTCCTCCAGCCCCTCGGTCCCCGGGGCGACCACTTCGCGCGCCAGCTGGTCGGCGTCGATCACCACCGCTCCGAGCTCTCGCAGGATCGCCGACACCGTGCTCTTGCCCGACGCGATGCCGCCGGTGAGCCCCACTCGAATCGTCACGCGGGCAGTATCCCAGCCCGCCGGCGCGGTCGTGAGGGGGCGCGGTTTGAGAGGATGGCGCCGTGAGCGAGGACGCAGAGGGCGGGCAGACGCTGGAGACCGGGGACGGGGTGCCGCACCTGGAGCCCGGGGACCGGGTGGCCTTCCTGGTGCCCGGCTCGGCGGACTACGTCGAGCTGGTGCTCGCGCTGCTGGCGGCCGGGGTCTTCCCGGTGCCGCTCGATCCCCGACTCACGGCGTACGAGCGCCGACGGCTGCTGGCCGACCTGCACCCGGCGGTTGTTCTCGACTCCCCCGACCAGCTCGCGCCGCTGCTCGAGTCGTTGCTCGGCTCGGCACCCAGCTCGACGGCCGGCCCGGTGGCCGGGGCGCCGGGGTTGCCGCTGGGGCGCCCGATGCACGTCACCAGCGGCACCACCGGCTCCCCCAAGGCGGTCGACTCGGGCCTGCTCGACCAGGAGCGCGCCGCGGCGCTGGTCGCCGAGGAGCGCGAGCTGTGGGGCTTCCGCGCCGACGACGTCAACCTGGTGCTCAGTCCCCTGCACCACTCCGCGCCGCTCCGCTTCGCGATGGGCACCCGCCTGGCCGGCGGGCGGCTGGTGGTGCCCGGCCCCTTCGACGCCGCCGCCGTCACCGAGGCGATCCGCACCGAGCGCCCCACCACGATGTTCTGCGTCCCGGCGCACCTGCAGCGGCTCTTCGCCCACTGGGCGGAGGTCGGCGTCCCCGACCTGTCGTGCTTCCGGCTCGTCGCGCATGCCGGCGCGCCGTGCCCGCCGGCGATCAAGCACCGGCTGATCGACCTGTTCCCGGCCGGCTCGACCTGGGAGTTCTACGGCTCGACCGAGGGCCAGTTCACCGCGTGCCGCAGCGAGGAGTGGCTTGAGCGACCCGGCACCGTGGGGCGGGCCCGGCCGGGTCGCCTGCTCACCGTGGACCCGGACGGAACGATCTGGTGCGTGGTCCCCGAGCACGCCCGCTTCAGCTACCTCGGCGCCCCGGAGAAGACCGCGGCCGCGTGGCGCACCACCCCCCACGGCCCCGCCTTCTCCGTCGGCGATCTCGGCCGGATGGACGACGACGGCTACCTGTGGCTGGACGGCCGGCGCGAGGACCTGGTCATCACCGGCGGGGTCAACGTCTACCCCCTGGAGGTCGAGAACGCGCTGCGCGAGCTGCCCGGCGTCGAGGACGTCGCCGTGTACGGCGTACCCGACGACGTCTGGGGGCACCGGGTCTGCGCCGCCGTCGTCGGCTCGGTCACCGTGGCCGAGCTGGACGCCTGGGCGCGTGAGCGGCTGGGCCCGGCCAAGCGCCCCAAGGAGTACCACCTGCTCACCGACCTGCCCCGCACCGCCACCGGCAAGGTGCGCCGTCTCGAGCTCGCCGAGAACGCCGCGCAGGCTCCGGGCTGAGCGGTAGCCCGCGGGGGCTGGTGGGGTGCGTCCGGGTGCTGGTTTCGTACGCCGCGGGTGCTGGTTTCCCCGGTCGACCGGGGAACGCTGAACTTGTCGGCCGAAACTTCGCCCGACAAGTTCAGTAGTTGACAGGCGGCCCTACCCCCACCGTCTCTGCAGTCACCTGCGCCTCTGGTGCACCGCTCGCTGTACGCCGCCGCGCCCGCTCCGTCGTACCGCCCCCTCAGCCCACCGCGAACCGCGCGTCGACCGCCGCCGAGACGCCGATGTCCTCAGGGGTGAAGCTGAGGTCCGCCGGGCCTCCCCCGGCCGCTGCCCGGGAGCTCATCGCGACGCCGGCGCTCGAGACCGGGTGCAGCCCCTCGCCGAGCATGCCGGCATCGGCGATGGCGACGACCGTCACCGGGCCGAGGGCCAGCGCGTCGGCGTAGGACTGCGCCTTGTCGACCGCGTCGCGCACCGCCGCGGTACGGGCCCGGCCGGCCAGCTCGACGCGGCGCGCCTCGGTGAGGGCCCAGTCGATGCCCGCCACGCTCACGCCGGCGATCTCGACCACCTCGCCCACCCAGCGCCCGAGCGCGGCGAAGTCGCGGAACTTGGCCTGGAAGTGGGTCTGCGCATGGTGGACGATCGGCAGCTGCTTGCCCTCCTGGTTCCAGGGGCGCTGCGCCCAGGTCCGCACCTGTTCGCTGGACCACCACGTGACGGGGCCGGCGTCGGGGTCGTGCAGGCGGACGAGCCCGGCGGACACCGCCGCCGAGGCGTCGGCCACCGCCTGGAACACCTGGTGAGCGGCAGCCCCCTCGAGCCCGACCCGCAGGCGGACCGTCGCCCGCTCGGGAGGCCGGTGCGAGGTGTGGCTGCCGCGGACGGTGATCAGGGTTTGGGGCATGGGTCCCTCTCGGGTGGGGCGGCAGAGCCGGTCAGGCGGGGGTCTGGAACGAACGGCGATAGCGCTGTGGGCTCAGCCCGCGAACCCGGGTGAAGTGGTGGCGCAGCCCGGCGGCGTTGCCGAAGCCGACCTGGGCCGCCACCCAGTCCACGGGATGGTCGGTGGCCTCGAGCAGCTCCTCGGCCGCCTGGACGCGCCGCGCCACCACCCAGCTGTGCGGGGTGGTGCCGGTCTCGGCGCGGAACCGGCGCGCGAAGGTCCGCGCGGACATGTGGCAGCGGCGGGCCAGCGCCTCGACGCTGAGGTCCTCGGCGAGGTGCTCCACCATCCAGCTCAGCAGCGGTCCCAGGGTCTCGGCGTCGCAGTCGGGCACCGCCGAGGCGATGAACTGGGCCTGGCCTCCGTCGCGGTGCGGCGGCACCACCATCCGGCGGGCCGTCGTGGCGGCGGTGCGGGCGCCGAACTGCTGGCGCATCAGGTGCAGGGCGGCGTCGAGCCCGGCGGCCGATCCGGCTCCGGTGACGACCCGCCCGTCCTGGACGTAGAGGACGTCCTTGTCGACGCGGGCCAGCGGGTGCCGCTCGACCAGCGCGCCCACGTGGCGCCAGTGCGTCGTGCACCGCCGCCCGTCCAGCAGCCCGGCCTCCCCCAGCACGAACGTGCCGGTGCAGTGCGCCATCACCAGCGCCCCGCGCCGGTGCGCGGCGCCGACGGCCTCGGCGACCTCCGGGGAGGGCGCGAGGAAGTCCCGCTTCGGGACCACGCAGACCAGGTCGGCGTCGGCGGCCGCCTCGAGCCCGTTCTCCACGTACAGGTCGAAGCCCGACGCGCCGGCGACCCGCCCGGGGCGCGGCGCCGCCACCACGAACTCGAAGACGGGGTTGTCGTCCTCGGGGTGGTAGGGCTCCGCCCACACCTCGCAGATCGTGCCCAGCCCGAACGGCTCGGCTCCGTCCTGGACCAGGACCGCCACCTTGCGCATGAGCAGAGTCTGCCCCGGTGATGGCAGATAATCAACGAGCAATGTCATTCCTGCCACTCGTGGCAGGAACCCACGCAGCGCAGACTTTCTGCCATGACCTTCCTGGCGATCCTGATCATCCTGTCCCTGCTGACCGCTCTCGGCACCGCCCACGCCGTACGGCGTGACAGCCGCGGCGGGCTGCCGCCACCCGGCTCGCATCGCGTGGAGACCCGCAGCGAAGGGCTCAGCCGCTGACCGCGTCGCTCAGCCCTCGGCGTCGCTCAGCCGGCGGCGCAGCTCCCGCTTGAGCACCTTGTGGCTCGGCCCCAGCGGCAGCTCGGAGACCACCTCGACCCGGCGCGGGTACTTGTGGCCGGCGAGCCGCTCCCGCGACCAGGCCCGCAGCTCCTCGGCGTCCAGCGCGGCGCCGGGAAGCGCCACGACCACCGCACAGACCTCCTCCCCGCGCTCGAGGTCGGGCAGGCCGATGACCGCCACCTGGGCGACCGCCGGGTGGCGCGCCAGGACCTCCTCGACCTCGCGCGGATAGACGTTGAACCCGCCGCGGATGATCAGGTCCTTCTTGCGATCCACGATCTCCACGAACCCGTCGTCGTCCTTGCGACCGATGTCGCCGGTGCGGAACCAGCCGTCCACGATCGCGGCCGCGGTGGCCTCGGGATCGTCGAGGTAGCCGGCGAAGACGTTGTGTCCGCGCACCACGATCTCCCCCAGCCGGCCGGTCTCGACCAGCTCGATGCGCGCCTCCACGTCGGCCTCGGCGATCTCGACCTCCACCCCCCAGATCGGATGGCCCACGGTGCCCGGTCGGGTGCCGAACCAGGGCTGGTTGACGGTGGCCGTCGGGGACGTCTCCGAGAGCCCGTAGCCCTCGAAGACCCGAGTGGCGAAGACCTTCTCGAACTCCTCCAGGACCGCCACCGGCAGCGAGGCGCCGCCCGAGACGCAGTCGCGCAGGGTGGGCAGCTGCGCCCCGGGGCCCGCACCGAGCAGCTCGCGGGCGGCCTGCAGGAGCTGGACGTACATCGTCGGCACCCCGAAGAACAGCGTGGCCCGCTCACGCACCATCAGCTCGATCGCGCTCGCCGCGTCGAAGCGCGGCTGCAGCAGCAGCGTGGCCCCGACCCGGAAGGCCGAGTTCATCGACACCGACTGCCCGAAGGTGTGGAACAACGGCAGGCAGCCCATCACCACGTCCTCGCGCAGGAACGGGTTGGCGTCGAAGGCGTTGGCGGTCGCGTTCAGCACCAGGTTCAGGTGGGTGAGCACCGCGCCCTTGGGTCGCCCGGTGGTGCCGCTGGTGTAGAAGATCACCGCTGGGTCCTCTGCCTCCCGCGGCGCGGCCGCCGGCAGCGGCTCGCACCCGGCACCGAGCCCCTCGACCGCGAGGGCAACCGCTCCGGCCTCGTGCGCGGCCTGCTCGGCGATCTGCGCGAAGGAGGCGTGATGGAGCACCAGCCCGGCCCCGCTGTGTCGCACCAGGTACGTCGCCTCCTGGGGCCCGAGCAGGGTCGGGATCGGGACCACGACTCCCCCGGCGGCGAGGATGGCGTAGTAGGTGCGCACGAAGTCGACGACGTTCGGCGCCATCAGCGCGACCCGGGTGCCCGGCCCCACGCCCCGCTCGACCAGCGCGGCCGCGCTGCGCCTGGCCTCCTCCCACAGCGTCGCGTAGTCGACACGCAGCTCGCCCTCCACCACGGCGGTGTGGTGCGGGGTACGGCGCGCCGGCTCGGCGAGGACGGAGGCCAGGCTCAGCAGGGTCACAGGATCTCCCGGGTCGCGGGTGCCGGCACTACTCGGGCAGGCCGCTCTCCGGCGGCGCGTCGCCGGCAGCCGACTCGTCCTCGGTGATCTCGGCGTCGCCGATGTCGGTGACCAGCACCGGCGTCTGCGGCTCGGCCTTGCCGCCCTTGAGCTCGACGACGGCCATGCCGGAGATGCCGAGGTGGCTGTCCTCGGAGTAGCGGAAGGGCGCCTGGGCCGGACCCTCGAAGTCGCCGCCCTCCTCCTCCAGGACCTCCACCACGCGCTCGCGGGTGAGGTCGTCCCCGGCCGCCTGGAGCGCCTGGACGAAGGTGTAGGCCTGCGACATGCCGTAGACCACGTAGTTGGTGAGTTCACCCTCGCCGTGCTCGTCCCAGACCTTCTGCCACAGCTGCATCCACGGGTCGTCCGGGGCGTCGACGCCGGGGATGTACTCGGTGGTCATCACGCCGTCGAGCAGGCTGGCGCTGTCCTTGACCGCTCCCTCGGAGAACCGCGCGAGCAGCGAGCCGACCAGGGCCGGGTCCGCGCCGACGTTGCTGTAGAACCAGGTCGGCGTGAAGCCGATCTTCATCGACACCAGCTGGCTCAGCGCGGTGTAGGAGGGCACGTTGAAGCCGAGCACCAGGTCGACCCCGGCCGCCTTGAGCTTGGCGATCTGCGGAGCCACGTCGGTGTTGCCCGGCGTGTAGGAGACGGTCTCGACGATCTGGTCGTCGAGGAACTGGCGCGCGCCCTTCTCGCCGTCCTCGCCGAAGTCGTCGTCCTGGAGGAACAAGCCCACCTTGGCGTCGGGCATGTTCTCGGCGACGTACTGCCCCATGATCTTGCCCTCGATCTCGTAGTCCGGCTGCCAGCCGAAGCTCCACGGGTACTTCTCCGGGTCGTCACCCCAGGCCAGCGACCCGCTGGAGACGAACAGGTCGGGCACCTCCTCGCCGTTGAGGAAGTCGATCACCGCGCTGTGGGTCGGCGTGCCCAGGCCGGCCACCATGCCGAAGATCTCCTCCTGCAGGACCAGCTCGTCGGTGACCGTGGAGGTGTTGGTGGGGTTGTAGGCGTCGTCCTTGACCAGGTACTCGATCTGGCGGCCGTTGATCCCGCCGTTGGCGTTGACGAAGTCGTAGTAGGCCTTGTGACCGGTCGGGATCTCGCTGTAGCCCGGGGCAGCCACGCCGGTCAGCGGGTAGTGCCCGCCGATCTTGATCGTGTCGGCGGTGACGCCGACCGACGAGCCGGCGTCGTTGCCCTCGTCGCCCTCCTCACGCCCGCCGGCGCCGCAGGCCGCGATCAGGGAGGTGGCGGTGACCGCGGCGGCGAGCTGGACACTCCGGCGCGCCACTGCGCCACGGTTCCTCGAGATGTGCGGACTCTTCATGGATGGTGCCTTCCTTCGGGTGATGGGAGCTGCGCGTCGGGGCTTCAGGGACGGCGTTGCTGACGGGTCAGCCAGGCCATCCGGGCGGTGCCGGCGATGCCGGCTGGGACGAGGAGGATCACGGCCATCGTGGTGAGGCCGTAGACCAACGGGGCGAGCTCGGCGGCCCGGACGTCGCTCAGCCCCGCGCTCAGCCCGAGGTCGGTGACCAGAGGCTGCAGGAAGGTGATCAGCGCGGCGCCGATCAGTGCCCCGGTCAGGCTGCCGAGCCCGCCCAGCACCACCGCGCTGAGCAGGGTCAGGGACAGCGTCAGCGTGAAGCCGCTGGGCGCGGCGATGCGCACGGCCATCGCCATCACCGCGCCGGCTAGGCCCGCGCACCCGGCGCTGACCAGGAAGGCGAGGACCCGGGTCCGGCCCAGGTGGATGCCGGCCAGCTCGGCGGCCACGTCGTCGTCGCGCACCGCCCGCCAGCTGCGCCCGACCCGGCTGCGGCTCAGGTTGGCCAGCAGGACGAAGCAGACGAGCAGGCTGATCCAGGCCATGTAGGCGATGTAGCGGGTCCGGTCGATCTCGGTGCCGAGCACGAAGAAGGACGCGTCCAGGACCCAGTCGGGGATCGGGGGCACCAGCACGGTGACCCCCTGCTCGCCACCGAGGTCGTCGAAGTACAGCGCGGTGCTGGGCACGGCGACCGCGAGGGCCAGGGTGGCGCCGGCGAGGTAGGGGCCGTGCAGGCGGGCCGCGGCCAGGCCGACCACCGCGCCCACGAGCAGCGCCACCAGGGTGGAGGCCACCAGCACTCCCACCAGCGGAACCGGCGGCTCGCCGTCATTGAGCATCAGCGCGGCGGTGTAGGCGCCGATGGCCATGAACGCGCCATGGCCCAGCGAGAGCTGGCCGTTCAGGCCGGTCAGCACGGTCAGCCCACCGGCGGCGATGGCCAGGTAGGCCATCGAGGTCAGCTGGACGGCCCGGAACGGGTCGACGCTCTCCAGCACGGCCACCACCAGGAGCAGGCCGAGCCCGGCGATGACGAGGTGTCGACCGAGCACCGAGCGGCGCCACCAGGCGCGCAGCCGCGGCAGCCGGCGGTCGCGCGCCGGGGCGCTGGACGGCTTGCTGGTGGACTCGGGGATGGTGGCGGTCATGGTCAGACCCTCCGCTCGACGGTGTGGGAGAAGAGGCCACCGGGGCGCACCAGCAGCACCGCGATCAGGATCATCAGGGCGGCCAGCGGCACCAGCTCGGAGCCGGCGTACCCGCTGACGAAGCTCAGCGACAGGCCGAGCAGGATGCCGCCGAGGACCGAGCCCACCGGGCTGTCCAGCCCGCCCAGGACGGCAGCCACGAAGCCGAAGACCACGACGGAGTCCATGTACGCCGGGTGCACCAGGCTCCCGCCGGCGATCAGCAGTCCCGCGAGGGAGCCGACGACGGCGGCCAGGGCCCAGCCGAGGGTGAGCATCTGCCCCACCTTGACCCCGAGGATCCGCGCCACCTCCGGGTTGAAGGCGGACGCCCGCATCTTCAGGCCGAGGTCGGTGCCGCGGAAGAGCAGCACCAGCAGCACCAGCACCACCGCGACGGCGACGATGCTGAAGACGCCGAACCCGGTGATGGCCAGCGTGGTGTCGCCGACCTCGAAGCCGCGGATGCCGAACGGCGCCGGGAAGGACCGGTAGCGCGACCCGAACACCAGGGCCGCACCCGAGTGCAGCACGACGAACAGGCCGAGGGTGAGGATGACCGCGTTGATCTCGTTCTTGCCCTCCACCGGACGCACCAGCACCCGCTCGACGACGGCACCGAGGACCAGCCCGCAGACCAGGGCCGCGGCGAAGCCGAGCCAGTAGGAGTAGCCGGCGTCGATGATCATCAGCGCGATGTAGGTGGTGACCATCGCCATCGGCGCCTGGGCGAAGTTCACGATCCGGGTGGAGCGCCAGATCAGGCACAGCGCCAGGGCGAACGCGGCGTAGACCGCCCCCAGGGTCAGGCCCGTGAGCGAGGTGGTGAGGAGCTGTTGCACGTGATCTCCCGTTCAGAATCCGAGGTAGGCGTGGCGCAGCTGCTCGTCACCCGACAGCACGGCCGCATCGTCGTGGGCCACGACCCGGCCGAGGTTGAGGATGACGCCGCGATCGGCGATGGACAGCGCGCTGCGCGCGTTCTGCTCGACCAGCACGACGGTGAGCCCCTGGCTCTCGACGAGGCCGCGGATCAGCGCGAAGATCTGGGCGACGATGCGGGGCGCGAGGCCCAGCGAGGGCTCGTCGAGCAGGAGCACCCGCGGCGAGGCCATCATCGCCCGCCCGATCACCAGCATCTGCCGCTCGCCCCCGGAGAGCACGTGGGCCACCGCGCCGCGGCGCTCGCCCAGCACCGGGAACAGCTCGTAGATCTGCTCCACCTCGATCGGGTCCGAGCCCTCGGTCCGGTGCAGGCCGCCCAGGCGCAGGTTCTCGGCGACGGTCAGCTGGGTGATCACCCCGCGCCCCTCGGGCACGTGGGCGACGCCGATGTCGGTCATCCGCTCGGCCGGCCTGCGGGTCACGTCGTCCCCGCCGACGATCACCTGGCCCCCCGCGGCGCGCACCAGCCCCGAGGCGGCGCGCAGCAGCGTCGTCTTCCCCGCCCCGTTGGCGCCGAGCACGGCGGTGATCTTGCCCTGCGGCGCCGCGAAGGAGACCCCGTCGAGCGCGGTCACCGCGCCGTAGCGGGCGGTCAGGCCACGCACCTCGAAGGCGCTCATCGGACCCGCCCCTCGCCCGTCGCGTCGCCCGAGCGGTCCGGGCCGTCCTCGTCGGGGGCCACCTCGTCGCCCAGGTACGCCGCGAGCACCGCAGGATCGCGGCGAACCTGCTCGGGCCCGCCCTGCGCGATGACCTTGCCGAAGTCCAGGACGGTGATGTCGTCGCACACGCTCATCACCAGGTCCATGTGGTGCTCCACGAGCATCACCGCCATCCGATCGGTCAGCCCCCGGATCAGCTCGCCGAGCTCCTGCATCTCGTCGTGGGAGAGCCCGCTGGCCGGCTCGTCGAGCAGCAGCAGGCGGGGCTGGGTGACCAGCGCACGCGCCAGGGCGACCCGCTTGCGCACCGGGTAGGGCAGGCTCGCGGGGTAGCGCCAGGCGCAGTCCGCGATGCCCAGCTCGGTCAGGATCGCCATCGCGTGGTGGGCCAGCTCGGCGTCCTCACGCGGGCCCCGCCCCACCCCGGCCAGGGCCGACCAGAACCCGCCGCGGGCGTGCCGCCCGGCGCCGACCATCACGTTCTCCAGCACCGGCATCCGGTCGAAGAGGCCGAGGCTCTGCAGGGTCCGGGCGATCCCGTGGCCGGCCAGCTGGTGGGGACGCAGCCCGGTCACGTCCCGGCCCTGCCAGCCCAACCGGCCGGTGTCGGGGCGCACGAACCCGCACGCCACGTTGAACAGGGTGGTCTTCCCCGCTCCGTTGGGCCCGATCACCCCGAGGACCTGGTGATCGGCCACCTCGAGCGAGACCCCGGTCAGCGCGTGCACGCCGCCGAAGTTCACCGACACGTCGCGCATGGTGAAGACCGGCTCGCCGGGAGGGACGGACGTGGGCGGGACCGGCGACGCGGGCGAGGAGCTCGCTCCCATCGGTGCCTCCTGGGGCAGAACCCCGCACCTCGTGCGGGGCGTCGAATGTGACGCCCCTCACTTTGGTCTCCGCGCCCACCGGGCGATATGGGCTCAGCGCCCAAGATCCGTCGTGCGCGACGCCCCAATCACCCCAGGAGGGGTTGGCGACCTGTGCGCAGCGTGCAATCGTAAGCCCATGTCTGTGACGCCCGCCACATCGCGCCCTCAGCTGCCCGCGTGGCACCGGGGAGGCGAGCCCGACCTGAAGCAGCGGATCCAGAGCGCCTGGGCGACGCTTCTGGACCGGGCGGACGCGATCGCCGACGACATCACCCTGACGCTCCTGGAAAAGGAGAAGGACTGGTACGCCGACCAGCCGGAGCTGCGCGCCGACATCCGGGCCAGCACCCGTGAGCACGTGCGGCGCGGCATCCGGACGATGGCCGGGCTCGCGGAGCCGGGTGAGGGCGCCATCCACGTGTGGCGCGACACCGGCCGGCGGCGCGCTGCCCAGGGCGTGCCCCTGGAGCACGTGCTCAACGCCTACACGCTCGGCACCCGGGTCCTGTGGGAGGCGCTGGTCGAGCAGCGCGACCGCGGCGTGCTCGACGAGGACGACAGCGTGCTGCTCACCGCCGGCCAGCGGATCTGGTCGGCCCTGGACCTGCAGAGCTCCACGCTGATCGACGCCTACCGCCGGGAGAGCGCTCGCCTGGAGCGGCAGGACCGAAGGCGCCAGGAGCACCTCCTCGAGCGGCTCGTCGAGGGAGGCAACCACGACGCCGCCTTCCTGGCCGAGGTGCGCGAGGTGCTCGGCTTCACCCCGGACGACGCCGTCGCCTGCGTGGTCGGCCACTTCGACGGACAGCTCGACGGCCCCCTTCGCGCCGCCGACGACAGGCTCGAGCGCAGCGGCCTGACGTCGTACTGGCGGGTGCGCGGCGAGATCAACTTCGGTCTCGTCTCCCTGGGCGAGCTCACGGTCAGCGACCTCGTCGCCCTGCTCGCCCCCGGCGCCACCGGGCGGGTGGGCGTGGCCCAGAGCCCGGACGGGCTGGCCGGCATCCACACCGCCTACCGGCTGGCGGAGAAGGCCTCGGGGACGCTGCCCCGCGGCACCGCGCGGGTCGTCTCGGTCGCCGAGCGGCTGCCCGAGGTCCTGCTGGGGGCCAGCCCGGAGGTCGCCCACCTGCTGGTCGCCGAGACCGTGGGACCGGTCCTGGCGCTGCCCTCGCAGCAGGGGCAGGTGCTGCTGGAGACGCTCTCGGCACTGCTGACCCACAACGGCTCACCGACCCACGCGGCGGAGTCGCTGTTCTGCCACCGCAACACCGTGATCTACCGGATGCGCCAGATCGAGGGCCTGACCGGACGCAGCCTCGGCGACGCCCGGGACCGGCTCCTGCTCGGGCTGGCGCTGACCGCCCTGGGCCGCTGACGGACGAGGGCCCCGCCCACCCGGAGGTGGACGGGGCCCTCGCCCTCGTGCTCAGGTCCGCGCCGTCACGGCGCGGGCCGGGGTCAGTGGATCACTGACCGCCGGTGAGCTTCTCGCGCAGCGCCTGGAGCGCCTCGTCCGAAGCCAGCGAACCGCCGGTCTCGGCCTCGGCGACCTCCTCGGAACCGCTGGAGTACGAGGTGGCCTCGCCGGCCTCCGCCTCGGCAACCTTGGCCTCGGCCTGCTGCTTGACGTGGGCCTCCCAGCGGGCGTGAGCCTTGGCGTACTGCTCTTCCCACGTGGCGCGCTGCTCGTCGTAGCCCTCGAGCCACTCGCCGGTCTCCGGGTCGAAGCCCTCGGGGTAGATGTAGTTGCCCTGCTCGTCGTACGACGCCGTCATGCCGTAGAGCGTCGGGTCGAAGTCCTCGGAGTCAGACGCGGCTGCGGTCTCGTTGGCCTGCTTGAGCGACAGCGAGATCCGGCGACGCTCGAGGTCGATGTCGATGATCTTGACCATGACCGAGTCGTTGACCTGCACGACCTGCTCGGGGATCTCGACGTGACGCTCGGCGAGCTCGGAGATGTGCACCAGGCCCTCGATGCCCTCCTCGACCCGGACGAACGAGCCGAAGGGCACCAGCTTGGTGACCTTGCCCGGCACGATCTGGCCGATCTGGTGGGTGCGGGCGAAGTGCTGCCACGGGTCTTCCTGCGTCGCCTTGAGCGAGAGGGAGACACGCTCGCGGTCCATGTCCACGTCGAGCACCTCGACGGTGACCTCGTCGCCCACGGCCACGACCTCGGAGGGGTGGTCGATGTGCTTCCAGGACAGCTCGGAGACGTGCACCAGACCGTCGACGCCGCCGAGGTCCACGAACGCACCGAAGTTGACGATCGAGGACACGACGCCCTTGCGGATCTGGCCCTTCTGCAGCTGGGTCAGGAAGCCCTGGCGAACCTCCGACTGGGTCTGCTCGAGCCACGCACGACGCGAGAGCACGACGTTGTTGCGGTTCTTGTCGAGCTCGATGATCTTCGCCTCGAGCGTCTGGCCCACGTAGGGCTGCAGGTCGCGGACGCGGCGCATCTCCACCAGCGACGCGGGCAGGAAGCCGCGCAGGCCGATGTCCAGGATGAGGCCGCCCTTGACGACCTCGATGACGGTGCCCTCGACGACGCCGTCCTCCTCCTTGACCTGCTCGATGGTGCCCCAGGCGCGCTCGTACTGGGCGCGCTTCTTGGACAGGATCAGGCGACCCTCCTTGTCCTCCTTCTGGAGGACCAGGGCCTCGACCTTGTCGCCCACGGAAACGACCTCGGAGGGGTCGACGTCGTGCTTGATCGAGAGCTCACGGGAGGGGATGACACCTTCGGTCTTGTAACCGATGTCGAGGAGGACCTCGTCACGGTCGACCTTCACGATGGTGCCCTCGACGATGTCACCGTCGTTGAAGTACTTGATGGTCGCGTCGATCGCCGCGAGGAAGTCTTCTTCCGACCCGATGTCGTTGATGGCCACCTGGGGCGCATCGTAGTCAGGAAGAATGGAGATGCTACTCGTCATAAGGGAAGGATTTCCTTGGATGGATGGGGTCGTGCGGGAGCGCTGATGAGGTCAGTTGTTCACTATCGCGGTGACGCGCCGGGCACCCCGGAGGGCGTCGGCGCTGATAGCGAGCGAGGGTCCGCTCCGTCTGGAACCCAGGCAGACCTCGGCGCAGGCTAGAGACTACGCGCGCGGGAGGGCCGCGTCCAACCCGGAGCGCGCATTGCGGGGTCCCTCCTCACACGCCCCGGCGAGCGCGCGGAGCGGATTCCGCTCAACCGCCACCGGGCGCCCCTTCGGGGCCAGTAAAGTCTGCGCCAGGACGTCCGCTGCCGGCGGACGCGGCGAAGGAGCACGGTGGACGAGCAGGAGATCAGGAAGTCGGCGTCGCTCGAGGAGCGGCACTGGTGGTACGCCGAGCGACGCGCGCTGGTCCGGCGGCTGGTCTCGCCGCTGCCCCCCGGGCGCGCCCTCGACATCGGCTGCGGCTCGGGCGGCAACACCGCGGTGCTGCGCGACCTCGGCTGGCAGGTGGCCGGCCTGGAGTACTCCCCCGTCGCCGCCGCCCTCGCCGCCTCCCGCGACCTGCCGGTGGTGCGCGCGGACGCGCGTCGCTTCCCCTTCGCCGACGCCTCGGTCGACCTGGTCATGTCCACCGACATGTGGGAGCACGTCGACGACGACGAGGCCGTGGCCCGCGAGACCTTCCGGGTGCTGCGCCCCGGAGGCCGGGCCCTGGTCGCCGTGCCCTGCAGCATGAAGCTGTGGAGCGGCCACGACGTCGCCCTGGGTCACCTGCGCCGCTACGAGAAGGCCGACCTGACCGCGCTGCTGGAGAAGGCCGGGTTCGAGGTGCGCGACGTGATGTCGTGGAACGTGCTGCTGCGCCCCGTCGCCCAGGTACGACGCCGCTCCAACACCGGGGACAGCGAGATGGAGGAGGTGCACCCCCTCGTCAACGCCGGGCTGCGCCTCGCGGTCGCCACCGAGCGCTTCCTGCCGGTGCGCGACCTGCCCGGGATCAGCATCGTGGCCCGCGCCGTGAAGCCCCGATGAGCGACCGGCCGATCCCCTGGGCACCACAGCCGGCGATCCGGGTGGAGCGCGAGCCCGTCACCGAGTCCGACTCGGTGCGCGCCAACCGGCGCGACTGGGACGCCTACGCCGACGAGTACCAGTCCACGCACGGGGAGTTCCTCGGCGACGTCGGCTTCGTGTGGGGCCCCGAGGGCCTCACCGAGGACGAGGCCGGGTTCCTGGGCCCGCTGGCCGGCAAGGACGTGCTCGAGGTCGGCTCCGGTGCCGGGCAGTGCTCTCGGTGGACCATCGCCCAGGGGGCCTGGGCGGTCGGGCTCGACCTGTCCTTCCGCCAGCTGCAGCACTCCCGGCGCATCGACGAGTCCAGTGGTGTCGCGGTCGCCAACATCCACGGCACCGCCACGGCGCTGCCGTTCCGCGCCGGCTCCTTCGACGTGGTGTTCTCCTCCTTCGGTGCGCTGCAGTTCGTGGCCGAGGCCGACACCGCGGTGGCCGAGGTCGCCCGAGTTCTGCGCCCGGGAGGCCGGTTCAGCTTCTCCATCACCCACCCGACCCGCTGGATGTTCCCCGACGACCCCGGCGAGGCGGGCCTGACCGCCTCGCAGTCCTACTGGGACCGGCGCCCCTACGTCGAGGTCGACGCGGAGACCGAGCGGGTCTCCTACGTCGAGCACCACCGCACCATCGGGGACTGGGTCCGGATCCTGCACCGGCACGGTTTCGTGCTCGTCGACATCGCCGAGCCGGAGTGGCCCGAGGGGCACGAGCGGGTGTGGGGCGGCTGGTCGGGCGTGCGCGGACGACTGACCCCGGGCACGGCCGTCTACATCGCCGACCTCGCCCGATGACGCCGCCACAGCCACCGCCCGAGCCCCCGCACTGGGTCGCCGATCCCACCGTGGTGTGGAACGTCGTGCTGGCCGCCCGCCTCGTCGACCCGCCGGACGTGGCCGAGGTCCGCTCCCGGCTCGAGGTCGTCGCCGCCGAGCTCGGCTGGCGCCCCGCCCCCGTGGAGACCGCGGCGGATCCCGGCGAGCTCGTGGCCCGGTTCAGCACCGCGCCGGCTCGACCCGCCCTGGTCGGGGTCAGCCAGGACACGATCGTCGTCGCGGCACACCACCAGCACGTGGACGGGCTGGGACTGCTCGGCCTCCTGCACCGGCTGACCGGCCTCGAGGTGACCAGCTCCGCGCGGGGACTCGGAGAGCGTCCCGCGGCGCCGGGGGGTGCAGCCGCGATCCTGCGCCGCCTCGCCGAGGTGGCCGTGCGCCCACCGGCCCGGGTCGCACCCGGCTCCGGGCGTCGGGGCCACCCCGGCGACACCTGCGTGGCGCGCCGACGCCCCGGCTCACCCCGGGTCGCCGACCTGGTCGTGGCCGCGGCCGCCGGCGTCGCGGCGTACCACGGTGAGCGGGGCAGGCCGACGCGGCGCGTCGCGGTGGCGGTGGGCGCCTCGCGTCGCTCCGGCGACGACCTCGTCATCGCCGATCGCAGCGCGCTGCTGCGCCTGCTCGAGGTCGAGCGGCTCACTTCCCAGGAAGTACGCCGACGGCTGCGCGAAGCAGCGCCCGAGGCTGAGCCGGGGGGCGGCGGCCATCCTGTGCTGGCCCGCGCGATGGGTCTCGGCCTGCGCCTGCTCTCGGCACGGCTGGGCTCCACGGTCCTGGTCTCGCACCTCGGCGAGATCCGGGCCCCCGGCGTGCGTGACCTCGCGTTCTACCCGGTCACCGGCGGCGGATCGGGCATCTCGCTGGGCTGCGCGACGGTGCTCGGCGCCGGCACCACGCTCACCCTGCGCGGGCGCGGAAAGACACACGGCGCCGACGTGTGCGAGGAGCTCCTCGCACACATCGACGCCGCGCTGCCCGGCTGAGGGGCCCCGCAGGTCAGACCTGCGGGCCCGGCCCCGGGATCACTTGTTGAGCGGGACCGGGTCTCCGCGGTGGGTGGTGCTCTCCCCCGGCTCCTGCTCCTGGCGCCGGGCGAGGAGCACGCCGGCGACGATCAGGATCAGGCCGAGCAGCAGCGCCACGAGCGGGAACGTGCCGTGCATGCCGCCGAGCAGGAGCGCCTTGCTGCCGTACTCGTCGACGTTCTCCTGCACCTGGTCGTCGGTGTAGTTCAGGACGGCCTCGGTGGTGGTGAGCAGCTCGCCCTCGTACTCGAACTGGCTGTGCTGGTCCTCGGTGCGGTCGATGATGGCACCGGTCACCGGCTCCACCCACATGGTGCGGGTGTTGCGGTAGAGGATGTTCGCCTCGACGGTGTCCTCGTCGGAGTTCAGGATCGAGCCCGGGACCCAGCGGGTGCCGACCTCGGTCTCGGGGATCGTCTGGACGAACTTGTAGGTGTTGAGGCCCTTGATCTCCTCCTCGCCCTCGTACTTGGCCGGGGTGGCGTCGCGCAGGTCGCCGTCCCAGAAGTCGTAGTCCTTCTTCTGGGTGTCGAAGGGGAACTTCAGCACCTGGCCCTTGCGGGTGACGACCTCGACCTTGCCCTCCTCGGCCTCCTCGAAGGTGTCGCAGCAGTCGACGCCCGCCCCGGAGACCTCGTCGAAGGCGACCCGCTCGGCGCTGCGCGAGCGGACGACGCCGTCACCGTCGGAGACCGACTGCGTGCCGCTGTAGATCAGGACGCCCTCGGGGGCGTCCTTGGTGGCCTCGGCGTCGCTGACCGTGCGGTTGACGGCGGAGAGGTCGGTGGTGAACGTCTCGAGCACCTCGGGGTCGCTGTCGAACAGCGTGGCCCCCTCGGCCTCGAGCTTGGTCACGGAGTTCTGGTCGTCCGGCGCGACGGCGAGCGCCGGGTAGGCGTAGAACCGCATCAGGGCGGCAGCCACCAGGAGGAAGACACCCAATCCGACGAGGATGGGGCCGATTTTTCGACGCATGGGGGTGGTTCCCTCTCACTCATGCGGCACGCGAACCACTCGCGGGCCGTTTGGCGTTTCGTTGGTTGTGGTCAGATGGCGGGCGGCGGGGTCCGACGCCCGGGAACGGTCAGTGGCGGCGCTCAGCGGCGCCGGGCGAGCTCCTCGGCGACCAGCTGGCGGGTCTCGGCACGCATCCGGTGCCAGCTGAACGTCGAGGCCCACTCCCGGCACGCCTTGAACGTCTGGGCGCGGACCTCTGGTTGGTCGAGCTCGGCGAGGGTCACTCGCAGCTGCTCGGTGATGCGGAGGCTCAGAGCATCGGAGTCCCCCGGGATGTCGGGGACCAGCCACCCGGTCTGCCCGGGACGGATCGAGTCGCGCAGTCCGGGTACGTCGCGGGCCACGGTCGGCACGCCGTACCCGGCCGCCTCGACGACGACCTGCCCCCAGCCCTCGAGATCGGAGGCGCACACGTGCAGCCCGCTGCGGCGCAGCAGTGTCGCCTTCTCCTCCTCGG
This sequence comes from Nocardioides sp. Z21_20, assembly GCF_059766585.1. Classification (NCBI taxonomy): domain Bacteria; kingdom Bacillati; phylum Actinomycetota; class Actinomycetes; order Propionibacteriales; family Nocardioidaceae; genus Nocardioides; species Nocardioides sp. Z21_20. Next base: position 82,343 of record NZ_JCBAJX010000003.1, read on the forward strand.
GCAGGAAGCCGTGCAGCGTCACCCGGTCCTCGAGGCCGAGCTCGGCGACCAGCGCGCGCAGCGACTCCTCCTCGGGGCCGCGCCCGCAGATGTCCAGGCGCAGGGCGGGCCGTTCCTGGGCCAGCGCCCGGACGGCCCGGATCACCAGCCCCACCCGCTTGTGCGGCACCAGCCGGCCCAGCACCAGGAGCCGGTCCGGATCCTTGTCCGCGACATGGACCGCCTCGTCGGCGGGCACGCTCGCGCCGTTGGCGAGGATCTCGATCTCGCTGCGGAAGCCGAGCAGGTCGCGCATCTCCTGGCGGGTGGACTCCGAGACCGCCACCGTGCGGGTGCGCGCGTAGACGCGCGGCATCAGCCACCCCTCGAGGAAGCGGCCGAGGAGTGCCAGCGGTCGGGGGAAGTAGGCGTCGAACTGACGCAGGTGGACGTGGTGCACGACCAGCACGACCGCGGTGCGGCGGCGCACGAACAGCGGCGCGAAGGAGGGGATCCCGCACTCGGGGTCGATGACGACGTCCAGGCTGCGACGCCGGGTGAGCAGGTACCAGACCACCCAGAAGTAGTAGGTGAACTGGCCACCGCGTCGGCGCACCGTGATGCCGTCGACGACCTCGACCGCGCGGTCGCCCGGCTCGCGGGCGGTCACGAACTCGACCCGGGCACCCTCCTCGTGCAGCGCACGAGCAGCCTCCCAGGCATAGCGCTCCGAGCCGCCCGCGAGGGCGTGCCCCAGATCCCGCCAGTTCAGGACCGCGACGCGGGTGCCGGTGACCACCTCGGACCTCAGCCTTCGGCTGCGGTGGTCGCCGGGACGGCGACGGCCGGGACGAGCGAGGCCACCCGGGCACCCGAGCGGACGTCGCGCAGACGCCAGGCGATCAGCGCCAGGTCGCGGAACGAGCCCGCGCCGTCTCGCGCCGGGTCGAAGGTGGAGCCGGGTACGTCGGTCCACACGACCGGGAACTCCGCGATCCTCGCCCCGCCGGCTCGGGCGCGGGCCAGAAGCTCGACGTCGAAGGAGAAGCCGGTGGTGCGCACCTCGGAGAACACCGAGCGGGCGAGGTCGCCGCGCATGACCTTGAAGCCGCACTGGGTGTCCTGCACCCCCGGCACGATCTGCGACGCCACCCGGCGATAGGCCAGGGCGCCCTGCTCGCGCAGCCAGGAGTGACGCGCCTGGGTGACCGAGCCGCTGACCGCCCGCGACCCGATGGCGACGTCCGCGCCCACGGCCAGCAGGCGCCAGGCCTCGTCGATGGCCTCGAGCGCGGTGGCGCCGTCGGCGTCCATGAAGCCGACGAGGTCGGCGTCGGTGGCCGCGGCGCCCGCCCGCACCGCGGCGCCCTTGCCCGGGGTGGGGCAGGAGATCACGCGCACCGGCAGGGCGGGGCTGTGCGCCGCACGCGCCCGGTCGGCCGTGGCGTCGGTGCTGGCGTTGTCGACGACGATCACCTCGACCCCGCCCGGGATCCTGCTGCGGCCCGCCACGTAGTTGCGCAGGTCACGCAGGGTGCGCGGAAGTCGGTGCTCCTCGTTGAACGCAGGAATGATCAGTTGCAGCAAGTGACGGCCCTCCCATCCGTTGCAGCAGGGACGGCGCGACCCCCGGTCGCGTCGTGTGGTGGGCGAGGGCCGAAGCCCCGCATCGGGTGCGGAGGTCTACTCGTCCGCGTAGGTGTAGAGCTCGGAGGAGGAGACGGGCTCGCTCTCGCCGCTGGACTGGTAGAGGTTCACTCCACCGACCAGCGTGACGCTGGCCAGGACGCTGCCGGCGACGGCGGCGATAAGACTGTTGATCACGGGGATCCTCTCTAGAACATATTTCAGTGGCCGAAGACTACCTGGTGTGACGCAGTCGTGTGACCAATGCCGCACCAACGACCAGACCAGTGAGTAACATAGCGCCCAGGACCGGCAGATGGGCAGAGTCCGGCGGAGAATTCGACTCCGGTCTCCCGAGGTCGATCAGTCTGAGTCCGTGTCCGTCGTGGACCACCTCCCCCGCCGGCTGCCGCCCGATCCGGTGCCCCTTCTCGATGAGCACCCAGCGCACGCCCTGCGCACGCAGCGCGGCCGCCTGGTCGGCGGCGTCGAGAGCCTGGGCGATCCGCCCCAGCGCCGGGTCCTCGGAGGCGATCACCTCGTCGCCGAGCAGCACCCGGTCGTCGATCAGCACCTCGCCGGGGAAGAACCGCGGCGCGGGGTCCAGCACCGCGCGGTGCTCGTTCCAGTCGAACCCCCGGTAGCTGCCGGTCCAGGGCAGGACCACCGTGCGGGCCGGCCCCTCCCGCTCCAGCATCGCCGCCACGTCGTGCCACTCCTCGGGGTAGTCCACCGGCTCCAGGGCCCCGGTGGCGCCCCAGGCCAGGCTCGGCAGCAGCAGCACGGGGAGCACGGCGATGAGGGCGAGGACGCCCAGCAGCGCCTCCCTCCCGGGTCCGGCGCGCTCGCGCAGCCAGACCAGCGCCGCCGCGAGGCCGGGGAGCAGCACCAGCACCGCCGGAGCCAGGAACCGGTGCGAGTCGCGCAGCATCGCCAGCCCGGGCAGCCACTCGGCCAGCCGACCCATCAGCTGCGCTCCCCCGGGAGCCGCCGCGAGCAGCGCCACCAGGAAGGACACCGCGGCGACGACCCCCAGCGCTACGAGCACCCGGGGCGGCTCTCGGCGAGCCGCGTGCCGCAGCCCGAGCAGGGCGACCACGGTGAGCGCGCACGAGATGAGCACCAGCACGGCGCTGGTGCGCTCGACCGGGTGCACCGAGCCCTTCCAGATGCCGCCGAGCGAGAGCAGGCTGGCGAGCAGCCCGGCCGAGGACTCGCCACGGGCGGCGAACGCCTCGAAGCCCTCGCCGGTGGCGGCACCCGCCGAGACCGCGAGCACTCCCGGCACGATCCACGGCAGGTTCGTGGCCAGCCAGAGGCCACCGGCCACCGCGCAGGCGGCCCATCGACCGGCAAGCAGCACCCCGGCGACGAGACCGGCCATCAGTCCCGAGGACGGGCTCGCCACGGCCGAGAGGGCCAGCGCCAGCGCCAGCGCGGGCCACCCCCGCCGTACGTCCTCGCGCAGCGCCAGCGCCGCCAGCACCACCCACGGCAGCAGGCAGTAGCCCAGCACGGTGGCCCACTGGCCGATCAGCAGGCGCTCGGCCACCCAGGGGTTCCACACGAAGAGCACGCTCGCCCCGGCCTGGGCGTACCAGGGATACGCAGGGAGCATCCGGTGCACCCCGAGCACCCCGGCCATGACAGCGCCCCCCAGCAGCAGCCGCTGCACCAGCCACCCCGGCACCACCTGGGTCAGCACCGAGATCACCGCGTCCATCGGCACCGCACGCGGCACCGAGCCGTCCAGCCCGAGCCAGGCGTCCTTCCACGGCTGGCGCGGGACGAAGACCATGTCGCCGCGCAGGGTGTAGCCCTCGAGCAGCAGCACCGGGCCCAGGACCGCCACCGCCAGGATGATGCCGGTGACGAGCCCGCCGAGGGTCCTAGCCGAGGGGAGCACGCCGAAGCCGGAATCCGAGCGGGAGCACGGCGATGGTGAGGGCGAGGGCCGCCCCGAAGCCGGTGAAGACGTCAGCGACGCCCGGTGGGTAGGCAGGCTCGTTCGCCACCGCGACCGCCCCGATCACGACCCCCGTGAACAGGGCCGCCACCAGCACTGCCAGACGCGTGCGGGGGGCTCCGGCGAGGACGACCGCGAACAGGGCACCGCCCAGCGCAGCCGGACCGCCCAGCACCGCTGCGATCGCCACACACGCCAGGGCCGCGACGCCGCCACGCTTGCCGCGCCCGCGGCGTCGGCTGCTCCTCCTGCGCCCCGGCCGCGTCGTGCCCGACGCGGGTCGGGGCGCCACCAGGTGTCGCACGAGTACGACCAGGGCTGCGAGGAGGACGGCCGCCAACAGCACGAGCCCGCCGACGAGCCCCGTCCGGTACGACTGCTGGGGGGCGAAGGTGATGTCGACCTCGCCACGCACGCCCTCGGGCACACGCCAGCCCTGCGACCAGCCGTCCACCCGCAGGGGCTCCAGCTCTCGCCCGTCGACCCTCGCCACCCACCCCGCGTTGAAGTTCCTCGGGGTGGAGAGGATCGCCTCGGGTCCGTCGCTGATCCTGATCCGGTCCTGGACCGAACCGGTGTCCAGCACCTCCACATCCCTGGTCGGCGACACCGCGGTGCGCCTGCGATCCTGCGCCAGCAGCTGCAGGGAGACCGGTTGGAACTGCTCGGTCGAGCGCAGCTTGACGCGGTGCTCGCCCGGGGTCAGCCGCACCGGGCCCTCGCACGGCTGCACGGAGAGCTGCCCACCCGAGACGACGTCTCCCAGATAGCCGTCGACCTGGGTCGGGTACTCCCGGCCGTCGATCTCGAGGATCGGTCCCCAGCCGCAGACCGCACCACTGCGCACCGCGCCGTCGACGGGCGCGCTACCTGACCGCGCACCGTCCGGGCCGCTCAACCGCACTTCCGAGGCGCCCAGCGCGATCGCGGACTCGTCGTCGGGACGCGAGAAGGTGATCTCCAGCCGCTTCGCCGTGAGGGGCTCGAAGATCGCGAACTCAGTCAGGTCGACGACCCGACGCTGTCCGCCACCACGGATCGTGACGCTCGTCGGCGCCCGCCCCGGCGCGGGCGGTGCGTCCACCGAGATCCGGTCGAAGGTGCGGGCCTTGGGCCAGGTCAGCGTGAGGGTGGGAGTCCGGTCGGCCGGCGAAGCAAGCCACGCAGTCGACACGTCCCCGTCGTAGGCCATCCGCGGTGACACCGCGGGCTCGAACTCGAACCACGACGTCCCCGTGCCCGAGAGGCCGGTCATCGGCTCCAACAGGTTGGCGGTGCCCCGGCGCGACCTGGCCACGGCCAGCCCGTTGATCTCCCAGGTGCCCCGCTCGGGCACCACGAAGGTCCGGTCGATCCCCCCGGACTCCTCGCTGCCCCGCCCGCGGAAGAGCGAGCAGTCCGCGTTGAGCAGCGTCGTGATGCAGGAGCGGGTCTCGGGACGAGCCCTGAACAGGTAGCTCGCGTCCCCCCGCGCCCGGTCCGCCGGCATCTCGAGGGTCCGGTCGAAGACCACACCCGGGACCTCGATCTCCGCCACCCCGACCGGCGCACTGGAGTCGGGCCTGGCCACGGCGTCGACCTCCAGGCGCACGGTCCGAGCCCGCACGCCGTCCAGGTCGATGCGGGTGATCCCGGTGATCGGGTCGGCCTCTGCGGAGAACACCCGGCCACCGGCCCGGACACCCCACCGGGTGACCGCGTTGGACGCGGGATCGTCGAGTGGCGAGGTCACCGTGATCGAGGGCACCGTCCGCTTGCGCCCCAGGTCGAGCTCCAGCCATTGGTCGGTCGCCTCCACGAGGTACCCGGACTGCCATTGGGTGGTGAGGTCCCCGTCCAGCGCCCCGAACGGCGCCACCTCGGGGCGGACGGGGCCCAACACCTGGGCGTAGCCGCTCGAGGTCGAGGCGACGATGCCGCCGAAGCCGCGGTAGCGCGCGATCACGGGCTCGGCCCCGTCGGCGGCGGGATAGTTGCCCACGACCCGGCCGATCTGGACCGGGTCCTGCGGGGTCATCACGGCGCTCTCCGCGTCGTGGACCCGCCCGAAGTTCCTCTCCCTGAGGCGATAGCCGTCGGCCACGACCTCGGCCTGCTCGTCCCAGCCGGTGTCGCCCTGCACCATCACCGCCTGGTCGTCGTCCACCAGGCCCGCGCCCACTGCGGCCAGGGCGTCCTCGACGCTGCTGGTCACAGTCACCGCGTCGTCGGCGTCGCGCAGCTGGTAGCGCGCCGGGGCGCCGCCGTCGACCTCGAAGATCTCGACCATCGGTCCGAGGTCGCCGGCCCCGAAGTGCGCGGCACGCGTGATGCCACGAGAGCGTGCGAGCGCGATCGCCACCATCGACGAGAGCGGCGCCTCGGACAGCTCCTGGTCGAGGTCGTGGCGAACGACGATGCGCCCGATCCCGACCCGCTGCAGGATGGTGCCCAGGTACGGCGAGCCGGTGCCGGTCTCGAGCAGCTCCTCGAGCCACGTCATCATCCGGATGGACGCGGCGGGGGTGAGCGGGACCTGAGATCGGGTCACCCACGGCGCCGTGCCCAGCACCTGAAGAGGCTCCTCCATGGTCCAGCCCCACGACTGGATACCGAAGCCGGCCCCGGGCACCACCCAGGCCGCGCCCTGGTCACGACGCTCATCGAGGTAGTCCGATGCCTCGGTCCAGTACGACGGGACCGCGCGCCAGCCCGGTGTCCTGGTCTCTCCGCGCACGATCGGCCACGCCATCGCGGTCAGGGACGCCACCATGGCCAGGCACAGGGCCCCTGCCAGCACGGTTCGCCCCGCGCTGGGGCGGGGTCGTCGACGTGGAAGCGCCGCGATCAGCTCGCCGGCGATCACCCCGACGCCGAAGGCCAACGGGACACGCAGCACCGCGTCCACCTTGTGGACGTTGCGCAGCGGGGCCAGCGCGCCGTCGAGCAGGTCCTGCACGACGGGGTTCAGCCAGCCCGACCCCGTCCCGGTGTGCGCCAAGGTGAGGCAGATCAGTCCGAGCGCGGCGGACAGCACCAGGGGCATGCGATAGGCGCCCCGGTACCGGCTGAGCCCCAGCAGGCCCAGTGCCGCCAGCGCCCCGCTCGCCAACACGATCCAGGGGTTGAAGGAGACCTCCCAGCCGGCCGGCCACCAGGGACGTCCCGCGACGACGATGTAGTTGACCCAGTTGCTCCCCCCGCGCAGCGAGGAGGCGAAGCCCGCCGTGGACGTCGTGGTCGGAGCGTCCTCGACGTAGTCGAAGAAGGCCGGGCTGTACTGCCCGAGGGTGAGCAGGGAGACGGCCCACCACAGGCTGACCGCCGCGATCGCGCCTCCCCACCACAGCAGGAAGGTCCAGCGGGTGCGGCCGCGCAGCACCGCCCACAGCACGAAGATCGCCACCACCGGCAGTACGGCGGCGGTCGCGGTCCCGTTGACCCCGCCGGCGGTGGCGAACGCCGCCGCGGAGAGGATCGCACCGGACTTGGGCCCCATCCGGTGGGTGGCCACCAGCACCACGGGAAGCATCGCCCACGGCACGACCGCGGTGGGCAGGATCTCTGCCGAGCGCACCCCGAGCTCGGAGACGATACGCGGGCTCAGCCCGTAGAAGAGGCCCGCCAGCGCCGCGGCGCCGGGCGGCAGCGACATGGCGCGGCACAGCCAGCGCATTCCCTCGCAGGCCAGGACCAGCAGCAGCAGGGACCAGAGCCGCTGGGAGAACCAGTCCGGAAGCCCCAGCGCGTCGAGGCCCGCGAAGTACAGCCCCTGGGGGAAGAGGTAGCCGTAGGCCTGGTTCTGCAGCTCGCCCAGCGAGACCCGGGGATTCCACAGCGAGAAGCTCGACTGCAGGAAGCCGCTCGGGTTGCCGGTCAGGTCGAGCCTGGTGTCCGACGTGGTGGAGCCGAACTGCTCGATGAAGATCGAGAGACCGAGCACGACATAGACGAAGAGGCACCACCAGGAACTCGGGTGCCAGGGCTTTCGGACGCTCATGTGGGGACCCACTGTAGAGGGCCGGGCGTGCCACCGCTGGGAGTCGTCCGGACGCGGTGGCGCCGGGGTCCTGTGACACACTCCGGCCCGTGGTGAACACCAGGCGCAATGTGGGGGCGTTCATGCGCAGCGGCGGCTCCATCGCCGTCGCGATGGCGGTGATGAACCTCGCCACCTACGGCTTCACGATGCTGGCCGCTCGCCTCCTCGGGCCCCGTTCCTACGGCGCGCTCGCCGGGTTGATGGCCACCCTGCTCGTGGTCAGCGTGGTCCAGCTCGGGCTGCAGGCCACGGCCGCGCGCCGGATCTCCGCCGACCCCGAGCACGTCGCGCAGATCGAGGACGTGATCATGCGGGTGACCGTGCGCGGCGCGATCGCGCTCGGCGTCGTGATGCTGGTGCTCTCACCGGTGGTCAACCTGGTCCTGCGCCTGGACCACCTGCCCACCGCGATGCTGGTCGCGGTGGCCGCGGTACCGCTCACGCTGATGGGCGGCCAGGCCGGGATCCTCCAGGGCGAGCGGCGCTGGTTCCCGCTGGCCCTGATGTACGTCGCCAGCGGCGTTCCGCGCCTGCTCCTCGGCATCGCCCTGATCCTGTGGCAGCCGAGCGCGACCAGTGCGATGCTCGGCGTGACCCTCGGGGCCGTCGCCCCGGTGCTGGTCGGCTGGTACGTCCTGCGCGGTCGCCGGACCGGCGGGCGCAGCAGCCTCCACGCGGCCGGCGCGGTGGTGCGCGAGACCGTGCACAACTCCCAGGCGCTGCTGGCGTTCTACGCCCTGTCCAACATCGACGTGGTGGTGGCGCGCAACGTGCTCGACGACCACGACGCCGGCTTGTACGCCGGCGGCCTGATCCTCACCAAGGCCGTGCTGTTCCTGCCCCAGTTCGTCGTGGTGGTGGCCTTCCCCGAGATGTCCTCGCCGCACGAGCGTCGCCGGGCGCTGACCCGCAGCCTGGGGCTGGTGGCCGCGCTGGGTGCCCTGTGCACGCTGGCGGTCGCGCTGCTGCCCGGGCTGGCGATGGTCTTCGTCGGCGGGGTGGACTACGCCGACGTCGAGTCACGGCTGTGGCTCTTCTCGGTGCTGGGCACGGTGCTGTCCATGCTCCAGCTCCTCGTCTACGCCGTGCTGGCCCGCCAGGGGCAGCGCTCGGTCTACCTGGTCTGGGCGGCCCTGGCGGTGCTGGTCGCGGCCGGCCTGTCCACCACCGGTCTCGGCGCCCTGCTCGCGGTGGTGGTCGGCGCCGACGTGCTGCTGCTGGCGATGCTGCTCGCCGTCAACCTGCGCCGCCGCAACGCGCCGGAGCCGGCTGAGGCGCCGCCCACCCAGTGAGCAGCGCGCTCACTGAGCCGCCCTCAGTGAGCCGCCCCGCTCAGTGAGCCGCCCCGCTCAGTGAGCCGCCTCGTGCCAGCTGCGTCCGGTGCCCACCGACACGTCCAGCGGCACGGTCAGGTCCGCGGCGCGGCCCATCTGCTCGCGCACCAGCGCCTCCAGGCTCTCGCGCTCGCCGGGCGCCACCTCGAGCACGAGCTCGTCGTGGACCTGCAGCAGCATCCGCGAGCGCAGCCCCTGCTCGGCGAGGGCGGCGTCGACGTTGAGCATCGCGACCTTGATCAGGTCGGCGGCCGAGCCCTGGATCGGCGCGTTGAGCGCCATCCGCTCGGCCATCTCCCGGCGCTGGCGGTTGTCGCTGGTCAGGTCCGGCAGATAGCGCCGGCGCCCCATGATCGTCTCGGTGAAGCCCGAGCGCCGTGCCTCGTCGACGATGCCGCCGAGGTAGTCGCGCACCCCGCCGAAGGTCTCGAAGTACTCGTCCATCAGGCCCTGGGCCTCCCCCGGCCTGATCCGCAGCTGCTGGGCCAGCCCGTAGGCCGAGAGGCCGTAGGCCAGGCCGTAGTTCATCGCCTTGATCTTGGCGCGCATCTCGGGCCCGACCGCGTCCGGCTCGACGTCGAAGACCCGCGCGGCGGTGATGGAGTGGAAGTCCTGGCCCGAGCGGAACGCCTCGATGAGCAGCTCGTCCTCGGACAGGTGCGCCATGATCCGCATCTCAATCTGGCTGTAGTCGGCCGTCAGCAGGCAGTCGTAGCCCTCGCCGACCACGAACGCCTCGCGGATGCGCCGCCCCTCCTCGGTGCGCACCGGGATGTTCTGCAGGTTCGGGTCGGTGCTGGAGAGCCGGCCGGTGGCCGCGATCATCTGGTTGAAGGTGGTGTGGATGCGCCCGTCCGAGGCCACCGTCTTGAGCAGCCCCTCCACCGTCTGGCGCAGCCGGATCACGTCGCGGTGGCGCAGCAGGTGCTGCAGGAACGGGTGCTCGGTCTTCTCGAACAGCTGCTGCAGCGCGTCGGCGTCGGTGGTGTAGCCGGTCTTCGTGCGCTTGGTCTTCGGCATGTTCAGCTCGTCGAAGAGCACCACCTGCAGCTGCTTGGGAGAGCCGAGGTTGATCTCCTTGCCGATGACGTCGTAGGCGTCCTGCGCCGCCGTGCGCACCTCGTCACCGAAGTGCGACTCCAGGCTCTCCAGGTGCTCGACGTCGACGGCGATGCCGGTCTGCTCCATCGCCGCGAGCCGGTCGACCAGAGGCAGCTCGACCTCGGCGAGCAGGCGCGTCCCGCCGTGCTCCTCGACGGCCTCGTCCAGCGCCTCGGCCAGGTCGAGCACCGCCCGGGCGTGCAGCATCGCGGTGTCGGAGGCGCCGGTGTCGTCGACGCTGTCGAAGCTGAGCTGACCGCTGTCGGCGGACTCCTGGCGCAGCTCGCGGCGCAGGTAGCGCAGGGTGAGGTCGGCGAGGTCGTAGGAGCGCTGATCGGGGCGGACCAGGTACGCCGCGAGCGCGGTGTCGCTGACCAGGCCGCGCAGCGGCCAGCCGCGTGCGGCCAGGGCGAGCATCGGCCCCTTGGCGTCGTGCAGGACCTTCGCGACCTCGGCGTCGGCGAACCACGCCGCCAGCGCGGCGTCGTCCTCGGGGCTCAGCGCGGCGGTGTCCACCCAGGCGGCCGTGCCGTCGGAGGCGGCCAGCGCCACCGACCAGATCTCGCCGGTCCCGGCACGCCAGCTGCCCTGTACGGCGACGCCGACCCGCGCCCCGTCCGTGGCGCGCCCGTGGGCCTCGAGCCAGCCGGCCACCTCGCCGGGGGCCAGCCTGCTGCCGTCGAGCTCGAAGCCGCCCTCCTCGACCAGCTCCTCGGACTCGAGGGTCTCGAAGAGCCGGTCGCGCAGGACCCGGAACTCCAGGCCGTCGAAGAGGGTGTGCACCTGCTGACGGTCCCAGGGACGACGCAGCAGGTCGGTGGGCGACGCCGGCAGGGCGAGGTCGCAGACCAGGCGGTTGAGGTGACGGTTGCGGATCACGTCGCCCAGGTGGGCGCGCAGGCTCTCGCCGGCCTTGCCCTTGACCTCGTCGGCGCGGGCGATGACGTTGTCGAGGCCGTCGTAGGTGTTGATCCACTTCGCGGCCGTCTTCGGGCCCACGCCCGGGATCCCGGGCAGGTTGTCGGAGTCCTCACCGACCAGCGCCGCCAGCTCGGGGTAGCGGTGCGGCGGCAGGCCGTACTTGTCCTGGACCGCCTCCGGCGTCATCCGGGCCAGCTCGCTCACGCCACGCATCGGGTAGAGCACGGTGGAGGTCGGTCCGACCAGCTGCAGGGAGTCGCGGTCGCCGGTGAGGATCAGCACCTCGAAGCCCTGCGCCACCGCCTGGGTGGTCAGCGTCGCGATGATGTCGTCGGCCTCGTAGCCGTCGAGCTCCATGTGCGGGATGTGCAGCGCGTCCAGCACCTCCTGGATCAGCGGGAGCTGGCTCTTGAACTCGTCGGGGGTCTTGTTCCGCTTGGCCTTGTACTCCGGGTACTCCTCGAGGCGGAAGGTCTGGCGCGACTTGTCGAAGGCGACCCCGACGTGGGTCGGCTCCTCGTCGCGCAGCACGTTGATGAGCATCGAGGTGAAGCCGTAGACCGCGTTGGTGTGCTGGCCGGTGCTGGTGGAGAAGTTCTCCACCGGCAACGCGAAGAACGCGCGGTAGGCCAGGGAGTGGCCGTCGAGCAGCAGCAGCCGCGGACGGTCGGCGGGGGCGTCGGGCGAAGGGGCGATCTCGGGCACCCGCCGACTCTATCGGGGACCACCCCCGCTCCCGGCGACGATGGGGTCGGCCACAATGGCGGCCATGAGCCACGCCACTCCCCCCGCCCAGCCCGCGCCCGACGCCGACGGCCACCTCGACGTGCACGCCTACCTCGCCTCCATGCCGCACGGCATGGGCGGCCTCAACGACAAGATGGGCATCGAGCTGCAGGAGGTCTCCGCCGAGCGGGTGGTGGCCACCATGCCCGTCGAGGGCAACACCCAGCCGTACGGCCTGCTGCACGGCGGCGCTTCGGTGGTGCTCGCCGAGACCCTGGGCTCGATCGGCTCGGCCATCCACGCGTACCCGGACCGGCTGGCGGTGGGCGTCGACATCAACGCCACCCACCACCGCTCCGCGACCTCCGGGACGGTGACCGCCGTGGCCACCGCGATCCACCTGGGCCGGACCAGCACCGCCTACGAGATCGTGGTCAGCGACGAGCGCGGCAAGCGGATCTGCACCTCGCGCATCACCTGCGCGCTGATCCCGACCGAGCGCCTCAACGGCTGAGCCCGGCACGGCTGTGCACGTCGGCGGCCGAGCGCGTCGCCGATTCGCGCGCGGCGCTCAGCCCTGGGTGACCTCGGAGCGGCGCATCGAGCGTCGCGCGGCCAGCAGCTGGCCCAGCGGGCGGTTCGTCGTGGTCCGGGCGAACGCCGGCCGCTGGGCGGTCAGCTTGGCGCGGGCCGCGGCGGTGGGGGCGATGCGCAGCACCGCCTGGGGGGCGAACGCGAGGCGGGCCATGAATCGGTTGGCGTCGCGCGAGCTGCTGAACGACGCGGTGGCGATGTGCGAGATCCCCTTCTCCTCGGCGAAGACGACCGCGGCCTCCATCAGCGCCCGGCCGACGCCGCGGCGGCGGAACTCGGGGAACACCTGGGGCGAGAGCGCCTGCACGACCGGCTCGAGGTTCAGCGCCGACAGCGTGGTGGCCTGCAGGTGGACGCCGCCGGCGAGGTGCCCCTCGCACTCCGCGACGACGATGCGCAGGTCGGGGTCGGCCGCCGCCCGGGCGAGCAGCACGTCGAGGTCGGCGGCGCGCTCGACGCGCTCGCCGCGGCGCAGGGTGTCGGCCCACAGCTCGGCCAGCGCGACTGCATCCGCCGGTGTCGCATCACGCAGGATCACGGTCGACCGTGTCATCGCAGCGCCTCCTGGGGTTCGGTCCGCGCAGACACCACGGTCTGCTGCCTCAAGGGAAATAAGACCACGCCAACCTCCCCCGAGTGCAGTCCGGGCGATCACACTACGCTCAGGCCACCTTCGCTGACAGAGGAGTCCCGTGTTCGTCGGAATCGGCACCGTGGTCAACGTGCTCGCCGTCGCGCTCGGGACCCTGCTCGGGGTCCTGCTCGGCAACCGGCTGCCGGCCCGCACCCGCGACGTGGTCACCGACGGCCTCGGCCTGGTCACGCTGCTCATCGCCGCCACCACCGCCCTCGCCGTGCTCGACGGGGCCCTCAGCTCGGCGGTCGGCGACAACGCTCCCCTGCTGATCGTGCTCGCCGCACTGCTCGCCGGCGGCATCTGGGGGTCGGCGATGCGCCTGGAGCAGCGTGTCGAGCAGCTCGGCAGCTGGCTGCAGCGGCGGCTGCGGGCGAGCAGCGACTCGGGTGAGCGCCAGCGCTTCGTCGAGGGGTTCGTGGCCGCCTCGCTGCTCTTCTGCACCGGACCGTTGACGATCCTGGGCTCGCTGAACGACGGGCTGGGCAACGGCGCCGACCAGCTCTTCCTCAAGTCCGCCCTGGACGGCTTCGCGGCCCTCGCCTTCGCGGCGTCGTTCGGCTGGGGGGTGGGCGCCAGCGTCGTCACGATCGTCGTCGTCCAGGGTGGTCTCACCCTCGCCGGCGTCGGCATCGGCGAGGTGCTCCCCGACGCGCACCTGGCCGCGATCTCCGCGGTCGGCGGCCTGCTGCTGGTGGGGGTCGCGCTGCGCCTGCTGCGGATCCGCGAGATCCCGGTCGCCGACCTGCTGCCGGCGCTGCTGCTGGCACCGGCGCTCACCCAGCTGGTGGTGCTGGCGCGCTGACGCCGCGGCGCGTCGCGCGCGGAGTGCGAGCACATCTGTAATCCCATTGTTGCCGCGCGGACCCCCACGACGGGCCCTGCGGCCCTACTGTGTTCCCCCAAACCCCGGCCACCCGGCCGTGCGGTGAGTCGGTCGGTCCAGCGACGCAGTCGTCGGAGTCACCGCACCACGTTCGAGTCTGTCCTTGCGACAGGAGGCCCATGCACCCCCGCTCACCTCTCCTCACGGCCGCGCCGCGCGCTCCGTGGGTGGCCGTGCTCGGCGCACTGGCGATCGCCCTGCTGGCGATCCTCGGGCCCGGGGCAGGCGCAGCCCAGGCCGAGGACACGAAGACCTGCGTCCAGCCCCCGCCGCGCGACGACGACACGATCCACATCAAGGGCTGCCTCACCGACACCCGCGACCAGCCGGCGAGCCCGGTCCCCGACGTCTCGATCACCGTCGAGGACAGCGAGGGCACCGTGGTGGGTGAGACCACGACCGACGAGTCCGGCATCTTCGACGTGGCCCTGCCCGGCACGGCGATCACCAACCTGGGCCAGACCTACGTCATCAAGATCGACACCGACACCCTCCCCGAGGGCTCGGACCTGCGCGACCCCGACCAGGTCGAGCTCGAGCAGCAGATCCAGCTCGACTCGGACGTGTACGTGGCCTTCCCGGTGGGCGACGCGCTGCCCGAGAACGCGGGCACGCTCACCCAGGGCCTGCAGCTGGCCGTCGGCGGAATCGTCTTCTCGGTACTGCTGGCGATGGCCGCACTCGGCCTCTCGATGATCTTCGGCACCACCGGCCTGACGAACTTCGCCCACGGCGAGCTGATCACGTTCGGGGCGCTGGTCGCCTACGCCGTGGACCAGCTGCCCGGCGCGATCCGGGTGTTCGGCACCGACGTGACGGTGGTCGTCGCGGTGATCACCGCGTTCGTGGTCGGCGGCCTCTTCGGCCTGCTCAACGACAAGGCGCTGTGGAAGCCGCTGCGGATGCGCGGCACCGGCGTGATCGCGATGATGATCGTGAGCATCGGCCTGTCGATCTTCCTGCGCAACGTCTTCCAGTACTTCGCAGGCGGCCAGAACCACAACTACTCGCAGTTCTCCGCAGTCCAGCCGTGGGAGATCGGTCCGATCCTGCTCACGCCCAAGGACGCGATCGTGATGGTCGTCGGACTCCTCGTGCTCGTCGCGGTCTCGCTGCTGCTGCAGTACACCCGCACCGGCAAGGCGACCCGGGCGGTCGCCGACAACCCGGCGCTGTCGGCCTCCTCGGGGATCAACGTGCAGCGCGTGATCGCCGTGGTCTGGACGGGCGGAGCGGCGCTGGCCGCGCTGTCCGGCGCCCTGCTCGGGCTGACCCAGGGCTTCGACTACCAGCTCGGCTTCAAGATCCTGCTGCTGGTCTTCGCGGCCACCGTGCTGGGCGGCCTGGGCACCATCTGGGGAGCCATGCTCGGCGCGTTCATCATCGGCATCTTCATCGAGGTCTCGACGCTGTTCATCCCCGCCGAGCTGAAGTTCGTCGGGGCGATGGCCGTCCTGATCGTCGTCTTGATGTTCCGTCCCCAAGGCCTCCTCGGCCGGGCACAGCGAATCGGCTAGGAGCACACCGTGGACGTACTCGACCTGATCAGCCGGTCGCTCCAGCAGGGCCTGGGGCCCTCGGCGATCATCTACTGCCTGGCCGCCATCGGCCTCAACGTGCACTTCGGCTACACCGGACTGCTCAACTTCGGCCAGGCCGGCTTCATGGCCGTCGGCGGCTATGCGATGGCCTCCATCGTGTCCACCTGGGGCCTGCCGTTCTGGCTCGGCATCGTGGTGGGCCTGCTGCTCACGGTCCTGCTGGCTCTCCTGCTCGGCATCCCCACCCTGCGCCTGCGCGCCGACTACCTGGCCATCGTCACCATCGCCGCCGCGGAGATGATCCGCCAGACGGTCGGCTCGGTGACGCTGATGGAGTACTTCGGGGGCCAGGACGGCCTGACCGGCTTCAGTCAGGCGTTCCGCTCGCTGAACCCCTTCAGCGACGAGGTCGGCATCCCCGGCCTGGTCACCTGGCGCGCCAACGACGCGTGGGTGATGCTGGTCGGATGGACCCTGGTCGCCCTGTCCTGCCTGGTGGTGTGGCTGCTGATGCGCAGTCCCTGGGGACGCGTGCTGAAGTCGGTGCGCGAGGACGAGGACGCCGTACGCAGCCTCGGCAAGAACGTCTACGCGTACAAGATGCAGGCCCTGGTGATCGGCGGACTCTTCGGAGCTCTCGCCGGCTTCATCACCGCCCTGCGCAGCGCGGCGATCAACCCGTCGTTCTTCGCCACCGACATCACGTTCTTCGCCTACACCGTGCTCCTGCTCGGCGGGGCGGCGCGGGTCCTGGGACCGGTGGTCGGATCGATCATCTTCTGGTTCCTGCTCACCTTCCTCGACGTGTTCTTCGAGCAGGCCACCCGCAACGACCTGATCCCGGACTGGATCATGACCGAGAACCAGGCCAGCCTGATGCGCTTCATCTTCATGGGCCTGGCACTGATGCTGCTGATGATCTACAGGCCCCAGGGGATCTTCGGGGACCGAAGGGAGCTGGCGATCGATGGCCGCTGACATGACCAAGGACGCCGGGGCCCCGGTGCCCCCGGGCGGCAGGCTGACGCCGCGCGAGATGTTCGTCGGGGTCGAGCACGAGCCGGGCGCGACCAAGCCGGACCCGATCCTCACGGCCTCGCACGTGGTCCGCACCTTCGGTGGCCTGACCGCGGTGGACGTCGACCACGTCGAGATCCAGCGCGGCGCGATCACCGCCCTGATCGGCCCGAACGGCGCCGGGAAGACCACGTTCTTCAACCTGCTGACCGGCTTCGACCGGCCGGACTCGGGCGAGTGGGCCTTCAACGGCAAGAGTCTGGCGAAGGTGCCGGCCTACCGGGTGGCCCGGCTGGGGATGGTGCGCACCTTCCAGCTGACCAAGGTGCTCTCCAAGCTCACGGTGATCGAGAACATGCGCGTCGGCGCCACCGGTCAGTCCGGGGAGAACCTGTTCAAGGCGATGTTCGCCCCGCTCTGGCGCTCCCAGGAGGAGGCCAACACGAAGCGGGCCGACGCCCTGCTCGAGCGGTTCCTGCTGATCAAGAAGCGCGAGGACTTCGCCGGCTCGCTCTCCGGTGGCCAGCGCAAGCTGCTGGAGATGGCCCGCGCCCTGATGGCGGACCCCGAGCTGGTGATGCTCGACGAGCCGATGGCCGGGGTGAACCCGGCCCTCAAGCAGTCGCTGCTGGGTCACGTGAAGGCGCTGCGCGACGAGGGCCGCACGGTCCTCTTCGTGGAGCACGACATGGACATGGTCCGCGACATCTCCGACTGGGTGATCGTGATGGCCCAGGGCAGGATCATCGCCGAGGGCCCACCCGACTCGGTGATGAGCGACCCCCGCGTGATCGACGCCTACCTCGGCGCCCACCACGACACCGTCCTGGACTTCGAGGAGGAGGAGCGCATCCTCGCCGCCGCGGAGACCGAGCTCGACCAGGCCCAGCAGAGCAGGGAGACGCCCCATGACTGACCCGTTCGCCAAGCCCTCCTCCGCGCCACCGCCCGCCGGGTCCCGCCCGAGCGACGCCGCCGGCGACTTCGACGAGGTACGCCGCGTGCACCTGGCCGCGGCCGAGGGAGCCGTGCTGCGCGCGGACAACCTCATCGCCGGCTACCTCCCCGGGGTGAACATCCTCAACGGCGCCGACCTCTACTGCCGCGAGAACGAGCTGGTGGGCATCATCGGGCCCAACGGGGCCGGCAAGTCCACGCTGCTCAAGGCGCTCTTCGGACTCGTCAAGGTGGGCACCGGGACGGTCAAGCTCAAGGGCGAGGACATCACCAACCTGCGGGCCGACGCCCTGGTCAGCAAGGGGATCGGCTTCGTTCCCCAGACCAACAACGTCTTCCCGTCGCTGACCATCCAGGAGAACCTCGAGATGGGCGTCTACCAGCGCCCCTCGACGTTCCGCAAGCGCTTCGAGTTCGTCGGCGACCTGTTCCCCGCGCTCGTCGACCGGCGCGCGCAGCGCGCGGGCAGCCTCTCCGGCGGGGAACGCCAGATGGTGGCGATGGGCCGGGCGCTGATGATGGAGCCCTCGGTGCTCCTGCTCGACGAGCCCTCCGCGGGCCTGTCGCCGGTGATGCAGGACGAGGTGTTCGTCCAGACCCGGCGGATCAACCGGGCCGGCGTCTCGGTGGTGATGGTCGAGCAGAACGCCCGGCGCTGCCTGCAGATCTGCGACCGCGGCTACGTGCTCGACCAGGGCCGCAACGCCTACACCGGCACCGGCAAGGAGCTGGGCAACGACCCCAAGGTGATCGAGCTCTACCTCGGGACCCTGGCCAAGGCCTGATCCGCTCCGCGCCGGCCCCCAGACGGCACACAGAAGGCATCCAGGCGGCACACAGAAGGGCCCGGCTTCCGAGAGGAAGCCGGGCCCTTCGTGGTTCAGGCGGTGCAGGTCACTCCAGCGTTCCGGAGACCGCGTCGACCTGCTTGTACTTGTTGTCCTTGTCGTAGAGCTGGATGCCGATCGTGGCGGTGCTCGGGCTGCCGTTGTCGTTCAGGTCGCACGGACCCGAGACGCCGTCGTAGTCGATGTCCTCGCCCTGCTCGATCAGCGTGGTGCACTCCTCGTAGGTGGTGCACTTGGTGCCACCCTTGGAGACGTTGACCAGCTCCTTGGCGATGGCCTCCCCGTTGTCGCTCTCAGCCGCGGTCGCCGCGAGCGCGGTCAGCATGACGGCGTCGTAGGACTGCGGACCGTAGGTGAAGTCCTTCAGCTTCGGGTTGATCGACAGCAGCTTCTTGTTGAAGCTCTCGTCCACCTCGGCCGGGGCGGGGAAGGTGCCCTTGACGCCGGTCAGGTCGAAGTTCTCCGAGGAGTAGTCGGCCATGTTGCCGTCCACGAAGTACAGCTGCACGTCCTGCGGGCCGACGCCCTTGGAGACCAGCTGGGGAACGATCTTGGTGGTCTCGTTGAAGCCGATCAGGACGATCGCGTCCGGCTTCGCGGCGGCCACCTTGTTGACCTCGGCGGTGAAGTTCTGGGCGTCGGCGGCGTAGAGGATGTGCTCCGCGACGTCGGCGCCCTTGTCCTCGAGGGTGTCCACGACCTGCTGGGCGAGGCCCTCGCCGTAGGAGTCCTGACGGGCCACGACGGCCACGTTGGTGAAGCCGTCCTCGACCGCGAGGTTGCCGAGGACCTGGCCCTGGAGCCGGTCCGAGGGCGCGGTGCGGAAGTAGAGCCCGTTGTCGTCGTAGTCGTCGAAGGCCGGCGAGGTGTTGGCCGGCGAGAACTGCACGACGCCGGCGCCGGTGATCTTGTCGATGACGCTGAGCGAGACGCCCGAGGCGGCCGCGCCGATGATCACGTCGACGTTCTTGCCGAGCAGGCTGTCGACCGAGGCGCCGGCGATGTCGGGGGTGCCGTCGCCCGAGTCGGCCTTGAAGCTCTGGATCGGCTTGCCGATCACGCCGCCCGCGGCGTTGATCTCCTTGACCGCGAGGTCGACGCCGGCGAACTCCGGCGGGCCGAGGTAGGCGAGGTCGCCGGTCTGGGGCAGCAGGGAGCCGATGGTCAGCGACCCGTCGCCCTGGGGCGCGGCGGCCTCGGACGAGGCGTCGTCGGACCCCTGGGTCTCGTCGTCGCTGTCCTCGCCGCCGCAGGCGCTGAGGAAGAGCGCGGCTGCGGCCAGGGCCGCTGCGGTGCGCATGGCACGGTTCTGGCGGATCATGGGGCCTCCGTGGAGATATGTTGCACCTGCCGGCAGCCGGGACCGCCGGGGCATCGACTTTCGATGCAGGTGAACCTAGCCCCTCCAGGGGGTCGAGGGCCCTAGGACAGCGCGAAAATGTGTGTTCTCGTTGCCGATTCGTGATCTGCGTCGCACGGCGCGGGCGCGACCCGCTCCCCCAGCGCTGCTCAGCCGGTCGGCTCGGTCGGCTCCGCCGGCGCGGCGGTGGCGATGCCGGGACCGTGGGTGACCACGCCGTCGGCGACCTGGCGCATCGACAGGCGCAGGTCCATCGCGGTCTTCTGGATCCACCGGAACGAGTCCGGCTCGGAGAGCCCCAGCTGCTGCTGCAGCACTCCCTTGGCGCGGTCCACCGACTTGCGGGTCTCGAGCCGCTCGGCGAGGTCGAGGACCTCCTTCTCCAGCAGCTGCACCTCGGTGAACCGGCTCACCGCCATCTCGATCGCCGGCACCAGGTCGTTGCGGGAGAAGGGCTTGACCAGGTACGCCATCGCGCCGGCGTCGCGGGCCCGCTCCACCAGGTCGCGCTGGGAGAAGGCGGTCAGGATCACCACCGGGGCGATCCGCTGGGCGGCGATCCGCTCGGCCGCGGTGATCCCGTCGAGGACGGGCATCTTGACGTCGAGGATGACCAGGTCGGGGCGGAGCTGCTCGGCGAGCTCGACCGCGCGGGCGCCGTCGCCGGCCTGACCGACGACGTCGTAGCCCTCCTCGGCGAGCATCTCGGCGAGGTCCATCCGGATCAGCGCCTCGTCCTCGGCGATCACGACGCGACGGCTGCGGGTGGCGGCGGGCTGACTCACGGGAGACAGGCTAGCCGCAGCGGGCGGGCCCGGTGAGAGCGGGAGTCACGATCCGGTACCTTGGGGCGCCGGCCCCGGTAGCCCAACGGCAGAGGCGATGGTCTCAAACACCATTCAGTGTGGGTTCGAATCCCACCCGGGGCACCCTCGCGCGGCAGCGCCGCAGGCCGCCGCTCAGGAGGTGTGCGTCCTGCGGGCGAACTCGAAGGTCGCGGCGCCCATCTTGTGGATGCGCAGCGCGTTGGTGGTGCCCGGGATGCCGGGGGGCGCGCCGGCGACGATCACCACCAGGTCGCCCTCCTCGACGCGCCCGATGCGCAGCAGCGCCTCGTCGACCTGGTAGACCATCTCGTCGGTGTGGATGACCGGCTCGGTACGGAAGGTCTCGACCCCCCAGCTCAGCGAGAGCTGCGAGCGGGTGGCGTCCTCGGGGGTGAAGGCCAGGATCGGGATCGAGCCCCGCAGCCGCGACATCCGGCGCGCGGAGTCGCCGCTCTGGGTGAACGCCACGACGTACTTGGCGCCGACCCGCTCGGCGACCTCCTCGGCGGCCTTGGCGATCACGCCGCCGGGCGTGCGGGGGTTCCACTCGATGTGCGAGATGCTCTTGAGTCGCTGCGTCTCGGTGGAGTTGATGATCCGGGCCATCGTCTCGACGGTCTGGATGGGGTACTCCCCCACGCTGGTCTCGCCGGAGAGCATCACCGCGTCGGCCCCGTCCAGCACGGCGTTGGCCACGTCGGAGGCCTCGGCCCGCGTCGGCGAGGGCGAGGAGATCATCGATTCGAGCATCTGGGTGGCCACGATGACCGGCTTGGCGTTGCGGCGGGCCTTCTCGACGACCCGCTTCTGCAGGAACGGCACGTCCTCGAGCGGGCACTCCACGCCGAGGTCCCCGCGGGCGACCATGAAGCCGTCGAAGGCCTTGATGATCTCGTCGAGGTTCTCGATCGCCTGCGGCTTCTCGATCTTGGCGATGATCGGGAGGTGGATGCCCTCCTCGTCCATGATCTGCCGTACGTCGGCGGCGTCCGCCGCGGAGCGCACGAAGCTCAGCGCCACGAAGTCGACACCGAGCTGGAGGGCGAAGCGCAGGTCCGCGACGTCCTTCTCCGAGAGGGCCGGGACGGAGACGGCCACGCCGGGCAGGTTGATGCCCTTGTTGTTGGAGACCTTGCCGCCCACGACGACCTCGGTGCGGACCTCGCTGCCCTGGACCTCGGTGACCCGCAGCCGGACCCGCCCGTCGTCGATCAGGATCGGGTCGCCGGGCTTCACGTCACCGGGGAGCCCCTTGTACGTCGTGCCGCAGATCTCGGCGTCGCCGGAGACGTCGCGGGTGGTGATGGTCCAGGGCTGGCCGGCCTCCAGCCGGACCGGGCCGTCGCCGAAGGTCTCCAGCCGGATCTTGGGACCCTGCAGGTCGGCGAGGATGCCGACGCCGTGTCCCTCGAGGTCGGAGGCCTCCCGGACCAGCCGGTACGACGTGGCGTGGTCCTCGCGGGAGCCGTGACTCATGTTCAGGCGGGCGACGTCCATCCCCGCATGGACGAGCTCACGGATCCGCTCGGGGCTGGCGGTGGCAGGGCCGAGTGTGCAGACGATCTTCGCTTTCCTCACACCCTCGACCTTACTGGCCGCCGCCACATGCACGCGCTTCTTCTGGATCGTTCCAACGAATGTCACCGGATCGTGTCCCGGAGCAGAAAAGACGCAACCACCCTCTCGATCGAGAGGGTGGTTGCGCCGTGTGGAGCGGGCCCGATCAGACGACGAGCGGACGCTCCGTGGGCGGGATCGGAACCGGCAGGGCCGTGGTTCCGGTCAGGAACTCGTCGACCGCGGCGGCGGCGGCGCGCCCCTCCGCGATCGCCCAGACGATCAGCGACTGACCGCGGCCGGCGTCACCGGCCACGAACACGCCGTCCACCGACGACATGTAGCTCCCGTCGCGCTGGACGTTGCCGCGGGCGTCGAGCTCGACGCCGAGCTGGTCGAGGAGCCCGCCCTGCTCGGGTCCGGTGAAGCCCATCGCGAAGAGCACCAGGTCGGCCGGGATCTCCCGCTCGGTGCCCTCGAGCTCGACCAGCTTGCCGCCCTCGAACCGGACGTCGACCAGGCGCAGGGCCCGGACGTTGCCGTCCTCGTCGCCGAGGAACTCCTGGGTGGAGACCGCGTAGACGCGCTCTCCGCCCTCCTCGTGGGCCGAGGAGACCCGGAAGACCATCGGGTACGTCGGCCACGGCTGGCCGGCCGGGCGCGCCTGGTCGGGCTGCGGCATGATCTCCAGCTGGGTCACGCTCGCCGCACCCTGTCGGGTGGAGGTGCCCAGGCAGTCGGCGCCGGTGTCGCCGCCGCCGATGATCACCACGTGCTTGCCGGTCGCGGTGATCTGGCCCTCGACCTCGTCGCCGAGCGCCACCCGGTTGGCCTGCGGCAGGAACTCCATCGCCTGGTGGATCCCGGCCAGCTCCCGGCCCGGGACGGACAGGTCGCGCGGCACCGTGGACCCGACCGCCAGCACGACCGCGTCGTAGCGTCCGCGCAGCTCCTCGCCGGTGATCTGCTCGCCCACCGCCACGCCGGCGCGGAAGACGGTGCCCTCGCGGCGCATCTGCTCCACGCGCCGGTCGACGTGCTGCTTCTCCATCTTGAACTCGGGGATGCCGTAGCGCAGCAGTCCGCCGATCCGGTCGGCGCGCTCGTAGACCGCGACCGTGTGACCGGCCCGGGTGAGCTGCTGGGCGGCGGCCAGGCCGGCCGGCCCGGAGCCCACGACGGCGACGGTGCGCCCCGAGAGCCACTCCGGGGGCTGAGGCGTGACGAAGCCGGACTCCCACGCCTTGTCGGCGATGGCGACCTCGACGTTCTTGATCGTCACCGGGTCCTGGTTGATGCCCAGCACGCAGGCCGTCTCGCACGGGGCCGGGCACAACCGCCCGGTGAACTCCGGGAAGTTGTTCGTGGCGTGCAGCCGGTCGATGGCGCCCTTCCAGTCGTCGCGCCAGACCAGGTCGTTCCACTCCGGGATCAGGTTGCCCAGCGGGCAGCCCTGGTGGCAGAACGGGATGCCGCAGTCCATGCAGCGGCTCGCCTGGGTGTTGATGATCGGCAGCAGCGCCCGTCCCGCCCCACCGGGGTAGACCTCGTTCCAGTCGTGCACGCGCTCCTCGACGGGGCGTCGCTCGGCGCTCTCGCGGCCGTGCTTCAAGAAACCCTTCGGGTCAGCCATGGAGAGCCTCCATCATCGCGGCCGCGGTGTCGCTCTCGCTCAGCCCGGCCGCCTCTGCGGCGGCCTTGGCCTCGAGCACCCGGCGGTAGTCGGTGGGCATGATCTCGGTGAAGCGCTGCAGCGACGTCTCCCAGTCCGCCAGCAGCTCCTCGGCGACACTCGAGCCGGTCTCCTCGAGGTGGCGGCGGACCATCTGCTCGAGCTCGAGCGCCGCCTCCCCCTCGACCGGCCCCATCTCGACCAGCTCGGTGTTGACCCGGTGGCGCTTGAGGTCCAGCACCCAGGCCACGCCGCCGGACATGCCGGCGCCGAAGTTGCGCCCGGTCTTGCCCAGCACCACCACCCGGCCGCCGGTCATGTACTCGCAGGCGTGGTCGCCGACGCCCTCGGTCACCGCGTGGACGCCGGAGTTGCGCACGCAGAACCGCTCGCCCACCCCGCCGCGCAGGTAGATCTCCCCCGACGTGGCGCCGTAGGCGATGGTGTTGCCGGCGATGATCTGCTCGTGCGGCGCGAACGTCGCGGTGCGGTCGGGCCGCACCACGATCCGCCCACCCGAGAGGCCCTTGCCGACGTAGTCGTTGGCGTCGCCCTCGAGGCGCAGGGTGATGCCCGGCGGGACGAAGGCGCCGAACGACTGCCCGGCCGACCCGGTGAAGGTGAGGTCGATGGTGCCGTCGGGGAGACCGGCCGCGCGGTAGCGCTTGGTGACCTCGTGGCCCAGGATCGTGCCGACCGTGCGGTTGACGTTGCGGATCGCCAGCTGGGCACGCACCGGCTCGCCGCTCTCGAGCGCCGGGGCGCAGAGGCGCACCAGCTCGTTGTCGAGCGCCTTGTCGAGGGCGTGGTACTGCTCGGTCGTGTTGTGCAGCGCCGTGCCCTCGGGGAGCTCGGGCACGTGCAGGATCGGCGTCAGGTCGAGGCCCTCGGCCTTCCAGTGGCTCACCGCCCGGCGGGTGTCGAGCGCCTCGGCGTGGCCGACGGCCTCCTCGAGCGTGCGGAAGCCGAGCTGGGCGAGCAGCTCGCGCACCTCCTCGGCGACGTACTCGAAGAAGTTGACGACGAACTCCGGGCGGCCGGTGAACCGCTCGCGCAGCACCGGGTTCTGGGTCGCCACGCCCACCGGGCAGGTGTCGAGGTGGCACACGCGCATCATGACGCAGCCGGAGACCACCAGCGGGGCGGTGGCGAAGCCGAACTCCTCGGCCCCCAGCAGCGCGGCGATGACCACGTCGCGCCCGGTCTTCAGCTGGCCGTCGGCCTGGACCACGATCCGGTCGCGCAGGCCGTTGAGCAGCAGCGTCTGCTGGGCCTCGGCGAGGCCGAGCTCCCAGGGTCCGCCGGCGTGCTTGAGCGACGTCAGCGGGGACGCGCCGGTGCCGCCGTCGTGGCCCGAGATCAGCACCACGTCGGCGTGCGCCTTGGAGACGCCCGCCGCGACGGTGCCGACGCCGACCTCGGAGACCAGCTTCACGTGGATGCGGGCCGCCGGGTTGGCGTTCTTCAGGTCGTGGATCAGCTGCGCCAGGTCCTCGATCGAGTAGATGTCGTGGTGCGGCGGCGGCGAGATCAGGCCCACGCCCGGCGTGGAGTGCCGGGTCTTGGCCACCCAGGGGTAGACCTTGTGGCCGGGCAGCTGGCCGCCTTCGCCGGGCTTGGCGCCCTGCGCCATCTTGATCTGGATGTCGTCGGAGTTGGTCAGGTACTCCGCGGTCACCCCGAAGCGCCCGGAGGCGACCTGCTTGATCGAGCTGCGCCGCTCGGGGTCGTAGAGCCGCTCGGCGTCCTCGCCGCCCTCACCGGTGTTGGACTTGCCGCCCAGCCGGTTCATCGCGATCGCGAGCGTCTCGTGAGCCTCCATGCTGATGGAGCCGTAGGACATCGCCCCGGTGGAGAAGCGCTTGACGATCTCGGAGACCGGCTCGACCTCCTCGATCGGCAGCGGCGTCCTGCCCAGCGCCTCGGCGTCCTTGAGCTCGAAGAGCCCGCGCAGCGTCATCAGCCGCTCGGACTGCTCGTCGACGCGGGCGGTGTACTGCTTGAACACGTCGTAGCGGCCGTTGCGCGTGGCGTGCTGGAGGCGGAAGACCGTCTCGGGGTCGAACAGGTGCGGCTCACCGTCGCGACGCCACTGGTACTCGCCGCCGGTGGCCAGCTCGCGCTGGGCCGGGACCAGGCCGCCGCGGGGGTACGCCGCGGCGTGGCGCCGGGCGACCTCCTCGGCGATCGTGTCGAGGTCGATGCCGCCGAGCTTGGAGGTGGTGCCGGTGAAGTACTTGTCGACGACCGTCTGCGAGAGCCCGACGGCCTCGAAGATCTGGGCACCGGTGTAGGAGGCCACGGTGGAGACGCCCATCTTGGACATCACCTTGAGCACGCCCTTGCCGAGCGCCTTGACCAGGTTGCGCACCGCCTGCTCGGGCTCGGTCTTGACGTAGTGGCCCTCGCGGGCGAGGTCCTCGACGGACTCCATCGCCAGGTAGGGGTTCACCGCCGCCGCGCCGTAGCCGACCAGCAGGGCGACGTGGTGGACCTCGCGGACGTCCCCGGCCTCGACCAGGAGCCCGACCTGGGTGCGGGTCTTCTCCCGCACCAGGTGGTGGTGCACCGCCCCGGTCAGCAGCAGGGACGGGATCGGGGCCAGCTCGGCGGTGGAGTGCCGGTCCGAGAGGACGATCACCCGCGCGCCCCCGGCGATCGCCTCGGAGACCTCCTGGCAGATCTCGTCGATGCGGCGGGCCAGGGCCGCTCCCCCGCCCTCGACCTCGTAGAGGCCGCGCGAGACGTGGGTGATGAAGCCCGGCATGTCACCGTCACGGTTGATGTGGCGGATCTTGGCCAGGTCGTCGTTGTCGATCACCGGGAACGGCAGCACGACCTGACGACACGAGGCCGGCGTCGGCTTGAGCAGGTTGGACTCCGGGCCGATGGAGCCGTTCAGTGAGGTGACGAGCTCCTCGCGGATGGCGTCCAGCGGGGGGTTGGTGACCTGGGCGAACAGCTGGCTGAAGTAGTCGAAGATCAGCCGGGGCTTGTCCGAGAGCGCCGCGATGGGCGTGTCGGTGCCCATCGAGCCGAGCGGCTCGCCGCCGGTGTTGGCCATCGGGGTGAGCAGGATCCGCAGCTCCTCGGAGGTGTAGCCGAAGACCTGCTGGCGCCGCGTCACCGAGGCGTGGGTGTGCACGATGTGCTCACGCTGGGGCACGTCGTCGAGGTGGATCAGCCCGGCGTGCAGCCACTCGTCGTAGGGGTGCTCCGAGGCGAGCTCGGACTTGATCTCCTCGTCCTCGATGATGCGGTGCTCGTCGGTGTCGATGAGGAACATCCGCCCCGGCTGCAGGCGTCCCTTGCGGACGATGGTGGCCGGGTCGAGGTCGAGCACGCCGACCTCGGAGGCCAGCACGACCAGCCCGTCGTCGGTGACCCAGTAGCGCGAGGGCCGCAGGCCGTTGCGGTCGAGCACCGCGCCGATCTGGGAGCCGTCGGTGAACACGACGCACGCGGGACCGTCCCAGGGCTCCATCACCGCGGAGTGGAACTGGTAGAACGCCCGGCGCCGCTCGTCCATCTCGGTGTGGTTCTCCCACGCCTCGGGGATCATCATCAGCACCGAGTGCGGCAGGGAGCGGCCACCGAGGTGGAGCAGCTCGAGGACCTCGTCGAACGAGGCGGAGTCCGAGGCGCCCGGGGTGCAGATCGGGTAGAGCCGCTCGAGGTCGCCGGGGATGATGTCGGAGGCCAGCAGCGCCTCGCGGGCCCGCATCCAGTTGCGGTTGCCCATCACGGTGTTGATCTCGCCGTTGTGGGCGATGAACCGGAACGGGTGGGCCAGCGGCCAGCTCGGGAAGGTGTTCGTCGAGAACCGCGAGTGCACGACGGCGAGCGCGGAGGCCACCCGCTCGTCGAGCAGGTCGGGGAAGAACTCGTCGAGCTGCTCGGTGGTGAGCATGCCCTTGTAGGCGATGGTGCGCGAGGACAGCGACGGGAAGTACACGTCGGTCTCCCGCTCGGCCCGCTTGCGCAGGCAGAAGGCGAGGCGCTCCAGCGCCATCCCGGTGACCCGGCCGCCGGCGCCGGCGACGAAGATCTGGCTGAACGACGGCATCACGCCGCGCGCGAGCGCGCCGACGTTGGAGGCGTCGATCGGGACCTCGCGCCAGCCGAGCACGGCCAGGCCCTCCTCGGCCGCGATCTCCTCGATGCGTGTCTTCGTCTTGGCGACGCTGTCCTCGTCACCCGGCAGGAACGCCGTACCGACGGCGTAGGCCTGCGGGGTGGGAAGCTCGAAGTCGACCACCTCTCGCAGGAACGCGTCGGGGACCTGGAGCAGGATCCCCGCCCCGTCCCCGGAGTTCTGCTCGGCGCCGGCAGCGCCGCGGTGGTCGAGGTTGCGCAGGGCCGTGAGGGCCTTGGCGACGATGTCGTGACTGGCTACGCCGGTCAGGGTCGCGACGAAGGCCACACCACAGGAGTCGTGCTCGTGGCGGGGGTCGTAGAGGCCCTGGGGCGCCGGGAATGCGTGCATGGAGAGCATTCTCCCGTCGTCTTCTGCGTCTCGCCGCCCGGGCGCGCGAGCGGGTCCGGGCCGGAGACGGGATGGCTGTGCAGGTGGGATCAGACAGGGGACGACATTGGCCCAAGCAGACTCCTCAGGCTATCACCCGGCGGACCCCCCGCGGGTGTCGCAGATCCCACACCGCGGACCGCTCGCGCGCCTACACCTGGGTGCCGACCCCGGCCCCCACGACGTACGTCGCGGCGAAGGCGGCGCCGCCCAGGGCGACCTGGCGCAGCCCGCCGAACCACCACGCCCGGCTGGTCACCCGGGTGACCACGGCGCCGCACACGAAGAGCGCCAGCAGGGTCAGCACCACCGAGGCCGCCAGGGCGCCGCGGCCGAGCAGGAACGGCACGAGCGGCACCAGCGCCCCCACCGAGAACGCGCAGAACGACGAGACGGCCGCGAGCGTGGGCGAGGCCAGGTCGTCGGGGTCCACACCGAGCTCCTCGTGGGCGTGCGCCGAGACGGCGGCGTCCACGTTGCGGTGGATCTGGCGGGCGACCTCGGTGGCGAGCTCCGGGCTCACCCCGCGGTCTTCGTAGGTCTTCGCCAGCTCGGCGATCTCCGCCTCCGGGTTGTCCAGGATCTCCTCGCGCTCCTCGCGCACCTCGCGCTCGGCGGCCTCGGACTGGCTGGCCACCGAGGCGTACTCGCCCGCGGCCATCGAGAAGGCACCGGCGGCCAGGCCCGCCAGGCCCGCCAGCACCACCGCGCCGGAGCCCTCGGAGTCGGCGGTGCCGCCGGCCACGCCGGTGATCAGCGCGCAGTTGGAGACCAGGCCGTCCATCATCCCGAACACGGCAGGTCGCAGCCACCCGCCGGTGACGTCGGGGTGCTCGCTGCCGGTGTCCGCCGAGGGCGGACCTCCGAGGCCCATGGGACGAGCCTACTCAGCACGCTCCGTGGCGGTCTCGGCCAGCCGCGCGTCGGTGTAGACGCTCTCCTCGCGGCCCGGGCGGTGCCGGGTGGCCCACCAGAAGTAGCCGGCGGCGAGCAGGAACAGCACGATCGAGGTCCACACGTTGAGCCGCAGCCCGAACACGTCCGCGAGCTGCACGTCGTCGATGCGCAGCATCTCGATCCAGCCCCGACCCAGCGTGTAGGCCATCACATAGAGCGCCACCACCCGGCCGTGACCCAGCCGCAGGCGCCGGTCAAGCCAGATCACCACGGCGAAGGCCGCCAGGTTCCACCCGAACTCGTAGAGGAACGTGGGGTGGTAGGTGGCCTGGTCGAGGTACTCCACCGGGCGGTGCGCCGCGTCGATCTCCACCCCCCAGGGCAGGTCGGTGGGTCGGCCGTAGAGCTCCTGGTTGAACCAGTTGCCCCACCGCCCGATGGCCTGGGCCACCAGGACGCCGGGCGCCATCGCGTCGAGCACCGGCAGCAGCCGGATGCCCTTGGCCCGGGCCCCGATCACCACTCCCAGGGCACCGAGCGAGATGGCGCCCCAGATGCCGAGGCCGCCCTGCCAGATGTACAGCGCGGTGACCGGGTTCTCGCCCTCCCCGAAGTAGAGCCTCCAGTCGGTGAGCACGTGGTAGAGCCGGCCGCCGACCAGCCCGAACGGCACGGCCCACACGGCGAGGTCGACGATCTCGCCCGCCGTACCGCCCCGGGCCACCCAGCGGCGCTCGCCGATCCACACCGCGGCCACGATCCCCACGATGATGGCCAGCGCGTAGCCGCGCAGCGGCAGCGGGCCGAGGTACCAGATCGACTCCGACGGGCTGGGGATGGACCACAGGGTCACCGGCAGGGACACGAGGGGCTCCTCAGCTCGCGAGCAACTGGGCGATGTCCTCGGCGAACTGCGCCGAGGTGGTGTCCTGGTTCCAGAACACCGGTGCGACGTCCTGCTCGGTCACCGCGAAGACCTGGGTGCCGTGGGTGATGTCGTAGCCGCCCGAGGGCAGCTCCTCCCCCTGCTCGACGGCCACGTGCAGCCCCTTGGCCACCTCGAGGATGGTGTCCAGCTCGCCGGTCAGCCCGACGATGTCGTCGCCGAAGTTGTCGAGGTAGCGCCGCAGCACCTGCGCGTCGTCGCGGGCCGGGTCGGTGGTCACGAAGACCACGTCGACCTGCTCGCGCTGGGCGTCGTCGAGCCGGGTCAGTCCCGAGGAGATCGACGCCATCACCATCTGGCAGATGTCGGGGCAGCTGGTGTAGCCGAAGAACACCAGCGTGAGCGGCTTCTCGGTGTCCTCGACCAGGGAGTACGACGCGCCCTCGGTGTCGCGCAGCGCGGCGGGGGGCACCACGTAGGGGTCGTCCAGCACGGTGCCGTGCATCCCGTCGTCGTCCTGCCCGCCGGCCACCGTGGCGGCCCGGTCGTCGGGCGTGCCGACCGCGCAGCCGGCGAGGCCCAGACCGAGGGCCGCGGCCAGCACGCCGGTGGCCAGCGCCCGTCCGCGGCGACGCTCAGCCACGGCGCACCCCCGCGGCGAGGTCCTCGGTGAGCGCGGTGAGCGCCTTCAGCCCGGCCGTTCGGTCGTGCGGGTGGTCCAGCAGCGTGCGCACGAACGCCGAGCCCACGATGACGCCGTCGGCGTAGCCGGCAACCTCGGCGGCCTGGTCGCCGTTGGAGACGCCGAGGCCCACGCCGATGGGCAGGTCGGTGACCGCGCGGGTGCGCGCGACCAGCGGCCCGGCCAGGTCGCTGGTGGTGGCGCGGGCGCCGGTCACGCCCATCACCGCGGTGGCGTAGACGAAGCCCCGGCACGCGGCCGTGGTCATCGCGATCCGCTCCGGCGTGGAGGACGGCGCGACCAGGAAGATCTTGTCGAGCCCGTGCGCGTCGGCCGCCGCGATCCACTCCGCGCCGCTGTCGGGGGTGAGGTCGGGCGTGATCAGGCCCGCTCCCCCGGCCGCGGCGAGGTCGGCGGCGAAGCGCTCGACGCCGTAGCGCTCCACCGGGTTCCAGTAGGTCATCACCACGGTCGGGACGCCGGTGGCGGCCACCGCCTCGACGGTGCGCAGCACGTCGCTGGTGCGGACCCCGCCCTCCAGCGCCTGCTGGGCGGCCGCCTGGATCGTGGGTCCGTCCATCACCGGGTCGCTGTAGGGCAGACCCACCTCGACCACGTCGACGCCCGCGTCGACCATGGCCTTGAGGGCCTCGATCGACCCCGTCACGTCGGGGAACCCGGCCGGCAGGTAGCCGACCAGGGCCGCGCGGCCCTGCGCGCGGGTCGCGTCGAAGGCACGCTTGACGCTCACCGTGCCACCTCCGTCTCGCTGCTCTGTGACCGTGGGTCGGTGTCGGGGTCGCCGGCCGGCGCCGCGGTGACGCGGTCGGGGTCGCCGAGACCGAACCACTCGATCGCGGTCTCCATGTCCTTGTCGCCACGCCCGGACAGGCAGATCAGCATCTGCGCCTCGGGCCCCTTCTCCTGCGCCAGCCGCTCGGCGACGTGCAGCGCACCGGCGATCGCGTGGGCGGACTCGACGGCCGGGATGATCCCCTCGGTGCGGCTCAGCAGCGCCAGCGCGTCCATCGCCTCGGCGTCGGTCACCGGCAGGTACGTCGCCCGGCCGGTCGCCGCGAGGTGCGCGTGCTGGGGGCCGACGCCGGGGTAGTCCAGGCCGGCGGAGATCGAGTGCGACTCCACGGTCTGCCCGTCCTCGTCCTGCAGGACGTAGGTGCGTGCCCCGTGCAGGACGCCGCTGTCCCCGGCGCCGATGGTGGCCGCGTGGCGTCCGGTGTGGACGCCCTCACCGCCCGCCTCGAAGCCGTAGAGCGCGACGTCGGCGTCGTCGAGGAACGCCGCGAACATGCCGATCGCGTTGGAGCCGCCGCCGACGCACGCCGCGGCCGCGTCCGGCAGCCGGCCGTAGCGCTCCAGGCACTGCTGGCGGGCCTCGTCGCCGATGCCGCGGGTGAAGTCGCGCACCATGCTCGGGAACGGGTGCGGGCCGGCGGCGGTGCCGAACAGGTAGGCGGTGTGGTCGACGCTGGCGACCCAGTCGCGCAGCGCCTCGTTGATCGCGTCCTTGAGCGTCGCGCTGCCGGACTCGACCGGCACCACCTTCGCGCCCAGCAGGTGCATGCGCGCAACGTTCAGCGCCTGCCGCCGGGTGTCGACCGCGCCCATGTAGACGGTGCAGTCGAGGCCGAAGTAGGCGGCGGCCGTGGCGCTGGCGACGCCGTGCTGGCCGGCGCCGGTCTCGGCGATCACGCGGGTCTTGCCCATCCGCTTGGTGAGCAGCGCCTGGCCCATCACGTTGCGGATCTTGTGGGCGCCGGTGTGGTTGAGGTCCTCGCGCTTGAGCAGGATCCGGCAGCCGACCCGCTCGGAGAGCCGGGTCGCCTCGTACAGCGGGCTGGGGATGCCGGCGTACTCGCGCAGGATCGTCTCGAAGTCCCCCACGAACCCGGGGTCGGCCATCGCCTCCTCCCAGGCCACGGTGAGCTCGTCGAGCGCCGCGACCAGCGCCTCCGGCATGAACCGGCCACCGAAGTCGCCGAAGAAGCCGCGCTCGTCGGCCCCGTGGTCCACGGTCATCTCTGCTGTGCTCCTGACTGTGCGTGCTGCGCGACGATCCCCGACATGGCCCGGACCGCGCTCTCGGGGTCGCCGTCGCGGACGAGGGCCTCGCCCACGAGTACCGCGCGGGCCCCCTGGCCGACGAAGCGGGCGACGTCGTCGGGGCCGAAGATGCCCGACTCCGCGACCTTGACCCGGTCGTCGGGGATGAGCGGCGCCAGCCGGCCGAAGACGTCCGGGTCGATGGCCAGCGTCTTGAGGTTGCGTGCGTTGACCCCGATCAGCTCGGCGCCCAGGCTCACCGCCCGTTCCGTCTCGGCCTCGTCGTGGACCTCGATCAGCGGCGTCAGCCCCAGCTCGCGCGCCTCGTCGTACAGGCGGCGCAGCTCGTCGTCGTCGAGGGCGGCCACGATCAGCAGCGCCAGGTCGGCGCCGGCAGCACGCGCCTCCACCAGCTGGTAGCCGGTGACGATGAAGTCCTTGCGCAGCAGCGGCACGTCGACGGCGGCGCGGACGGCGCGCAGGTCGGCCAGGCTGCCACCGAAGCGGCGCTCCTCGGTGAGCACGCTGATCGCGGCGGCACCCCCGCGGGCGTAGGCCGCCGCGAGCAGGGCCGGATCCGGGATGTCGGCCAGGGCGCCCTTGCTCGGGCTGGCGCGCTTCACCTCCGCGATGACGCTCGAGCCAGACGCCCGGAAGCCCGGCATCGGGTCACGGGGGGCGTCGACGTCTGCCAGAGCCGCGCGCAGGTCGGCCAGGCTCACCTCCGCCTCGCGGCGGGCGAGGTCGAGCCTCGCGCCGGCAACGATGTCGGCGAGCACAGACATAGAACCTCCGGGACGGTGTGCGGGGACGCCCACAGCCTCTCACGGCGGCCCAGCCGGCACGGCGCTGCGTCCGGGGGTGGGCACGGCCGGCTTCGCGCGGTTGCGGGCGCCCGGTGCGTCTGCCGCGGCCCGCGTGGATAGGGTCTCGCGCAAACATCCATCGAGCGACAGGGGAACACATGAGCTACAACGCACCGCCGCCTCCGTCCGGCTACGGTCAGCAGCCTTACGGAGCCGGCCAGCCGCAGGGCGACCACCCGAGGGCGATGCTGTCCTTGATCCTGGGGATCGTGGGGCTGGTCTGCTGCGGGCCCGTGGGCATCGCGGCGTACATCATCGGCAACAAGGCGCTCCGGGAGATCGAGGCGTCCGGCGGGACGATCGGCGGAGCCGGGATGGCCCGGGCCGGCAAGATCTGCGGCCTGATCGCGATCATCCTGACGGTGCTCGGCATCCTGGCGGGGATCGTGCTCTTCGCGACCGGCAACGCGATGTTCGAGGGTGAGGTCACCACCTCCTGACCCTCAGGAGGCGAGCCACTCCAGGCCGGGCAGGTTGCGCAGCACCGCGAAGGCCAGCAGCGCGGCGATGACGACCGTGCCGATGCGCAGCCGGGTCCGTGAGCTCACCATCGGCTCGGCGTCTCCGCGCCACTGCTGGCGTGCCCATCCGATCCAGAGGGCCACCAGCAGCGGCGCGGTCACGACCAGGACCAGGTTGCTCGAGGCCGCGGCGGCCAGGTCGAGGTCGGTCAGCGCGTGGACGGCGCGCAGGGCACCGCAGCCGGGGCAGTCGAGGCCGGTGCCCCAGGAGAAGGGGCAGATCCCCCAGCTTCCCTGCCGGTTGGGGTCACGCAGGTGCAGGGCGTAGGTGAGAGCGCCGACGGCTGCGCCGCTCGCGAGCGGCGCCAGCATCCGGCGCGAGCGTGGCGGCAGCGGCTGCCCGGACCCGAGGAGGCCTCCCGGCCCGGGTCGCGCCTGCGCCGCGGCCATCGCGGACTCAGTGTCCGGAGTCGTGCAGCCCCATCTTCACCATCACGGCGAAGACGAGCAGCGAGGCGAGCCCCAGCCCGATGCCCACCCACAGCAGCGGGATGTTGACCGGGTCGAACAGGCAGGCGATGCTGCCGACGAGGAATCCCAGGAATGCCACCGTCACGCCGGTCCAGGCCGCGGGGGTGTTGCCGTGGTTGTCAGCCATCTGCTGAGTGCTCCTCGTTCGGGTCAGGCGAATGCGTCGGGGCACAGTCTAGGGCCCGGCTCAGTCGGTCGGGTCGCGCCCCTCGTCCAGCGACTTCCACAGGTCGAGGCTGCTGCGCTCCTGCGGCGGGACCTGGGTCCGGGGACCCGAGGACGCGCCGGGGGCGTCGTAGCGACTGCCCATCTCGGGCCAGCGCCCCAGCCAGCGCAGGGCGAGCCCGGTGGTCAGCACGCACAGCAGCGCCCCGATCAGCGCGGCCGGGTACCAGCCGGTGAAGGAGACGTCGATCTGGGTGACGCCCACGTCGGCGTAGCGGCGCTCCAGCGAGTCGGGGACCTGCCACCAGCCGGCCACGACGGTCGCCAGCGTCCCGAGGCTCGCCAGCAGGCCGATCACCGCCACCAGCCGCCTCACCCGGCGCCGGGTGACGAGCAGCACCCCCCAGGCCGCCAGCACGACCAGGCTCAGCGCGGAGGCCAGCGGCATCTGCCCGCCTCCCTGGTCCAGGCCGGCGCCGATCATCGCGGCGCCCTGGCTCTCGCTCACCTCGGCCCAGGTCTTGGTGGAGGCCACCGCGGCCAGGGTGCCGGCGGCGAGCCCGAGCAGCACGACCGGACCGAAGGTGCGACGCGGGGACGGCGAGCCGCCCATCAGGCGGGTTCGCCGGCGAACGGGGCGTCCTGCTCGAGCAGGATGGCGTCGAAGCAGGTGCGGTCGCCGGTGTGGCACGCGGCGCCCTCCTGGTCCACCTTGACCAGCAGGGTGTCGCCGTCGCAGTCCAGGCGCACCTCCTTGACCCATTGGCGGTGCCCGGAGGTCTCGCCCTTGACCCAGTACTCGCGGCGGCTGCGGCTCCAGTAGGTGGCCCGGCCGGTGGTCAGCGTGCGGGCCAGGGCGTCCTCGTCCATCCAGCCCAGCATCAGCACCTCGCCGGTGTCGTGCTGCTGGACCACGGCCGGCAGGAGACCCTCGGCGGTGAGCTTGAGACGGGCGGCGATCGTGGGATCCAGAGTGCTCATCACGCCTCCATTCTCCCCTGCTGCGCGACCCAGGACGAGTGCAGCCCCGCGTAGACCCCCTCCTGGCCGACCAGCTCGCGGTGCGGACCGCGCTGGACCACTCGCCCCTGGTCGACCACGATCACCTCGTCCGCCTTCTCGGCCGTGGACAGGCGGTGCGCGATGGTGACCGAGGTCCGCCCGCCCATCAACCGCTCGAGCGCCCGCCCGATGCGCATCTCCAGCGCCGGGTCGACCGCGCTGGTCGCCTCGTCGAGCACCAGCAGGTCGGGGTCGGCCAGGTGGGCGCGCAGGAGCGCCACGAGCTGGCGCTCGCCGGCCGACAGTGACTCCCCGCGCTGGCCCACCCGGGTCTCCAGTCCGCGCGGCAGCGCGGCCACCCAGTCGGCGAGGCCGAGCTCGCCTGCCGAGGCGAGGATCTCGGCCTCGGTCGCGTCCAGCCTGCCGTAGCGCACGTTGGCGGTGATCGTGTCGTCGAAGAGGAAGCCCTCCTGCGGCACCAGCACCACGCTGCTGCGCAACGACGTCTGGCTGATGTCGCGCACGTCGATGCCGTCGAGCAGGACGGCGCCCTGGGAGGGGTCCATCAGCCGGGTGAGCAGCTTGGCGAAGGTGGACTTGCCCGAGCCGGTCTCCCCCACGATCGCCACCCGGGTGCCGGCGGCGATGTCCAGGCTCACCTCGCGCAGCACCGGCGGGCCGCCGGGGTAGGCGAAGCTGACCTGGTCGAAGGAGACGTCGATGGGCCCGGCCGGCAGCACGTGCCCCCGCTCTCCGGGGTCGACCAGGTCGGCGGGGGTGTCCAGGATCCCGATCACGCGGCGCCAGCCGGCGATGGCGCTCTGGGCGTCGGTGAGGATCTGGGTGCCCATCTGCACCGGGCCGACGAACAGGGTCACGATGAACGCGAAGGCGAGCACCTCCCCGGCGGTGATGTCGCCGGCGAAGCCGAGCCAGATGCCGCCGATGAGCACTCCGGCGTTGGCCAGACCGGCCGAGACGCCGCCCAGGGAGAAGGAGACCGCGGTGAAGCCCTGCGCCTTGGTGCTGGCCGCCTTGTGACGCTCGATCGCCTGGTCGATGCGTGCCTGGGTGCGCCCCTGCACCGCGTAGGCCCGGACGACGGCCGCTCCCACCACGGGCTCGGAGATGGCCGAGAGCATCGTCGCGACCTGGCGGCGCACCACGCCGTAGGCGTCGGAGAGCTTGCGTTGGAAGAAGCGCAGCGACGCGAACAGCGGCGCGAAGCAGATCCACACGACCAGCGCGAGCTGCCAGCTGTAGACGACCATCACCACGGTCGCCACCAGGACCTGCCCGACGCTGACGATGAAGAGGATCCCGCCGAAGACCAGGAACTGGCTGACCTGGTCCACGTCGCTGGTGACGCGCGAGACCAGGGAGCCGCGCCGCTCGGTGTTCTGGGTGAGCAGCGGGAGGTCGTGGACGTGGCGGAAGGCCTTGGTGCGCAGCGTGGCCAGGCCCCGCTCGGCGCTGGCGTAGAGCCGGGCCGTCATCGCGAAGGTCGCCACGCCGGTCACCACCACCGCGAGCCCGGCCAGCAGCCCCATCCGGACGGTGAAGCCGACGTCCGGGCCACCGGGGCCGTTGATGCCCTTGTCCAGGGTCTGCTGCACCGCGATCGGCACGACCACCTGGCCCAGGGTGGAGAGCAGCGCGAGCAGCATCGTGGCGACGATGCCGTCCTTGAGCTCCGGGGAGTGGTGGATGCCGCGGCGCAGGGTGGCGAGCATCGAGATGTCCTCGCCGGTCTCCATCCGGGTGCCGGAGACGCCCGCGGCGCGCACCGGCTGCGTGCTGGCGCTCATCGCTGCTCTCCCATCGTGGTGCCGGTCGTGGTACCGGTCGTGGTTCCTGTGGTGGTGCTGGAGGCGAGCTCGGCACCCGGGCCGCCGGGGCCCGGCTCGCCGTCGAGGTCGTGCTCGTAGGCGTTGACCAGCCGGGAGTACGACGGGCTGCGGGCCAGCAGCTCGGCGTGGGTGCCCCGGTCCGCGACCCGGCCGTCCTCGAGATGGACCACCTCGTCGGCCAGGGCGATGGTCGCCTTGCGGTAGGCCACCACGACCAGCGTCGTGCCGGCGCCCGAGCCGCGCAGCGCCTCGAGGATCCGGGCCTCCACCTCGGGGTCGACCGCGGAGGTGGCGTCGTCGAGGATCAGCAGCCGGGGACGACGCACCAGTGCGCGCGCCAGCGAGATCCGCTGGCGCTGGCCACCCGACAGCGAGGTGCCCCGCTCGCCGAGCTGGGCGTCGAGGCCGCCGGGCAGCGCGGCGACGAACCCGTCGGCCTGGGCGGCGCGCAACGCGGCCCAGATCTCCTCGTCGCTGACGTCGGCGCCCAGCGCGATGTTGCCGCGCACCGTGTCGTCGAAGAGGAAGGCCGTCTGGGCGACCACCGCGACGGTCTCGGCCAGCTCGCCGTGGGCCAGCTCGCGCACGTCCTCGCCGTCGATGAGGATCCGGCCCCGGTCGGGGTCGACCAACCGGGTGAGCAGGGTGGTGATCGTGCTCTTGCCGGACGCGGTGGCGCCCACGATGGCGACGGTGCGGCCGGGCTCGACGCAGAAGTCCAGGTCGCGCAGCAGCGGCTCGTCGGGGACGTAGGAGTAGGCCAGGTGCTCGACGTCGAGGCGGGCGCCGGTGGCTGCGTCCGGGCGCGGCACGACGCGCTCGCCGTACTGCATCTCGCCGGTGGCCTCGAGCACCGCGGTGACCCGGCGGAAGCCGACCACACTGCGCGGGAGCTCCCCCAACAGCCAGCCGATCGAGCGGATCGGGAAGGACACGATCGTCAGCAGGTAGGCCACGGTCACCACGGCGCCGGCGTCGGTCTGGCCGGCGAGCACCCGGGACACCCCGAGGGCCAGCACGACCAGGACGCCGATGTTGGGCAGCGCCGCCAGCGCCGGGTCGAAGGCCGCCCGGATCCGGCCGGCCTTGATGATCACGTCGCGCAGCTCGGCGGCCTTCGCGCCGAAGCGCTCGGTCTCCTCCCCCTCACGGCCCAGCGTCTTGACGACCAGCGCGCCGTCGAAGGACTCGTGGGCGATCTCGCTGAGCTCCGCGCGCAGTGCCTGGGCGCGGGTGATCAGCGGCGACGCGTAGCGCTGGTAGGCCAGGTTGGCGAGGATCACGGCCGGGAAGACGAGCAGCCCCACGCCCGCGAGGACGAGGTCGGCGGCCAGCATCTGGGCGACCGCGATCACCATCATCGCCACCGTCCCCACGGCCATCGGCAGCGGCGCGATCGGCCCCCAGGCCGCCTCCACGTCGGC
This sequence comes from Nocardioides sp. Z21_20, assembly GCF_059766585.1. Classification (NCBI taxonomy): domain Bacteria; kingdom Bacillati; phylum Actinomycetota; class Actinomycetes; order Propionibacteriales; family Nocardioidaceae; genus Nocardioides; species Nocardioides sp. Z21_20. The sequence continues at coordinate 121,260 of NZ_JCBAJX010000003.1, forward strand.
GTTCGCGTTGGAGAGCAGCTGACCGGTCGGGTGGCGCTGGTGCCACTCCATCGGCAGGGAGAGGTACTGCCGGGTGACGGCACGCCGGTAGTGGGCCTGCATCCGGTACTGCATGATGCCGGCGCCGAGCCGGCGCGCCACGATGCCCACCGCGCGCAGGATCGCGACGCCGAGGAACAGGCCCAGCACCGCCCACAGCATCCCGGCGCCGATCTCGCCGTCCCGGAAGGCCGGCAGCACCACGTGGTCGGTGGCCCAGCCCAGCACCCACGCGTCGGCGACCGTCAGCGCCCCGAAGAGCACGCTGCCCAGCGTCGACAGCGTGAAGATCCAGGGCTCACGCCGGATCGCCACCCCGAGGACCGCGAAGCCCTCGCGCATGGTCGACCCGCGGTCGGTCCTCGTCACCTGTGTGCCACCTGCTCCCACTCGCTGCGTGCGGCGCGTGCCCGGGCGGGCACGGCTGCTCCGGGGCCAACCCGCAGCGCCCGTCAGCCTATTCCCGGGCGCCGACAGCCCCCCGTGCCCGGGCGGCGCCCGTATGCTCGGCTCGCATGAGCCCGAATCCCACGACCGGGCGGGGACCCGACCACGTCCCCGCCGAACCTCGGCTGGCGCGCGCCGAGCGTGCGGCGCTGTGCGACCTGGCCCTCGAGCGCGGCCCCACGGCGCCCACCTGCAGCGGGTCCTGGACCACGCACGACCTCGTCGCCCACCTGGTGTTGCGCGAGCACCGGCCGCTGGCCGCCGCCGGCATCATGGTGGCGCCGCTGTCCGGGCTCACCGAGCGTGGGATGGACAGGCTCCGGACCCAGGAGCTCGCCACGCTGGTGGCCAGGCTGCGCCGTCCGGCCCTGCCCTTCCGGCTGGTGGGCCCGCTGGACCGGGTGGCGAACACGGCTGAGTTCTTCGTCCACCACGAGGACCTGCGTCGCGCGGTCCCGTCCTGGCAGCCCCGCGAGCTGTCCGCGGACGCCGAGTCCGCGCTGTGGGGCGCGCTGCGCGCGATGGGGCCCGCCCTGGTCCGCCCAGCCGGGGTGCCGGTGGAGGTACGGCGCACCGACCGCGCCGCCGGGCCGGGCGCGACGGCGACGCTGCGCCGCGGCGAGGACCCGGTGCGGGTGAGCGGGCTGCCCTCGGAGCTGCTGCTGTTCGCGTTCGGGCGCCCCAGCGAGGGGCTCGTCTTCGAGGGGCCGGCCGCGCGGGTCACCCGGCTGCGGGCCGCGGACCGGGGGCTGTGAGCCCCCGTCGGTGAGGCAGGCGCGTCAGCGGACCGGGTGACCGGCTGCGGCCAGCGTCTGCTTGACCTCGCCGACGCGCAGCGTGCCGAAGTGGAACACGGTCGCGGCGAGCACCGCGTCGGCCCCGGCCTGCACCGCCGGCGCGAAGTGCTCGAGCGCACCGGCCCCGCCCGAGGCGATCACCGGGATGCTCACCTCGCGGCGCACGGCACGCAGCAGCTCGAGGTCGAAGCCGTCCTGGGTGCCGTCCGCGTCCATGGCGTTGAGCAGGATCTCGCCGGCGCCCAGCTCGGCGGCGCGCACCGCCCAGCCGATCGCGTCCAGCCCCGCCGATTGCCGCCCACCGTGCGTGGTCACCTCGAAGCCGGACTCGGTGTCGGTGGCGCGGCGCGCGTCCACCGAGAGCACCAGGACCTGGTTGCCGAACCGGTCCGCGATCTCGGCGACGAGCTCGGGGCGCCGGATGGCGGCGGTGTTGACCGCGATCTTGTCCGCGCCCGCGCGCAGCAGCCGGTCCACGTCGGCGACCGAGGAGATGCCACCCCCGACGGTGAGCGGGATGAAGACCTCCTCGGCGGTGCGCGACACGATCTCCATCGTGGTGGCGCGTCCCTCGTGGGAGGCGGAGATGTCGAGGAAGGTGAGCTCGTCGGCGCCCTCGGCGTCGTAGGTGCGGGCCAGCTCCACCGGGTCGCCGGCGTCGCGCAGCTCCTGGAAGTTGATCCCCTTGACCACCCGCCCGGCGTCCACGTCCAGGCACGGGATCACCCGTACGGCGAGGCTCATGCGCCGGCCTGGGAGGGCAGCGTCAGCGCGAGCGCCTCCTCGAGGGTGAACCGGCCCTCGTAGAGCGCGGTGCCGATGATCGCGCCCTCGACGCCCTCGCCCACCAGCGACTGCAGGGCCTCCAGGTCGGCCAGCTCGGTGATCCCGCCCGAGGCGACCACCGGGCGGTCGGTGGCCGCGCACACGTCGCGCAGCAGCTGCAGGTTGGGGCCCTGCAGCATCCCGTCCTTGTTCACGTCGGTGAGCACGTAGCGCGCGCAGCCCTCGGCGTCGAGGCGGGAGAGCACGTCGTAGAGGTCGCCGCCGTCGCGGGTCCAGCCGCGGGCCGCCAGGGTCCGCCCGCGCACGTCCAGCCCGACGGCCACCCGGTCGCCGTACGTCGCGATCGCCCGGGCGCACCACTCGGGGTGCTCCAGCGCGGCGGTGCCGATGTTCACGCGGCGACAGCCCGTGGCCATCGCGGCCTCGAGCGACTCGTCGTCGCGGATCCCGCCGCTCATCTCGACCTTGATGTCGAGGGCGCCGACGATCCGGGCCTGCAGCTCACGGTTCTCGCCCCGCCCGAAGGCCGCGTCGAGGTCCACGAGGTGCAGCCACTCGGCGCCGGCCTCCTGCCAGCGCAGGGCGGCCTCGACGGGGTCGCCGAAGCGCTTCTCCGAGCCGGCGACGCCCTGGACCAGCTGGACGGCCTGGCCGCCGGCGATGTCGACGGCGGGAAGGAGCTCGAGATAGGAGGACATGACGGCCTTTCACAGGGGCTGGGCGGCGGTGGACGCCGCCCGGGCAGAGGGGGGTCGGCGGCAGGTTCAGCGGGTGGGCAGGGAGGCGACCCAGTTGCGCAGCAGCGCCGCGCCGGCGTCGCCGGACTTCTCGGGGTGGAACTGGGTGGCGGTGAGCGGCCCGTTCTCCACCGCGGCGACGAACCGGTCGCCGCCGTGCTCGGCCCAGGTCACCAGCGGTGCCCGGGTCCGGTCGTTGGTGACCAGGCTCCACTCGCGCACGCCGTAGCTGTGCACGAAGTAGAACCGCTCGTGCTCGATGCCGGCGAAGAGCGTGGAACCCTCGGGCACCTCGACGGTGTTCCAGCCCATGTGTGGGACGACCGGCGCCTGGATCCGCTCCACCACGCCGGGCCACTCGTCGCAGCCGGCGGTCTCGACACCGTGCTCGACGCCGCGCGAGAACAGGATCTGCATGCCCACGCAGATGCCCAGCACCGGGCGGCCGCCGGCCAGCCGCCGGCCGATGATCTCGTGGCCCTTGACGGCGCGCAGGCCCTCCATGCAGGCGGCGAACGCACCGACGCCGGGGACCAGCAGGCCGTCGGCCTCCTCGGCGGCTCGGCGGTCGGCGGTGAGCTCGACCTCCGCGCCCGCGCGCTCCATCGCGCGCACCGCGGAGCGCAGGTTGCCCGAGCCGTAGTCGAGCACCACGACGTGGGGACGGCGGGGGGTCGGCTCCCCCGCGTCGGCGCTCAGAGCGTCCCCTTGGTGGACGGCACGCCGCTCTCACGCGGGTCGAGGGCGACGGCGTCGCGGAAGGCCCGCGCGAAGGCCTTGAACTGCGCCTCGACCAGGTGGTGCGGGTCGCGGCTGGAGATCACCCGCACGTGCAGCGCCAGCTGGGCGTGGAAGGAGATCGTCTCGAAGACGTGGCGGGTCAGCGAGCCCTGGTAGTCGCCGCCGATCGCCACGAAGACCTGTCCCTCGGGCTCGCCGACGTGCACGCAGTAGGGCCGCCCCGAGACGTCGACGGCGCACTGGACGAGCGCCTCGTCGAGAGGCACCAGGGCGTCGCCGAAGCGCCGGATCCCGCGCTTGTCCCCCAGCGCCTGGCCGAGGGCCTGACCGAGCACGATCGCGGTGTCCTCGACGGTGTGGTGGGCGTCGATGTGGATGTCGCCCTCGGTGCGCACCACCAGGTCGACCAGCGAGTGCCGGGAGAAGGCCGAGAGCATGTGGTCGTAGAAGCCCACCCCGGTGGACACCTCGTGGCGCCCGGTGCCGTCCAGGTCCACCTCGACGTGGACCTTCGACTCCTTGGTCGCTCGATCGATCGTGGCCGTACGGCTCATCGCTGTCCCTCTTCCATGACCTCGGTCAGTGCGTTCTTGAATGCTGTCATCTCCTCCGGGGTGCCGATCGAGACGCGCAGCCACCCCTCGGGGCCGGTCTCGCGGATCAGGACCCCGCGGTCGAGGAGAGCCTGCCAGGTCGCGTGCCGGTCGGCGAACCGGCCGAACAGCACGAAGTTCGCGTCGCTCTCGGCGACCTGCAGCCCCTGCTCGGCCAGCCACTGCACGGTGCGGTCCCGCTCGGCGCGCAGGTCGTCGACCCGGCCGAGCAGCTCCGGCGCGTGGCGCAGCGCCGCCAGCGCCACGGCCTGGGTGACCGCGGAGAGGTGGTAGGGCAGCCGGACCACCCGGATGGCGTCGCAGATCTCCGGCGCCGCGGCGAAGTAGCCGACCCGGGCCCCGGCCAGCGCGAACGCCTTGCTCATCGTCCGCGAGACCACCAGGTTGCGGTGCCGCTCGAGCAGCTCCAGCGCGCTGGGTGTGCCGGTACGGCGGAACTCGCCGTAGGCCTCGTCGACCACCACGATGCCGCCGGGCTGGTAGCTCGCGGCCGCCTCGCACAGCACGGTGACCGCCTCGGGCGGCAGCGCGGTGCCGGTCGGGTTGTTGGGCGAGGGCAGCAGCACCACGCTGGGGCGCTGCTCGAGCACCAGCAGGCGGGCGGCCTCGAGGTCGAGGGAGAAGTCGCTCTCGCGGCGTCCCACGACCCACTCGGTGACCGAGTCCCGGGCGTACTCGGGGTACATCGAGTACGTCGGGGCGAACGACAGCGCGCGGCGCCCGGGCCCGCCGAAGGCCTGGAGCAGCTGCAGCATCACCTCGTTGGACCCGTTGGCCGCCCAGACCTGCTCGGGGCGCACCCCGTGCCCGAGGTAGTCCGCGAGCGCGACCCGGAGCTCGCTGAACTCCCGGTCGGGGTAGCGGTTCAGCGTGCCGGTCACCGCCGCGACCGAGGCGGCCACGTCGGCGACCACCGCCTCGGACGGGCCGTAGGGGTTCTCGTTGACGTTGAGCTGGACCGGGACGTCGAGCTGCGGCGCGCCGTACGGCTCGATGCCGCGCAGCTCCTCGCGCAGCGGCAGCCAGGTCTCCAGCGTGCTCACCGCTCCTCGAAGCGGGCGCGCACCGCGTCGCCGTGTCCGGGCAGGTCCTCGGCGTCGGCCAGCGTCACCACGTGGTCGGCGACCTCGGCGAGCGCCGCACGGTCGTAGGCCACCACGTGCACGGACTTGGTGAAGGCGCGCACCGACAGCCCCGAGGAGTGACAGGCGCAGCCCGCGGTCGGCAGGACGTGGTTGGACCCGGCGCAGTAGTCGCCCAGCGAGACCGGCGCGTAGGGGCCGACGAAGATGGCGCCGGCGTTGTTCACCCGGGCGGCCACCGCCTCGGCGTCGGCGGTCTGGATCTCGAGGTGCTCGGCGGCGTAGGCGTCGACCACCGCCAGGCCCTGCTCGACGTCGTCGACCAGCACGATCGCGGACTGGCGCCCCGACAGCGCGGTGCGGACCCGCTCGACGTGGCGGGTCCGGGCGACCTGCTTGTCGAGCTCGGCCTCCACCTCGTCGGCCAGCCGCAGGGACGGCGTGACCAGCACCGAGGCCGCCAACGGGTCGTGCTCGGCCTGGCTGATCAGGTCGGCGGCCACGTGGGAGGGCACCGCGGTGTCGTCGGCGAGGATCGCGATCTCCGTCGGCCCGGCCTCGGAGTCGATGCCGACGACGCCCTTGAGCAGCCGCTTGGCGGAGACGACGTAGATGTTGCCGGGCCCGGTGACCAGGTCGACCGGGCGGCACGGGCCGGCGCCGTAGGCGAACATCGCGATCGCCTGGGCGCCACCGACGGCGTACACCTCGTCGATGCCGAGCAGCGCGCAGGCGGCCAGGATCGTCGGGTGCGGCAGTCCCCCGTGCTCCTTCTGCGGGCTCGAGGTCAGCGCGATCGAGCCGACGCCGGCCACCTGGGCCGGCACCACGTTCATGATCACGCTGGAGACCAGCGGCGCCAGCCCGCCGGGCACGTAGAGCCCGACCCGGCCGACGGGCACCTTGCGGTGGGTGACCCGCGCCCCGGGGCCGAGGTCGGTGACCACGTCCTGCTCGAGCTCGGCCTCGCAGGTCGCGCGCAGCCGGCGGATCGACTCCTCCAGCCCGGCGCGGACCTGGGGGTCGAGCCGCTCGAGGGCGTCGCCGAGCGCCTCGGCCGGGACGGCGATGTCGCTGCGCTGGACACCGTCGAACTTCGCGGAGAACTCGGCGATCGCCTCGACGCCGCGCTCGCGCACGGCCTCGCAGATCGGATGCACGACGGGGATCGCAGCCTCGATGTCGAAGTCGGCCCGCGGCACGGCGGTCCGGTAGTCGAAGGGGGCGGCGGAGGTGGCGGCGCCCCGGAGGTCGATCCGGCGAATCATGGGTGTGATTCTAGTGCGGCGCGCCTACGCCCCAGAATCGCCGCGATGGCGTGGACGCCCGCGGTGCCCGGGCGACGGGGTCGCGCGGTCTATGCTCCACGCCATGGCCGGAGCCGAGCCCACCACGCTGCCGATGTTCCCACTGAACACCGTGCTGTTCCCCGGTGTCTCGGTGCCGCTGCGCGTCTTCGAGGACCGCTACCGGGCGCTGGTCCACCACCTGCTGCGCGAGCCCGACCCGGCGCGGCGGCTGTTCGCGTCGGTCGCGATCCGGGAGGGCTACGAGGTGGGCGACCACGGCACCCAGTCGCTGTACCGGGTCGGCTGTCGTCTCCAGCTCACCGAGGTGCAGCCGCACCCCGACGGCACCTTCGACATCGTCGCGGTGGGCCGCGACCGGATCCGGCTCGAGGGGCTCGACGTCACCGGCCCCTTCCCCCGCGGCGAGGTGGAGGTGCTCGGCGAGGCCGACGACCCGGTGCCCGCCGCGATCGCGGAGCGGGCCCGCGCCACCTTCACCGCCTACCGCGCGTCGCTGATCGGCTTCCGCGGCGACCCGCACCCCGGCGCGCTGCCCAAGGACCCCGCCTGGCTGGCCTGGACCCTGGCCTCGATCGCGCCGCTCCCCCTGCCCGACCGCCAAGCGCTGCTCGAGGCCGAGAGCACCGCGCTGCGCCTGACCCTGGTCACCGACCTGTTCCGCGCCGAGCTGCGCGCGATGAACGTGATCCCCTCGCTGCCGGCCACCCAGGTGGCCCGCACCGGCTGGTCCCCCAACTGAGGGTGCAGGCGATGGCCCGGAGGCAGGCCGGCGCGACGCCGGCGACGGTGGCACTGACCCGGGCCGGGATCGCCCACACGGTGCACGCCTACGCCCACGACCCGCGCGCCGCGTCGTACGGCCAGGAGGCGGCGCAGGCGCTGGGGGTCGACCCCGAGCGGGTGTTCAAGACCCTGCTCGTCGCCGCGGACGGCGACCTCGCGGTCGCGGTGGTGCCGGTCTCGGGGCAGCTGGACCTGAAGGCGCTCGCCCGCGCCCTGGGGTGCGCCAAGGCGGTGATGGCCGACCCGGCGCGTGCGGAGCGCGCCACGGGCTACGTCACCGGCGGCATCTCCCCGGTCGGGCAGCGCCGGGCGTTGCCCACGGTGCTCGACGACTCCGCCCTGCGCCACGCAGCGATCCACGTCTCGGCCGGTCGGCGCGGCCTGGAGGTGGAGCTGGCGCCGCGCGACCTGGTCGCGGTCACCGGCGCGCTCATCGCGCCGATCAGCCGGGGATCGGCGGGGTCCGGTCGTGGCCCTGGCGCCGGCCGCGCGGGCGACTGACGAGCAGCCACACCGCCAGCAGCCCGGTCAGCGACCCCAGCGGGAAGGCCAGCCAGGGGCTGCGGCCGCTGACCTGCAGCTCGCCGGGCAGGGTGGTCAGGTCGGGTGCGTCCGCGGCCAGCGTGGCCGGGTCCGCGGGGCCGAGCGAGTGCCCCACCACGGCCATCACGTAGGCGGCCAGGCAGGAGCCCACCACCACCCCGGCCAGCACCGCCAGCTCGTGGTGGGTCACGACCAGGCCCAGCACGACCGCGAGCAGGAGCCCGGCCACCACGGCGAGCAGCACATAGCCGCCGGTGCCGTCGAAGACGCGCGGCTGCTGAACGCTCGGCAGGCCCCAGGTCCCCTCGTAGACGAGGCCCTCCGGCGGCGTCCACCACCGCTCCCACAGCCAGCCCGCGCCGGCCGCCACCACGACGTAGAGCACGATCACGGCGCCGACCAGCGCCAGCGCCCGCGAGAGCGTCCGGGGTGAGCGTGCGCCGCGGGCACCCGACCGGTCGGGCCGCGCGCCCCACGGCTGGCTCAGCTGGTCAGACATCCGGGGCCCAGCAGCTGCTTGAGGTCGGCGAACAGGGCAGGGCTGGGGGTCACCCGGAGCCGGTCGTCGAGGCGCATCAGCGTGGTGGAGCTGCGGGTCAGCAGGCGCAGCTGGACCTCGGTCATCCCCGGGTGGGTGCCGAGCACGTCGCGCAGCTGCTCCACGACGGGGGCGGTGCACCGCGTCGAGGGCAGGCTGATCACGACCGGCCCGGCCGGGCCCTCGGACAGGTCGGGGACCGAGACCTCCTGGCCGTGCAGCTCGGGCTGGTCCTTGCTGCGCGAGAGTCGGCCCTTCACGGTGAGGATGGCGTCCTCGGTGAGGTAGGGGCTCGCCAGCTGGTAGGAGCTGGGGAACAGCAGCACGTCGATGGCCCCGTCCAGGTCCTCGAGCGTCACCATCGCCCAGGCGTCACCGCGCTTGGTGATCTTGCGCTGCACCGAGGTGACCAGGCCGCTGATGGTGATCGTGGAGCCGTCGGGACGGTCCTCGTCGAGCATCAGCTGACCGATGGTGCAGTCGGTGCCGTTGGACAGCACGTGCTCGAGACCGAAGAGCGGGTGGTCGGAGACGTAGAGGCCGAGCATGTCGCGCTCGTGGCCGAGCAGCGTCATCTTGTCCCACTCGTCGATGTCCGGGATGGTCACCGAGATCCCGAACCCGCCCCCGGACTCCTCGTCCAGGCCCCCGAAGAGCGAGTCCTGCCCGATCGCCTCGTTGCGCTTGATGTCGACGTACTGGTCGACGGCCGACTCGTGGATCGCCACCAGCGCCCGGCGCCGGTGCTTCATCTCGTCGAAGGCGCCGGCCTTGACCAGCGACTCGATCACCCGCTTGTTGCAGACGTTGGCGGGGACCTTCTCCATGAAGTCGTTGAAGTCGGTGTAGTTGCCCTTCTCCGCGCGGGCCGCGACGATCCCCTCGACCACGTGGGCGCCCACGTTGCGGATCGCGGTCAGGCCGAAGCGGATGTCGGTGCCGACCGGGGTGAAGGTCGCCTCGGACTCGTTGACGTCGGGGGGAAGCACCTGGATCTTCATCCGGCGGCACTCGTTGAGGTAGATGGCCATCTTGTCCTTGTCGTCCTTGACGGACGTCAGGAGCGCGGCCATGTACTCGGCCGGGAAGTTGGCCTTGAGGTAGGCCGTCCAGTAGGAGACAAGCCCGTACGCCGCGGAGTGCGCCTTGTTGAACGCGTAGTCCGAGAACGGCAGCAGGGTGTCCCACAGCGCCTTGATCGCCTGCGCGGAGAAGCCGCGCTCCTTCATGCCGGCGGAGAAGGTCGCGAACTGCTTGTCCAGCTCGGACTTCTTCTTCTTGCCCATCGCGCGCCGCAGCAGGTCGGCCTGGCCCAGCGTGTAGCCGGCCAGCTGCTGGGCGATCGCCATCACCTGCTCCTGGTAGACGATCAGCCCGTAGGTCTCGCCCAGGATCTCGGCCAGCGCGTCGGCCAGCTCGGGGTGCAGCGGCTCCACCGGCTCGCGCCCGGTCTTGCGGCGGGCGTACTTGTTGTGCGAGTCGGCGCCCATCGGGCCCGGGCGGTAGAGCGCGCCCACGGCCGAGATGTCCTCGAAGGTGTCCGGGCGCATCGAGCGCAGCAGCGCGCGCATCGGCCCGCCGTCGAGCTGGAAGACGCCCAGGGTGTCGCCGCGCTGGAGCAGCCGGTAGGTGGTCTCGTCGGTGAGCTCGAGGTCCTCGAGGACGACCTCCTCGCCGCGGTTGCGCCGGATGTTGATCAGCGCGTCGTCGAGGACGGTGAGGTTGCGCAGGCCCAGGAAGTCCATCTTGATCAGGCCGAGGCGCTCGCAGGTCGGGTAGTCGAACTGCGTGATGATCGCGCCGTCCTGCTCGCGCTTCATCAGCGGGATCACGTCGATCAGCGGCTCGCTGGACATGATCACGCCGGCCGCGTGCACGCCCCACTGCCGCTTGAGGCCCTCGATGCCGATCGCGGTGTCCACGACCTGCTTGACGTCGTTGTCGGCCTCGTAGAGCGAGCGGAACTCGCCGCCCTCGCCGTAGCGCTTGTGCGCGGGGTCGAACAGCTCCTTGAGCGGCACGTCCTTGCCCATCACCGCGGCGGGCATCGCCTTGGTGATCCGGTCGCCCATCGCGAAGGGGTAGCCGAGGATCCGGCTGGAGTCCTTGACGGCCTGCTTGGCCTTGATGGTGCCGTAGGTGACGATGTAGGAGACGCGGTCGTCGCCGTACTTCTCCGAGACGTAGCGGATCACCTCGCTGCGCCGACGCTCGTCGAAGTCGATGTCGAAGTCGGGCATCGAGACGCGGTCGGGGTTGAGGAAGCGCTCGAAGATCAGCCCGTGCTCGAGCGGGTCGAGGTCGGTGATGCGCATCGCGTAGGCGACCATCGAGCCGGCGCCCGAGCCGCGGCCGGGGCCGACCCGGATGCCGTTGTTCTTGGCCCAGTTGATGAAGTCCGCGACCACCAGGAAGTAGCCGGGGAAGCCCATCTGGGTGATCACGCCGACCTCGAAGTCGGCCTGCTTGCGGACCTTGTCCGGGATGCCCTGGGGGTAGCGGAAGTGCAGGCCCTTCTCGACCTCCTTGACCAGCCACGAGGTCTCGTCCTCGCCCTCGGGGCAGGGGAAGCGGGGCATGAACGTGCCGTTGCCCTCGGTGAACTCGACCTCGCAGCGCTCGGCGATCAGCAGCGTGTTGTCGCAGGCCTCCTTGAGGCCGTACTTGTGCTGCCACAGGTCGCGCATCTCGGCGGGCGACTTGATGTAGTAGCTGTCGCCGTCGAAGCGGAACCGCTTGGGGTCGGCCATCGTGGAGCCGGAGGAGACGCAGAGCAGGTGCTCGTGGGCCTTCGCGTCCCCCGGCATCGTGTAGTGCGAGTCGTTGGTGGCGATCGGCGGGATGTTGAGGTCCTTGGACAGCCGCAGCAGGTCGTCGCGCACCCGGTTCTCGATGGACAGGCCGTGGTCCATCAGCTCGAGGAAGAAGTTCTCGGCGCCGAAGATGTCCTGGAAGTCGCCGGCCGAGGCCCGGGCGTTCTCGTAGTTGCCCAGCCGCAGCCAGGTCTGGATCTCGCCGGAGGGGCAGCCGGTGGTCCCGATCAGGCCGGGGGCGTACTGCGCGAGCAGCTCACGGTCGGCACGGGGCTTGTAGAAGAAGCCCTCCAGCGAGGAGCGGGTGGAGAGCCGGAACAGGTTGTGCATCCCGGCGGTCGAGCTGGCCAGCAGCGTCATGTGGGTGTACGCGCCGCTGCCCGAGACGTCGTCGCCGCCGCCGTCGCCCCAGCGGACCCGCTTGCGCTCGCCGCGGGGCGTGTTCGGGGTGAGGTAGGCCTCCATCCCGATGATCGGCTTCACCCCGGCCGCCTTGGCCTTGGAGTAGAAGTCGAAGGCTCCGAAGACGTTGCCGTGGTCGGTCATCGCGATCGTGTCCATGCCGAGCTCGGCGGTGCGCTCGAACATCTCGCCCAGGCGCGCGGCGCCGTCGAGCATCGAGTACTCGGTGTGGACGTGCAGGTGCGCGAAGCCGTCGGAACCAGTCGCCATCGTCGGGGATGCTCCTCAGGGAATCGGGTGGAACGGTCGAGCTTTACACGGTGAAACGGCATGCCTCAGCGGCCTCGGCGCGGGCACCGGGCGTCGTCGTGGGGAAGGACGCCAGCCTACGCGACCGCTACTGTCGATCATGGTCGACACCACCGACAGCGCGCTCCCCCGCCCAGGCCAGCCGCAGGTCCGGCGAGCGCTCCTCGTTCTCCGAGCCGTCGGTGCGCTCGAGCTCCACCAGCGCGTGGTGGCGGTAGAAGCGCCGGGCCGGGAGGTTGCTCTCGAAGACCCACAGGCCGAAGCCCCCGGGGCGCAGCTGCTTGACCAGGTCCAGCAGCGCCGAGCCGATCCCCTGCCCGGCGACCTCGGGAGCGACGTAGAGCGAGTCCAGCCAGTCCCCCTCGAGCACGGCGTAGCCCACCAGGGCGCCGTCGGCGCGCTGCGCCACCCAGGTCTCGCGCACGGTCAGGTCCCAGCCGGCGAACCAGGCGCGCACCTGCGCGATCGGGCGCACCTGCGCCGGCATCGCCGGGATCGCGGCGGCGCGCACGCGCAGGTAGAGGTCGCCCAGAGGTCCGAGGTCCTCGGCGACTGCCGGACGCAGCGTCAGCGCGTCCTCATCGCTCGTCACGGATGGTCTCCAGCGCCGCCGCCAGGTCGTCGGGGTAGGGCGACTCGTACTCGACGTACTCCCCGGAGTCCGGGTGCTCGAAGCCCAGCCGTACGGCGTGCAGCCACTGCCGCTCCAGTCCGACCCGCTTGGCCAGCGTGGGGTCCGCCCCGTAGGTGAGGTCGCCCACGCAGGGGTGCTTCAGGGCCGACATGTGCACCCGGATCTGATGCGTGCGCCCGGTCTCCAGGTGCACCTCGAGGAGGCTGGCGAAGCGGTGCGCCTCGAGGGTCTGGTAGTGGGTGATGCTGTGCTTGCCGTCGGCCATCACCGCGAACTTGTAGTCCGCCTTGGGGTGACGCCCGATCGGCGCGTCGACGGTGCCCTCGAGAGGATCGGGATGCCCCTGGACCAACGCGTGGTAGGTCTTGTCGACCGTGCGGTGCCGGAAGGCGTTCTTGAGCACGGAGTAGGCGCGCTCGGACTTGCAGATCACCATCACCCCGGAGGTCCCCACGTCGAGGCGCTGGACGATGCCCTGGCGCTCGGAGGCACCGCTGGTGGAGATCCGGAACCCGGCGCCGGCCAGGTGCCCGACCACGGTGGGGCCCGACCAGCCCGGCGAGGGATGGACCGCGACGCCGACGGGCTTGTCGATCACCACGATGGCGTCGTCGTCGTGGATGATCTTGATGCCCTCGACGACCTCGGGGACGATCGCCAGCTGGTCGACGACCGCGGGGATCGTGACGTCCAGCATCGCGCCCGGGTCGACCCGGTCGGACTTGCCGGGGGTGGCGCCGTCGACCTGGACGTGGCCCTGGACGATCAGCTCGGCGGCCCGGGTCCGGGAGAACCCGAACATCCGGGCGATGGCGATGTCGACCCGCTCGCCGGCGAGCCCGTCGGGCACCCACACGACCCGGTGGTCTGCGGGAACGCTCACTGCTTGTCCTCCTGGGCCGTCGGCCCGTCCGGGCCTTCGGGGTCGGCCCCCTCGCCCTCGTCGCCGTCGGGCCGGTCGTGGTCGTCGGTGCGGCCCCCGTCGAGCCTGATCCCGCGGATCGCCTGCAGGATGATCACGCCCGCTGCCACGTTGATGAAGATGTCGGCGAAGTTGAAGATCGGCCAGTTGGGCAGGCGGAGGAAGTCGATCACGTGCCCGCGCAGGGGGCCCGGCGCGCGCAGCAGCCGGTCGGTGAGGTTGCCGAGGATGCCCGCCATCAGCAGGCCGAGACCGACCGACCACAGCGGGCTGCCGAGCCGCCGACTCAGCAGCAGCACAACGCAGGCGGCGGCGATCGAGATGCAGCTGAGGACCACCGTGTACTCGGTGCCGGCGCTGAACGCGGCTCCGGGATTGCGGATCAGGTGCAGGGTGAACCAGCTGCCGACCAGCTCGACGTCGGGGCGCCCGGTGAGCTTCTCGACGGCCACGATCTTCGAGACGACGTCCACCGCGTAGGCCACCAGCGCGACCGCGACGAACAGCAGTCTGAGGCGGCCTCGGGTGGATGGGGGAACTGGACCAGTGGGGTCGCTGTGACTCAGCGACGTTCCTCGCGCTGCTTGCATGACATGCACAGTGTCGCACGCGGAAAAGCCATCAGCCGCATCTTGCCGATCGCCTGCCCGCACGACTCGCACACCCCGTAGGAGCTGTCGTCGATGTGGGCCAGCGCCCGGTCGATCTGCGCCAGCATCTCCCGTTCGTGGTTGACCACCGCGAGCTCGTGGTCGCGCTCGAAGCTCGTCGCGCCCATGTCCGCCTGGTCGTGGCCGGCCCCGTCACCGGCGTCCTTCATCAGCCCGGCCAGCTCGACCTCCTGGTCGTGCAGGTGCTGGACGAGCCGGTCGCGGTGATCGTGCAACTCGACCAGGACCTCGTCGAGCTCCGCTGTGGTCCAGGGCTGCTCGCCCTCCTTGACCACGAGCGAAGCCACGCCGTCGTTGCGCTCGACCTGCTGGGTGCCGTTCTTGGTGGCGGTCTTCTTCACGGGTGCCTTCTTCGCCTTGGTCGGGGCTGGCCGTCTTGCCGAAGCCTTGTCCACTGCTGCTCCTCCTCGGACTGCACCACGTGATCGGAGAACCACGCCGGGTGTCGGGAGAGTAGCGACTTCTTCGGGGGGACTCAATCGACCACGCCCAGCCGGGCCCGGACGCGACGACGGCCGGACCCCCGCAGGGATCCGGCCGTCGTGTGAGATCGTCCGGCGCGAGCCGGCCTGTCTCAGTCCTGCTCGTCGCCCAGGATCGAGCGCAGGCGCTTGGGAGCCGGAGCGCTGTCCCCCGAGGGGGCAGCCGTCTCCGGGGAGCCGCTGAGCGCCTCCAGCTGCTGGCTGAAGTAGCTCTTGAGCCGGGCCCGGTACTCACGCTCGAAGGAGCGCAGCGTCTCGACCTCGCTGCTGAGCTTGTCGCGCTCCTTCTCGAGGTCGCCGAACATCTGACGACGACGCTCCGCGGTCTCGGAGTCGAGCATCTGCGAACGGGTCCGGGCGTCCGCCTCGAGCCGGTCGGCCTTGCTCTTGGCCTCGGACTCCAGGCGCTCGGCCTTGGTGCGGGCCTCGCCGACGATCTTGTCGGCCTCGTTCTTGGCCTCGTCGACGAGCTCGTCGGCGTTGCGCGTGGCCAGCTCGAGCAGGCGAGCCGCAGCGTTGGACGCCTGCGGGACCGTCTCCACCCGGATGGTCTCCGCCGGAGCCGCGGGCGCAGCCGCGACAGGAGCGGGGGCCGGAGCCGGAGCGGGCTTGTCCTCCACCGGCGCGGGGGCCGGCTTCTCGTACGACGGCGCGGGAGATGCGCTCTTGCCACCCGACTGGGCGGCGGCGAGCTTGGAGCGAAGCTCCTCGTTCTCCTTCGTGAGGCGAGCAAGCTCGGCCTCCACCTCATCGAGGAACTGGTCGACCTCCCCCATGTCGTAACCCTCGCGCAGGCGGACGGGAGTGAAACGCTTGTTACTCACGTCCTCAGGCGTCAGCGGCATGACCTCACCCATTCGTTAGTCGGCATACTTCTCGGCTTTCGGTCGAACTGTAGCGCCTGGCCCCTGATCCGGGTTAGCGGCCCAGGCGGCAGACAGTAGGGGCTGGCTAGCTCAGCAGCAGCGCAGCGTTCAGGTACTTCAGCAGGTACGCGATCAGCAGGACCAGGATGAAGCTCAGGTCCAGGGCCACGGACCCCAGGCGCAGCGGCGGGATGACCCGGCGCAGCGCCAAGATCGGGGGGTCGGTGATGGAGTAGACGATCTCCAGCACGACCAGGAGCGGGCCGCTCGGCGACCAGGAGCGGGCGAAGACCTGCACCCAGTCCACGACGAAGCGCACCCACAGCAGGGCGATGAACGCCCACAGCAGGCCTTCGATGACCTGTCCGAGTATCTGCATCTCAGCTGTCAGCTCTGATTGAAGAAACCGCCCTCGACGATGCGCTGTTTGTCCTCGGCCGCCACCGTGACGTTGGCGGGCGAGAGCAGGAACACCTTGCTGGTCACCCGCTCGATGGTCCCGCGGGTGGCGAAGACGAGACCGGCGGCGAAGTCGACCAGGCGCTTGGCGTCGGAGTCGTCCATCTCGGAGAGGTTCATGATCACCGGCACCCCCTCGCGGAAGTTCTCACCGATCGTGCGCGCCTCGTTGTAGGTGCGCGGGTGGAGCGTGGTGATCCGGGACAGCTCGGCCACCACCCCGGTCGCCACCGGCGTCGGACGACGACGCTCGGAGAGGTCGGAGACCGGCCGCGGCTCCACGGGGGCGACCTTGCCGGGCCGGGGCGCGGGCGCGCGCTCGGCCGGCGTCTCGTCGTACTCGCCCTCGTACTCGTCGTACCGACCGGTGTCCTCGAGCAGGCCGAGGTACTCGCCGATCCTGCGCATCGCGCCGCTCATGACTGTCGTCCTCCGGAACTCCTGCGCCCCTGAAGGGACGCTGTGTTGATGGTTGACACTACTTGATCACCGGCCTCTCGCCGAGGATGGCGCTCCCGACGCGCACGTGTGTCGCGCCGGCGGCCACCGCCTGTTCCAGATCGCCGCTCATCCCCGCCGAGAGCCAGGTGGCCTCCGGGTGGCTCTGCAGCAGTTCCGCGCGCAGCCGGGCGAGCCGTGCGAAGGCCGCCTGGGGGTCCTCCCCGAGCGGGGCCACCGCCATCAGCCCGCGCAGTCGCAGCTCGCGGTGCGAGGCCACCTCGTGGGCCAGGGCGAGCACCTGGTCCGGCGGCGCGCCGGCGCGGCCCTGCCCCGTGCCCGGCGGATCCAGGCTGACCTGCACCAGGCAGTCCAGCACCGTGCCCCGCTGGGCGGCTCCCTTGACCAGTCCCCCGACCAGCCGTGGGCGGTCGACCGACTGCACCACGTCCGCGTACGACGCGACCGCGGCCGCCTTGTTGCTCTGCAGGCCCCCGACGAAGTGCCAGCGCAGGCCCAGGTCCGCGCACTGCTGCCACTTCTCCTGGGCCTCCTGGTGCCGGTTCTCCGCCACGTCGCGCACGCCGAGCTCGGCCAGCGCGCGCACGTCGGAGGCGGGGAAGAACTTGGTGACCACCACGAGGGTGACCTCGTCCGCCTCGCGTCCGGCGTCGCGACAGGCCGTGCGTATCCGGGAGTGCACGGTGTCGAGGTTGGCGGCGAGCTGATCGAGCCTGCTCATCCCGTCCTCATCACCAGGGCGCCGAGCCGACCGGCTCGCGCGCCCTCACGGCGGTGCGACCACAGGTCGGGGTCCTCGCGCGTGCACCGGCCCGCAGCGAGGCTGGTCACGCCGAGGGCGTCGAGCTGCGCGCGCACCCCGGCACCGATGTCGAGGGCGGGCGTGCCCCACGAGGTCTGCGCCCATGCCTGCGGCACGACGTCGGCGACGTCGCGGCGCATCTGCTCGGGCACCTCGTAGCAGCGCCCGCACACGTGCGGCCCCACCCAGGCGTGCAGATCCGTGGCGCCCAGCGCACGCATCCGCGCCACCACCGCAGGCACCACCTCGGCCACCAGCCCGGGTCGCCCGGCATGGGCTGCCCCGACCACGCCGGAGCCGGCCAGCAGCACCGGGACGCAGTCCGCGGTCCGGATCAGCAGCGGGACACCCGGCGCGGCGGTGACCAGGCCGTCGGCCACGATCTCCTCCCCCGCCCAGCTCTCGTCCACGACCTCGACCGCGCCGCCGTGCACCTGGGTCAGCCCGACCGGGGTGCGCCCGGGGCAGAACGCCTCGGCGACCTCGGTGAGGCCCGGCGAGTCGGCCGGCCCGGTGACCGGGGCGCCGTCACGCACGAGGCTGAGATTGAGGCAGCGGCCGTCACCGGCGTGGCGATCGGTGAAGGCGACCTCCACCGCACCACGCCGGTCACGGAACGCGAACACGACTCACTTCAGGAAGTCGGGGACGTCGAGCTCGTCGTCGTCGAACTCGACCTGGCGCGTGGGGCGCGTGGGCTGCGGGGCGACGGGGCGACGCTCCTGCGCCGGGGCCTGACCCTGGCCCTGGCTCTGGCCGCCCTGGCTCTGGCCGTGGTTCTGGCCGCCCTGGTTCTGACCGCCCTGGTTCTGGCCGCCCTGGTTGCCCCCGTACTGCCCCTGGCTGGGGGCCGACTGGCTCTGGCCACCACGCAGCCCCTGACCGGCGGGCACGGCGGGAGCAGGCTGGCGCGGCGCCTGCTGGGCGGGAGCCTGGCGCTGCTGCTGGGCGAGCTGCTGGGCGGCCGCGCGGGTCTCCTCCTGGCTCTGCTGAGCGGGCGCGCGCCGCAGCACCGTGCCCTCGTCGCGCTTCTTCGGCATTCCGCCGTCGAAGCCGGCGGCGATCACGGTGACGCGCACCTCGTCGCCGAGCGCGTCGTCGATGGTGGCACCGAAGATGATGTTGGCCTCGGGGTGGGCGGCCTGGGCCACCATCGCGGCAGCCTCGTTGATCTCGAACAGGCCGAGGTCGGAGCCGCCGGCGATGGAGAGCAGGACGCCGTGGGCGCCGTCGATGGACGCCTCGAGCAGGGGGCTGGAGACCGCCATCTCAGAGGCGGCGACCGCACGGTCCTCACCGCGCGCGGAGCCGATGCCCATCAGGGCCGAGCCCGCGTTCGCCATCACCGACTTCACGTCGGCGAAGTCGAGGTTGATCAGGCCGGGGGTGGTGATCAGGTCGGTGATGCCCGAGACACCCTGCAGCAGCACCTGGTCGGCCTGCTTGAAGGCGTCGAGGATCGACACGTTGCGGTCGCTGATCGAGAGCAGCCGGTCGTTGGGGATGACGATGAGGGTGTCGACCTCGTCGCGCAGCTGCGAGATGCCCTCCTCGGCCTGGTTGGCCCGGCGACGCCCCTCGAAGGCGAACGGCCGCGTCACCACGCCGATCGTCAGGGCGCCCAGCGAGCGAGCGATGCGCGCCACGACCGGCGCGCCGCCGGTGCCGGTGCCGCCTCCCTCGCCGGCGGTCACGAAGACCATGTCGGCGCCCTTGAGGACCTCCTCGATCTCGTCGGCGTGGTCCTCGGCCGCCTGGCCGCCCACGCTCGGGTCCGCGCCGGCACCGAGGCCGCGCGTCAGGTCACGACCGATGTCCAGCTTGACGTCGGCGTCGCTCATCAGGAGGGCCTGGGCGTCGGTGTTGATCGCGATGAACTCGACACCCTTGAGCCCTACCTCGATCATGCGGTTGACGGCGTTGACCCCGCCACCACCGATACCCACGACCTTGATGATGGCCAGGTAGTTCTGCGCTGCTGCCACGGCTGCTCAAGCCCTTCGCTGATCGAGTCCCGGCCGACGTCGGCCCGGACATCCGGGTGCTGCTTCGTATGAGGATCGTGCGGTTGGGTTCTTCGAACCGCGTGCTGCGAGGCCACCGATCGAGCCGGAAGACCCTAACCCTCAACCTGAGGGTTATAGTTATGTCAACCTCGCGTTGCAGACGAAGGTAGGCAACCGCAGGACTCAGGTCCAACCGACACGCCCAGCACCGAGTGGCGGATCGAGAAATTCGGCGTCGAGGCGCTCAGTCGACGTCGCTGGTGGTGGGCTGCCCCGGCACGCTCACGTCGTAGTGGCGCGCCTCGCGCGCCTGGAGCAGGGCGTCGAGGACGCGGGCCTTGTCCGTCGACTGCTCGGCGCTCCCCCAGTCCACGGTGCGCCCGTCGCGCAGCTCGAGCACGATCTGGTCCACGGTGGCGACCGCGACGTGGTCGACGTCGGCCAGCAGGTCGGCGGGCAGGGCGGAGACCACCTGGGCGGCCTCGAGCATCGCCTCGCTGCGGATCCCCGCGGCGAGCTCCAGGCGGGGCAGGTCACCGGGCTCGCGGGCGAAGGTCCGGAACAGCACCCCCTCCTCGTCCATCCCCCGCAACCGATCGCCGGCGGGCACGACGGCGATCGCCTCGCGCTCCACCACGCGCACCACGACGCCGTCGGGCCACTGCCGCGAGACGTCGACCGAGCGGACGGCGGCGAGCGCGGCGACGCGCGCGCGGACGGCGTCCAGGTCGAGGCGGGCCAGCGGCTCCCCCGACGGCACGTCCGCGACCCGGCGCACCTCGTCGTCCTCGAGCAGGGCGTTGCCCTCCACGCTGACACCGTGCACGGCCAGCACCGAGGAGAACATCACCAGCCAGACCCCGAGCCCGAGCGCGACGGCGAGCCCGGCCCCGGCCAGGACCACCCGCCACGTCCGCCAGCGACGGGCGCGCTGGCGGCGCTCGAAGCGCTGCCGGGTGCGCTCGGCACCGGGGTCGGAGCTCGCACCGGCGCCCGCACCGGTCCGCGCACGCGAGGGGTCGCGCACCATCAGCGGCTGCCCAGGAGCTCGAGCAGGCGCGGCCCCAGGACCGTCACGTCTCCGGCACCGAGGGTCAGCACGACGTCCCCGGGTCGGGCGCGGGCCGCCAGCTCGCCGGGGACCTCGTCGAACGCCGGGACGAAGGCCACCCGATCGCCGGCCAGTGGCACCGCCTGCGCGACGAGCCGTCCGGTGACCGCGGGGTCGGGGTCCTCGCGGGCGAGGTAGACGTCCAGGACCACGACCTCGTCGGCGGCGCCCAGCGCGCGGCCCATCGCCTCGCCGAAGATCCGGGTACGCGAGACCAGGTGGGGCTGGAAGGCGACCACCAGCCGGCCGTCCCCGGCCACCGCGCGGGCGGCCTGCAGGTCCCCGTCGATCTCCTTGGGGTGGTGGGCGTAGCTGTCGTAGACCCGCACGCCCGCGGCCTCGCCCTTGAGCTCCATGCGCCGGCGGGTGCCGGTGAACGAGCCGAGCCCCTCGGCCAGGGCTGCGAAGGGGAACCCGAGGCGCAGGCCGACGGCCAGCGCGGCGAGCGCGTCCAGCACGTAGTGACGCCCCGGGATCTGCAACCGCACCTGCCCCAGCTCGCGGCCGGCGTCGTGGACGGTGAAGGTCGAGGTGGTGCCCACGAAGCTCAGGTCGCTGGCCCGCAGGTCGGCCTGGGCCGACTCGCCGACCCCGACGACCGTCATCCCCCGCTCGCGCGCCCGCTCGGCGAGCTCGGCGGCGCCGGGGTCGTCGAGGCAGCAGACCAGGAAGCCGTCGGGGTCGATCCGGTCGAGGAACTCCACGAACGCGGCGCGGTAGGCCTCCTCGGTGCCCCACACGTCGAGGTGGTCGGCCTCGACGTTGGTCACGATCGCGGCGTGCGGGCGATAGACCAGGAACGCGCCGTCGCTCTCGTCGGCCTCGGCCACGAAGAGGTCGCCGGAGCCCTCGTGGGCGTTGGTGCCGGTGGCGCTCAGCGTCCCGCCGATGGCGTACGTCGGGTCGGCACCGGCCCGCTGCAGGGCGACGGTGAGCAGCGACGTGGTGGTGGTCTTGCCGTGGGTGCCGGCCACCGCGAGGGTGCGCCGTCCGTGCATCACCGCGGCCAGGGCCGCCGAGCGGGGCAGCAGGCGCAGCCCCTGGGCCCGGGCCTCGACGACCTCGGGGTTGGTCTCGCGCACCGCGGTGGAGACGACCAGGGTGTCGACGTCGTGGACGTGCTCGGCGGCGTGGCCCACGTGCACCCGGGCCCCGAGCGCGCGCAGGTCGTCGAGCACCGGCGAGTCGGCCCCGTCGGAGCCGCTGACCGCGATCCCGCGCTCGAGCATGATCCGGGCGATCCCGGAGAGGCCGGCTCCGCCGATGCCGACGAAGTGCACCCGGCCCAGCTGGTCGGCGGGCAGCAGCACCTCGGGTACGGGGATCCTCATCGGGCGGCCCCCAGCACGATCCGGGCCAGCTGCTCGTCCGCGTCGCGCGGGATCAGCGCGGAGGCGGCCGCCCCCATCGCCGCGAGCCGGTCGGGGTCGGCGAGCAGGCCGGGCACCGTGGCCGCGACCCACTCCGGGGTGAGCGCCTGGTCGGAGACGAGCAGCGCTCCCCCGGCGTCGACCACGGGGCGCGCGTTGTGCTCCTGCTCGCCGTTGCCGATCGGCAGCGGGACGAAGACCGCGGGCAGGCCGACGGCGGCGGCCTCGGTGACGCTCGAGGCGCCGGCGCGGCAGACCACCAGGTCGGCCGCGGCGTAGGCGAGGTCCATCCGGTCGACGTAGTTCACCACCACGTAGGGCACCTGCGCGTCCGGGGAGTCGGGGAGCTCGTTCTTGGGCCCGACCACGTGCAGCACCTGCACGCCGGCCTCGGCCAGCGTCGTCGCCGCACCGGTGATCGCCTCGTTGATCCGCCGGGCGCCCTGGGAGCCTCCGGTGACCAGCAGCGTGGGCCGGTCGGGATCGAGCCCGAAGAAGGCTCGGCCCTCGGCACGTGCGGCGGACCGGTCCAGGCTGGAGATCAGCGAGCGGACCGGCAACCCGACGTAGCGGGCGTGGGGCAGCGGCGTGTCGGGGAAGCTGACCGCGACGTGCTGCGCGAGCCGGGCGCCGACCTTGTTGGCCAGCCCGGGCAGGGCGTTCTGCTCGTGCACGACCAGGGGCACGCGCCGACGGCGGGCGGCCAGGTAGGCCGGCATCGAGACGTAGCCGCCGTAGCCGACGACGACGTCGGGGCGGACCCGGTCGAAGACGGCGAGGGTCTCGCGCACCGCGGCGCGCAGCCGGCCCGGGACCCGCAGCAGCTCGCCCGAGGGCCGGCGCGGCAGCGGCACCGGCGGGATCAGCTCGAGGCGGTAGCCGGCCTCCGGCACCACCCGGGTCTCCAGGCCCCGGGAGGTGCCCAGGCAGGTGACCTCGGTGTCGGGCGCGAGCCGACGCAGGGCGTCGGCGGTCGCGAGCAGGGGGGAGGTGTGTCCGGCGGTGCCACCGCCGGCGAGAAGAACGCGCATGAAGGACCTTTCCGAGGACCGAATCTATCGGCCCCGACGCGACGACCACGGGGCGGAGCGCCCGGCCGTCCGGGTGCGACGCCGCGCGGCGAGGGCGCGCGCGGCTTCCGGCTCCCGCCGGGCGAAGCCGATCAGCAGGCCGAGCGCCACCAGCGAGGGCAGCAGCGCCGACCCGCCGTACGACACCAGCGGGAGCGGGATGCCGATGACGGGGAGCAGGGCCAGCACCATACCGATGTTGATCATCGCCTGGCCCAGCAGCCACACCACGATCGCGAACGTCGCGTAGCGCACGAACGGCTCGGTGGTGGTGAGGGCGACCCGGATGGCGGCGTAGGCGATGGTGAAGAACAGGGCGAGCACCAGCAGCGTGCCGACCAGGCCGAGCTCCTCGCCGAGGACGGCGAAGATGAAGTCGGTGTGGGCCTCGGGCAGGTCGCCCCACTTCTGCTGGCTGGCGCCGATGCCGCGGCCGAAGAAGCTGCCCGAGGACAGCGCGAACAGCCCGTGCGCGGGCTGCCAGCCGGCGTCCTGGTAGTCCTTGAACGGGTCGACGAAGTTCCGGATCCGGTCCAGGCGCTCCGGGCTGGTCGAGGCCAGCGCGGCCAGGGCCACGCCGGCGGCCACCACCGCGGCGACGAAGAAGCGGGCCGGCGCGCCGACCACCCACAGCAGCGCCATCAGGATGGCGCCGAGCACCAGCGCGGTGCCCAGGTCGCCCTGCCACAGCACCAGCCCGATCACCAGCAGCAGGCCGGGCACGACCGGCAGGAACACGTGGCTGAGCCGGTCCAGCAGCTGCTCCTTGTGCGCGTACACGCCCGCGGCCCACAGCACGATCGCCAGCTTCGCGATCTCCGAGGGCTGTAGCTGGACCGGGCCGAGCGCGAGCCAGTTGGTGTTGCCGCTGACCTCGACGCCGAGCGAGGTCTTGGTCAGCGCGAGCATCACGATCGCGATCACCATCGCCGGCCAGCTGATCACCCACAGGAAGCGGTACGACAGCCGGGAGGCGATCCAAGCGCAGGGCAGGCCGATGAGCACCCACACCAGCTGGCGCTCGACGATCCCGTAGGAGTTGTCCATGTGCTCGTAGGCGTAGACGCTCGAGGAGCTGAGCACCATGATCAACCCGATGGTCAGCAGCAGCGCGGAGGCGCCCAGCAGCAGGTAGTACGACGTGAGCGGCCGGTCCAGCGCGTGGCGGATGCCGCTGGCGGTGTGCTGCACCGTGGTGCGCGCCTCCCGCAGGGTGTCCAGGAGCCCCGAGCGCGGTGCCGGGTCCGGCTCGGCGTCCGTCGGGCGCGAGCGCCGTCGGGTGTCCGGCGGGACGGTCGTCATCGCGGCCCCTCACGCTCCTCCCGGCCCTGCGCGTCCCCGGTGGGACGACGTCGCCACGAGTCTCCCCGGCCGTCGCGCCGATGACCGGGACATCCGGCGCGTGTCGCCGCAAGGGCGAGCAGGGTCACCCTTCCCGGTGGGGCGGGACGTACCCGCGCAGCCCGTCGCGTACGGCGCCGCGCGCGACGCCGTGGGCACGGGCCAGCGCCGCGGCGCTCAGCGCCGCGGCCACCGTGCGGGGCTCGCCGTCGGGGAGGTCCCCGACCGTGCACAGCTCGGCGGCGCTGGTGTGGCGCGCCTCGATGAACGCGCGGTCGGCGAGGATGTCCTCGACCAGCCCGAGCATCCCCACCGCGGGCATCCCCAGGGTGCAGCCGACGGCACGGGCGCCCTCCACGACGTCCGCCTCGCGCACCAGCATCTCCACGTCCGGGTCGGCCGCGTCGTACACGCAGGCCACCTGCACGTTCTCGTAGGCGCGGGCCAGGTCCTCGACGCCGTCGTGGGCCCCGAGGACCACCGCCGCCTGCGCGCTCATCGAGCGGCAGTGGCGCAACCGGGTGGCGTCCAGGCGGACCACCAGGGCGTCGTAGCGCTCGGTGTCCATCACCGCCTCCACGACCGGCAGACCGGAGACGCCGACGACGTCGGTGCGCCGGCCGCTGGCGCGCAGGATCGAGGCGAGCATCTCCACGACCGGCTCGGTGTCCCCGTCGCCGGCGGCCACCAGCCAGGGGGTGTGGTGCGCGGGATCGCGCAGCCGCCAGGCCAGCTCGACCTCACCCCAGACCGGCACGCCGCGGGCGCGGGCCTGCTCCAGCAGCGGGCCCTCGCGGTGCCAGCCCGGAGTCACCACGAGCAGGTCGGTGTCCTCGGGCAGCGCGTCGGCCGCACCCTCGCCCAGGCGGACCCGGGCGCCGAGCACCTCGAGCAGCTCGGCCGGCTCCGCGCGGTCCTCCCCCGCGGTCTCGTCGAGGGCGAGCACGTCCGCGCCGAGATGGTTGAGGTTGTCGGCGCAGGCGAACCCGTCGCGCCCGAAGCCGGCGACGACGACCCGGACCCCGGACCAGCGGCTGGTGCGCCCGAGCGCATCGACCTCGGCGGGCGTCACGTGCTGGCCACCCATTGGGTGTAGAAGATGCCGAGCCCGGCGACGACGCAGATGCCGGTGATGATCCAGAACCGGATGACGACCGTCACCTGCTCCCAGCCGAGCATCTCGAAGTGGTGGTGCAGCGGCGCCATCCGGAAGACGCGCCGCCCCTTGGAGAGCTTGAAGTAGCCCACCTGGATCATCACCGAGAGGGTCTCGATGATGAACAGGCCGCCCAGGATCACCAGCAGCAGTTCGGTGCGGGTCAGGATGGCGAGTCCGGCCAGGGCCCCGCCCAGCGAGAGCGAGCCAGTGTCGCCCATGAAGATCTGGGCCGGGGAGGCGTTCCACCACAGGAAGCCGAAGCAGGCACCGGTGATCGAGGCGGCGACCACGGCGAGGTCCAGCGGGTCGCGCACCTCGTAGCAGGTCGGGCCCGGCTCGATGCCGCACGCCTGGTTGAACTGCCAGATGTTCACCAGCGTGTAGGCCGCGAACACCATCGCGCAGGCTCCGGTGGCCAGTCCGTCGAGTCCGTCGGTGAGGTTCACCGCGTTGCTGGTCCCGGCGATGATCAGCCAGATCAGCAGCACCGCGAGGATCAGCGGCAGACCCAGCCAGTCGATGTCGCGGATGAACGAGATGTGGTTCGACGCCGGGGTCCGGCCCCGCTCGTCCTCCATCCACGGGGAGAGGGCCAGCAGCGCGAAGACGACCGCGATCAGGGTCTGCCCGATCATCTTCGCCTTGCTGCGCAGCCCGAGGCTGCGCTGCTTGTAGATCTTGATGAAGTCGTCGAGGAAGCCGACCAGGCCGAGCCCCACGAATAGGAAAAGCAGCAGCAGCGCGGACGCCGAGGGCAGCTCCTTGTTCGCCGGGTAGGTGATCAGCTTGGCGAGGAAGTAGCTCACCACCGTCGCCAGGATGATCACCAGGCCACCCATGGTGGGGGTGCCGCGTTTGGTGTGGTGGCTGGTGGGGCCGTCGTCGCGGATCTCCTGGCCATAGCCCTTGCGTGACAGCACGGTGATCGCGACCCGCGTGCCGAGAAGAGAGATGATCAGCGCCAGGCCGCCGCCGAGCAGGATCGCTCTCATCGTGGATTGCTCCCTTGTTCCAGAAGTGCTTGTGCGACGTGCTCGAGGCCCACGCCGCGCGAGGCCTTGACGAGCACCACGTCGCCCGGCGAGACATTCTCGCCCACCCATCGGATCGCTTCGTCACGTGACGTGGTGACGATGGCCACGCCGCCCCAGCCAGGCACGTCCCGGGCGCCGTCGGCGATGGCGCGTGCCTCCTCGCCGACGACCACCAGCACGTCGACACCCGCGTGCGCCGCGTCCGCGCCGACCTCGGCGTGGGCCGCGGCAGCACCCGGCCCCAGCTCGCGCATCTCCCCCAGCACCGCGACCGTGCGCCGTCCGCGCCGCCGGCCGATCGAGGACAGCGCGGACAGCGCCGCGCGCATCGCGGCCGGGTTGGCGTTGTAGGCGTCGTTGAGCACGACCGTGGTGTCGCTGCGCTCGTGCACCTCCATCCGCCACCGCGAGGTGGCCACGACGTCGCCCAGGGCGGACACCGCGGCCGAGAACTCCATCCCCGCCGCCACCGCCATCGCCAGCGCTGCGGCGGCGTTGTGCAGCTGGAAGGCGCCCGACTGCCGCAGGTGCTGGCGGATCCGGCGCTCGGGCCGCTCGGTGCGCAGCACGAAGTCGGCGCCGGGGCGGTCGAGGTCGTCGACCTCCTCGTCGTACCAGCTGAGGTCGGCGTCGGCGGCGCGCCCGAAGCGCAGCACCCGGGCCCGGGTGCGCGGTGCCATCGCGGCGCCGAGGTCGTCGTCGGCGTTGATCACCGCCACCCCGTCGGCGGGCAGCGCCTCGAGGATCTCCCCCTTGGCCTGCGCGATCCGCTCGCGCGTGCCGAACTCGCCGAGGTGGGCGGAGCCGATGTTGAGCACCGCGGCGATGCTGGGGCGGGCGATGTCGCACAGGTAGGCGATGTGGCCGAGGCCGCGCGCCCCCATCTCCACGACCAGGTACGCCGTCTCCGGCGTCGCACGCAGGACCGTGAGCGGCACGCCGATCTCGTTGTTGAAGTTGCCGGCGGTGGCCACCGTGGGGCCCTGGGTCGCCAGCAGCTGGGCGAGGTAGTCCTTGGTGCCGGTCTTGCCCTGGCTGCCGGTCAGCGCCAGCACGGTGGTGCCGGTGAGGCGCTCGCGCACGTGGCGCGCCAGCCGCCCCAGGGCGAGCACGGCGTCCTCGACGACCACCGTCGGCACTCCGGTCGCGCGGGTGCCGAGCACCGCCGCGGCCCCGGCCCCGACCGCGGCACGCGCGTAGTCGTGGCCGTCCACCTGCTCGCCGGGCACGGCGACGAAGAGCCCGCCGGGCTCCACCCGCCGGCTGTCCACGAACGCCGGTCCGTGCACCACGACGTCGGCGCTGCCGGCGTCGTGGACCGCGCCGCCCACCGCGTCGGCGATCTCGGTCAGGGACATCGCGATCATCGCGCGACCAGCTCCTCGCGCACGACCACCCGGTCGTCGAAGTCGTGGACCACCTGGCCCACCTCCTGGCCGGTCTCGTGGCCCTTGCCGGCGATCAGCACGATGTCGCCGGCCACCGCCAGGCGCAGCGCCTCGCGGATCGCGGCGCGCCGGTCGCCGATCTCCAGCACCTCGCCGGGTCCGGACGCGCCGGCCAGCACCGCCGCCCGGATCGCGGCGGGGTCCTCGCCGCGCGGGTTGTCGTCGGTCACCACCAGGACGTCGGCCAGCCGGGCCGCGATCTCCCCCATCAGCTGCCTCTTGCCGGGGTCGCGGTCGCCACCGGCCCCGAGCACCACGATCAGCCGTCCCTCGGTGAGCGGGCGCAGGGTGGCCAGCGTCGCCTCGACGGCGTCCGGCTTGTGCGCGTAGTCGACGACCACCTCGAAGTCCTGGCCCGCGTCGATCCGCTCCAGCCGTCCGGGGACGCCGGCGCCCTCGGCGATGCCGGCGGCGATCTCGCCCGGGTCGAAGCCGGCCTCGGCGCACGCGGCCACCGCGGCCAGCGCGTTGGCGACGTTGAAGTCGCCGGGCAGGGGCACCCCGGCGGCCACCCGGACCCCGTCCGGGCCCTCGACGGTGAACCGGGAGCCGTCGGCGGCCAGCTCGACGTCGACCGCGCGCCAATCTGCCGCGGGGTCTCTCAGCGAGAAGGTGCGCACCGGGATCCGGGCCTCGCGGGCCAGTCGCCGGCCGTGGGCGTCGTCGAGGTTGACCAGGGCGCGCCGGGCCCGCTGCGGCGTGAAGAGCGAGGCCTTGGCGCGGTAGTAGTCCTCCACGTCGGCGTGGAAGTCGAGGTGGTCGCGGCCGAGGTTGGTGAAGACCGCGACGTCGAAGACGATGCCGTCGACGCGCCCCATCACCAGCGCGTGGCTGGAGACCTCCATCGCGCAGGCCGTCACGCCGCGCTCGCGCATCATCGCGAAGAGGCCGTGCAGGTCGGGGGCCTCGGGCGTGGTCAGCGAGGTGGGGACGTCCTGCCCCGCCACGCGGGTGCCGACCGTGCCGACGACCCCGGCCGGGACTCCGGCGCGCTGCAGCCCCGACTCGGCAAGCCGGGTGGTGGTGGTCTTGCCCTGGGTCCCGGTCACCGCGATCATCCGCAGGCTCTCGGTGGGCTCGCCGTACACGTGCGAGGCCAGTGCGCCGAGGACCGAGCGCGGGCTGTCCACCACCAGCAGGGGCACGCCCGCGGGGACCTGCGCGGCACCCGCCTCGTCGGTGAGCACCGCGACCGCACCGGCCTCGAGCGCGTCTGCGGTGAACGCGGCGCCGTGCACCCGCGCCCCCGGCAGCGCTGCGTACAGGTCACCGGCCTGGACCCGCTGCGAGCCCAGGCAGATCCCGGTCACCAGCGCGTCCGCGACGTTCTCGGCGCGGACGACGACCGAGCGCTCCCCCAGCCAGGCGGTCAGGTCGGCCAGGGCGATCGGGCGTACGTCGAGCGGTCGGACCGAGGGGCCGGAGGGCTTGATCGGGTGGGCAGGGGCAGAGTCGGAGGCTGGGTTCACCACGGCGCGAGATTACCCGTTGGGCTCACCACTCCACCGGCAGCCTGGGCGCTCGCGACCCGGTCGGCGGGACACCGTAGCGCCGCAGCGCGTGGCCCATGATCTTGGAGAACGCCGGGCCCGCCACCGAGCCGCCGCCGCCGCCGTTGCTGGGGCTCTGGATCATCACGTAGACGGTGAACCGGGGCTTGTCGGCAGGGGCGAAGCCGGCGAACGACACCGTGTTGTCCCCCGGCCGGTAGCACTGGCACTCCTCGTCGACACGCTGGGCGGTCCCGGTCTTGCCGGCCACCCGGTAGCCGTCCACGGCCGCTCCCGGGGCCACCCCGTCCTCGGGGTCGAGCACCAGCTCCATCATCTGGGCGGTCTGGGTCGCGGCCCGGGCGCTGATCACCCGCTCGGCGCGCGTGGTGCCCGAGCCCACCTCCACGCCGTCCTCGGTGGTCGCCGTGCCCTGGATCAGGCTCGGGGAGACCCGGACGCCCTTGTTGGCCACGGTGTTCACCGCGGTCACCATCTGCAGGGCGTTGACCGACATCGACTGCCCGAACGCGATCCGGTCCTTGGTCATCTCGTCCCAGCGGCTCCCGTCGGACAGGATGCCGGCCGACTCGCCGCGGATGCCGACGTCGGTGCGCTGGCCGAGCCCGAAGTCGCGCAGGTAGCCGTGCAGCTCCTCGGCGCTCAGCTTGTCCGCGGCCAGGACGGTGCCGATGTTGGAGGACTTCGCCAGGGTGCCGGCCAGGGTCAGCCGCAGCGGACCGTGCTCCCAGTAGTCCCCGATGGTGCGGTCCCCGCTGGGGATCCGGCTGGGCACCGCGATCCGGGTCCGGGGGGTGACCCGCCCGGCGTCCAGCAGCGCCGCCACGGTCAGCACCTTCTCGACCGAGCCGGGCTCGTAGACGTCGCTGACGGCGCGCGAGCCGCGGTCCTCCTTGTCCACCAGCAGCCACGAGTTCGCGTCGAACGTCGGGTGGTCGGCCAGCGCGATCAGCTCGCCGGTGCGGCTGTCCATCACGATCGCCACGCCGGACTCGCCGCCGGAGTCCTCCACGGTCTGGCGGAGCACCCGCTGGACGTACCACTGCACGTCACGGTCGATGGTCAGCTTGAGGTCGGTGCCGTCGACCGGCTCGACGGTGCTGCTCTCCCCCAGCGGCAGCCGGTTGCCGCCGGCGCCCTCGAACTGGGTGGAGCCGTCCTTGCCGGCCAGCAGGTGGTCGAAGGTGAGCTCCAGCCCGGCCAGCGGCTCGTCGGTGCCCATGAACCCCACCAGGTTGGCGGCCACGTCGTCGTTGGGGTAGTCGCGCAGCGGGTCGCGCTCGGTGCTCAGCCCCAGGTAGCCCAGCTCCTCGGCCTCCTCGAGCACCTCCTCGGCGAGCGCGGAGGGGATGCGGCGCGCGACGTACTCGTAGCGTCGGCCCTCGGCGCGGAGCTTCTCGAGCACGTCGATGTAGTCGACGTCGTAGCGGGCGTCGAGGCGGGTGGAGAGCAGCTTGGCCAGCTCGGGGGCGTGCTCGGCGGTCAGCATCGGGTCGGCGATGATCATCACGCCGTCGACCGAGCTGGCCAGCGCGACGCCGTTGCGGTCCAGGATCGCCCCGCGATCCGCCGGCAGCGTGACCTCCTTGGTGTTGGCCTGCGCCGCCATCTCCGCGTACGCCTTCGGGTCGAGTCCCTGCAGCTGCACCAGCCGCGCGCCGAAGACCGACAGCACCATGGCGATCAGCACGAACCCGATCCGCAGCCGGAACAGCGCCGAGCCGCGGCGCATCCTCCCGCGCGGGGCACGGGATCCGGTCGGTCGGCCGGTGGGCCGGGGGCGCGGTGCTGGCAACGGGGTCTCCGTGTCTGGTTCGGGGGCGAGCGGGGGCGCAGGGGTCTGTGCGCCGCCGCTCCATTTCTACCGGCAGCGAGGGCCCGATCGGCTCAACGCGGGGCCGTGTCCGCCCGGAACTTCGGCTTGGCGCGCTCGCCGGCGCGCGGGGTGTCGTCGGTGGGCAGCTCGGTGGCCGGCGCGGGCGCCGGCACCTCGACCACCCGGACCGGCGGGTTGAGCACGGAGGGCTTGACCGGCGGGCGGGGCTCGATGCGGACGTCGGAGCCGGGTGCGGCGGGCTCCGGCGCGGCACCGATCACCTCGGCGTCCTCGAGCCGCAGGAAGGTGGGCGAGGCCCCCAGCACCATCCCCAGCCCACGCGCCTCACGGGCCACCCGCTGGGGGTTGCGCAGCTCCTCGAGCTCCATCTGCAGCGTCTGCTGGCGCGCGCTCAGCGACTTGGCCTGGGCCTCCAGCGCGGTCGCGGCGAAGGAGTTCTGCTGCAGCGAGGTGTTGAACAGCAGCAGCCCGACGACGCCACCGAGCAGCAACAGCGTCACCAGGGCGACGAACGGCGCCCGGGTGACCTGCGGCCGGGTCCCGGGGACGACGCTCAGCCGGGCGCGCTCCAGGCCCGCTCCCGCCAGTCGGGGAAGGGCGCTCTGCGTCGAGCGGGGACGAGGCTGCGGTGCCGTGCTGCTCATCGGGTGACCCCTTCGGTGGGACGGACGCGTTCAAGGGCGCGCAGACGGACGCTGGCGGCACGGGGGTTCTCGGCGATCTCGTGCTCGTCGGCCTTCTCCGCGCCCCGGGTGACCAGGCGCAGCGCCGGCTCCATCCCCTCGGGCACGAACGGCATGTCGACCGGCACGGTGCTGCGGGTGGCCTCGGTGAAGGCCTGCTTGACCATCCGGTCCTCCAGGGAGTGGTAGCTCTCCACCACCACCCGGCCGCCCACGCCGATCGCGGCGATCGCGGCCGGCAGCGCGCGGCGCAGCACGGCGAGCTCGTCGTTGACCTCCATCCGCAGCGCCTGGAAGGTCCGCTTCGCCGGGTGCCCTCCGGTACGGCGGGCGGGGGCCGGGATCTCGGCGTAGAGCAGCTCGACGAGGCGCCCCGAGGTCGTGAACGGCTCCTTCTCGCGCTCGCGCACCACCGCCCGGGCGATCTTCGAGGCGAACTTCTCCTCGCCGTACTCGCGCAGGACGCGGGTCAGCTCGCGGGCGTCGTAGGTGTTGAGCACGTCGGCGGCGGTCGGGCCGGTGCTGCCGTCCATCCGCATGTCCAGCGGGGCGTCCACCCGGTAGGCGAAGCCGCGCTCGGCCACGTCGAGCTGCATCGAGGAGACGCCGAGGTCGAAGAGCACCGCGTCGACGGTGCGCAGAGCGAGGTCGTCGAGGACCGCGGGGATCTCGTCGTAGACCGCGTGCACCCCGGTGAAGCGGTCCCCGAAGGGAGCCAGCCGCTCGCCGGCGAGCGCCAGGGCCTGCGGGTCGCGGTCGATGCCGACGACCCGGGCGCCGGGGATCCGGGTCAGCACCGCCTCGCTGTGACCGCCGAGGCCGAGGGTGCAGTCGAGGAGGACGGCCCCCTCGCGCTCGAGCGCGGGTGCCAGCAGGGCGACGACCCGGTCGAGCAGGACCGGGACGTGTCGGGGATCACTCATCGTCGGACCTAGCGCCCCAGGCTCAGCGCGAGCATCAGGGCGACGGCGAGGACCAGCGAGGTCACCGCGCTGAACGCCATCACCGCGAGTGCCTCACGCGCCTGGTGGCGCACCCGGCGTGAGCCGGGCGTCACCTGCACCGGTGTCATGCCCATGGTCTCGACCCCCACGACGTTGCTGCGCTCCCTGCCCCTCATGGGCACTGCTGGTCCTGCTGGTCCTGCTGGTGCCGGACGTGGAACGAACGAACTCGCCTGACCAGGTCCCTGCCCGCTCCCCGGATTGGGAAGTGGCCCTCTGGAGCCGGGGAAGTTGCCCCAGATGGCGCCGTCGGAGCGGGCACGAGACCTCGTCCTGCGAGTTCGTTCTTCTCTTGTCCTGCGGTGCTGCTGTGCTGCTAACTGCGGTGCTGCTAACTGCTGTGCTGCTTGTTGCTGTGCTGGTGGGGATCAGATCCCCGGGAAGACCTCGTCGCTGAGCTCGGCGAACTTCTGCTCCTGCTCCTGCGAGTACGTCTCCCACGAGCCCGGGTCCCAGATCTCGATCCGGTTCATCGCGCCGATCACCATCACGTCCTTGGTGAGCGAGGCGTAGTCCCGCAGTACCGACGGGATGGAGATCCGGCCCTGCTTGTCCGGCACCTCCTGCGAGGCGGCGGCGAACAGCATCCGGACGTAGTCCCGCGTTCCCTTGTTGGTGACCGGAGCCTCCCGGAGCCGCTCGGTCAGACGACCGAAGTCCTCCATCGACCAGATCGTCAGACACCGCTCCTGACCACGAGTCACCACGAGTCCCTCCGCCAGTTCCTCCCTGAACTTCGCCGGAAGGAACAGCCGTCCCTTGTCGTCGAGCTTCGGTGTGTAGGTGCCGAAGAACATCGGCCACCTCCACAGGTCAGCACTTCTTCCTCCACTGCGCTCCACCATACTCCACCCTTCCCCACCGTCAACCATTCCGACCGTGTTTCGAGGCGGATTTCCGCCCGTCGGGGCCGTCGGCGGGGCGACCGCCCGGTCGCCGACTGAGGGGTGCCGACCGGGGGCCAGCCCTGGCAGAATGTGCGTCTGCCCAGGTCAGCGCGGCTTCGACCGGGTGCGCACCGGCCGGTCCGGCCTCGGGTGGAGCGCCGGTGGGGAGAATCCGGCGCTGGTGGCGCAACCGGGTGGAGCGAAGTGGGGCGGATGGTGGGGACGGGCGGGTAGGTTGCCGCCACCGCCTACCGTGGGCGCAGGTGCGGGCGTGGCCCCGGGCCGTGAGGACGGGGAGGGAGCGCACGTGGTTGCAGCGACACCGGAGAGCGCCGACCTGGAGACCCTGGCCCGGGTGACCGGCCGAGTCCGGGCCAACGTCGAGCGGGTCATCGAGGGCAAGCCCGAGGTGGTCACCGCAGCGCTCGTCGTGCTCCTCGCCGAGGGGCACCTGCTGATCGAGGACGTGCCCGGGGTGGGCAAGACGATGCTGAGCAAGGCCCTGGCCCGCAGCATCGACTGCTCCGTGCGGCGCATCCAGTTCACACCCGATCTGCTGCCCTCGGACGTCACCGGGGTGTCGATCTTCAACCAGGACACCCGCGAGTTCGAGTTCCGCCCCGGCGGCATCTTCGCCAACGTGGTGGTCGGCGACGAGATCAACCGCGCCTCCCCCAAGACGCAGTCCGCGCTGCTCGAGTGCATGGAGGAGCGCCAGGTCACCGTCGACGGCACCACGTTCCAGCTCGACACGCCGTTCATCGTGATCGCCACCCAGAACCCCATCGAGATGGAGGGCACCTACGCCCTGCCGGAGGCGCAGCGGGACCGATTCATGGCGCGGCTCTCGGTGGGCTACCCGGTGGAGAGCGCGGAGATCGCGATGCTCTCCTCGCACACCGGGAGCAACCCGCTCGACGACCTCGAGCCGGTCACCGACGCGGCGGAGGTGCGCAAGCTGATCAGCATCGTCGCGCAGGTGTACGTCGCCGAGCCGGTGCAGCGCTACGCCGTCGCCCTCACCACCGCGACCCGGCGCTCGCGCGAGCTGACGCTGGGCGCCTCTCCGCGCGCCACCCTGCACCTGGTGCGGGCC
The DNA here is from genome assembly GCF_059766585.1 of Nocardioides sp. Z21_20. NCBI lineage: Bacteria > Bacillati > Actinomycetota > Actinomycetes > Propionibacteriales > Nocardioidaceae > Nocardioides > Nocardioides sp. Z21_20. The sequence continues at coordinate 156,053 of NZ_JCBAJX010000003.1, forward strand.
GCGAAGGCGCGGGCCGCGATGCACGGACGCGACTACGTGGTGCCCGACGACCTCACCGCGCTCGCCTCCCCCGTCCTCGCACACCGGCTGATGCCGAGCGTCGAGGCAGCCATGAGCGGGCGCAGCGCGGCCGCGATCCTCGACTCCGTCGTGGCGTCGGTGCCCGTCCCCGTCGGGGCACCGCCCACCGGCGGCGCCTGAGCCAGGGAGACCCGATGAGGTACCCGCCCCTCGCCACCGTCCGCACCGCGCTGAGCGGGCTGACCGTGCGCGGGCGCTCGTTCCTCGCCGCCGGCGCCACTGCCGTGGGCTGCGCCATCGCCCTGGGCCAGCCGGCGCTGACCCGGGTCGGCGTGCTGGTGATGGCCCTGCCGCTGGTCACCTGCCTGGTCCTCGCCCGCGGTCACTACCAGCTCTCGCTGCGCCGTTCGGTCCAGCCCGAGCTCGTTCCCGCCGGACAACCGGCCGTGGTGCGGCTGGGGCTGCGCAACGACGGGCGCACGCCTCAGGGGGCGCTGCTGCTGGAGGACCAGGTCCCCTACGTCCTGGGCACCCGGCCTCGCTTCGTGCTGGAGGGCGTCGGGCGCGGGTGGCACCGCGAGGTGACCTACCAGGTGCGCTCCGAGGTGCGCGGCCACTACGAGATCGGCCCGATGTCGGTGCGGGTCAGCGACCCCTTCGGCCTCGTCGAGCTCGGACGCTCCTTCCACTCCACCTCGGAGCTGACCGTGACCCCGCGGACCGTGGCACTGCCGGCCATCGCGCTGGGCGGCACCTGGACGGGCTCGGGCGACAACCGGCCGCGCTCCTTCAACACCGGCAGCGCCGAGGACGTGACGGTGCGCGAGTACCGGCTCGGCGACGACCTGCGGCGCGTGCACTGGCGCAGCTCGGCACGGGTGGGCGAGCTGATGGTGCGCCGCGAGGAGCAGCCCTGGCAGTCGCGCGCCACGATCTTCCTGGACAACCGGCACCGCGCCCACCGGGGCCGCGGCCTGGCCAGCTCCTTCGAGACCGCCGTGTCGGCCGCCGCCTCGATCGCGGTCCACATGGCGCGGCGCGGCTTCGCCGTACGCCTGGTCACCGCCGCCGGGGAGGAGCCCAGCACCGGGTGGCACGCCCACGACGTCGACCTCGAGACGGGTCCGCTGCTGCAGGCGCTGGCGGTGGTCCCGCTGGTCGCCCTGGACCGCATCGACAGCGGCTGGCTGCTGGAGACCACCCAGCACGGGATGGTGGTGGCGGTGCTGGGCGCCCTCGACGGCTCCGACCTGCCGGTGCTGCGCCGGATGCGCCACCACGGCGGCTCGGCGATGGCGCTCACCCTCGACGTCGACGCCTGGGATCCCGGGCGTCCCTCGGGTGCACCCCAGGCCGGTCCGTCCCCCTCGCCAGGTCCCCTGTCCCGGTCCGCGGAGATGCTCGGCCAGCAGGGCTGGCGCGCGGCGCGCCTGGGGCCACGCGACCGGCTGCCGACGGTCTGGGAGGAGCTGGGCCGACGCCTGGTCTCGCCGGCGGGCACGGGAGCGACCCCATGAGCGCCGGGCGCTCGCGCCCCCCGGCGCTGGTGATGGGACTGGTCGCGCTCGCCACCACCTGGCTCACGCTCCTGTCCTGGCGCGGCCTCACCGAGCGCGCGGGCGACTTCCTGGTCCCGCTGGTGATGGCCGGCCTGCTGATCACGCTCACCGGTGTCCTGGCGCGGCGGCTGCGGCTGCCCGCGGTCCTCGTGCTCCTCGCCCAGCTGGCGCTGGGGGCGGTGCTCCTGCTCGGCGAGCTGACCGGCTCGATCCTGCCCACGCCCACCGCCCTCGCCGACGCGGAGGCGGCGCTGCGCGCAGCCGTGGACGCGGCCGGACGCTACGCGGCTCCGGTGCCCGCCAACGTCGCCGGAATCCACCCGCTGCTGATGCTCGCCGGCCTGGTCTGCATCGTGCTGGTCGACTTCCTGGCCTGCACGCTGCGCCGGGTGCCGCTGGCCGGGCTCCCCCTGCTCTGTGCGTACTCGCTGCCGCTCAACGTCCTCGGCGACTCGGTCGACTGGTGGGTCTTCGTCGCGGTGGCGGTCGGCTTCCTCGCCCTGCTCTACGTGCAGGGCAGCGAGCAGATCGGCCGCTGGGGGCGTCCGGTCGCGCACGGGGGCAGCGGCGACCTCGCCCTGGACCAGGCCCGTCCGACGGTGGTCGACAGTCCCCCGCTGCGGGCCAGCGCGACGCTGATCGGGGCGATCGCCACGGTCCTCGCCCTGACCGTCCCCCTCGCGATCCCCACGCTCTCGCTGTCGGTGCTGGGGCAGGGCCCGGGCGGCGGCGACGACGACGAGATCAAGCTCGAGAACCCGATGACCGACCTGCGCCGCGACCTGCTGCGCGGTGGCGACGTCCCACTGATCACGGTCGAGACCACGGACCCGGCACCGCAGTACCTGCGCATCTCGGTGCTCACGAACTTCAGCAGCGAAGCCTGGACCTCCGGCACCCGCAGTCTCCCCGACGAGCAGCGCGCGGACGGCGAGCTGCCGGGCCCCGCCGGGGTCGACCCCTCGGTGCCCCGCCGGGAGATCGACTACGACTTCCGCGTCGAGGACGAGTTCCGCTCGGCGTGGCTGCCGACCCCGCCGCTCGCCGGCCGGGTCACCGCCCAGGGCGCCTGGAAGTACGACCTCGACACCATGGACTTCCTCGCCAGCGAGGACGGCCTGGACACCAGCCGGCTGACCTACAGCGCCACCGCGCTCGAGCTCGGCCTCGAGGCCGGCGACCTGGCCGCCGCTCCGGGCGGGGCCGACGATGTCGACGACACCTTCACCGATCTGCCCTCCGACCTCCCCGAGACGGTCACCTCCCTGGCCGACAGCGTGACCCGCGAGGCCCGGACCCGCTTCGAGAAGGCCGTGGCCCTGCAGAGCTGGTTCCGCCTCCACGGCGGCTTCACCTACTCCCTCGAGCGCGCCGAGCCGGGCAACGGGGGAAGCGCCCTGGAGGCCTTCCTCTCCGCCGACGGCGGCCGGGTGGGCTACTGCGAGCAGTTCGCCTCCGCCATGGCCGTGATGGCGCGCGCCCTCGACATCCCGGCCCGGGTCGCCGTCGGCTTCCTGCTGCCCGACAAGATCGGTCCGGGCACCTGGCGCTACAGCAGCTGGGACATGCACGCCTGGCCCGAGCTCTACTTCCCCGGCGCCGGCTGGGTGCGCTTCGAGCCCACTCCCCCCACCCGCGCCACCAGCGTCCCCGAGTACACCCGCCAGGAGGTCCCCTCCGCCCCCGAGCCCTCCACGCAGCCCTCACCCACCGAGAGCTCGGCGCCCGGCCCGGTGCCCTCGGCGCGGACCGCGCCGGACGATGCCCCGCTCCCCGAGGTCGGGACCAGCGCGGAGGCCGATGCGGGCTTCCCGTGGGCGGCGGTGCTCGGCATCGGCGCGACGGTGCTGACGGCGGTCCTGCTGCTGGTGCCCCGTGGCCTGCGCCGGGTACGTCGCACACGGCGCTGGGAGGCCGGCGACCCCGACGCGGCCTGGACCGAGCTGCGGGCCGGCGCGCTCGACCTGCGCCTGCCGTGGCCCGAGGGCCTGTCTCCGCGCGCCACCCGGGACGTGGTGGCGCAGTGGCTGGCCCCGGTCCCCGCGCCCTCCGACGCGCAGGTGGCGCAGGTGGCGCAGGTGGGTCCCCGCCGGGGGCCCGAGGCCGCGCCGGACGCGGCCGGGGCGTTGGACCGGCTCACGCAGGCGGTCGAGCGTCACCGTTACGCCCGCGCGGCCGCCCCGGTGGACGGCGCCTCGCTGCGTCGCGACACCGAGCGGTGTGCAGAGTCGCTCGCGGCCGGGGCCGGCCGGTCGAGCCGGCTGCAGTCCACCTGGTGGCCGCGCTCGGTCTTCGAGCGCGAGGACCGGTACGACGGTCGCGGCGGGGGCGACCACCGCCACGAGCGTGACGAGGAGACGCCGGCGGGGGTCTACCGGTAGTCGGTGGACCGGGCGTCTACCGGTAGTCGATCTGCCGGTAGTCGGTGGACCGGGCGGAGCCGGTCAGAAGCCCCGCTCGCGGCGACGGCGCCACCGCTCCTCCATGCGCTCCATGAAGGAGCCGGAGCCACGCGACGAGGAACGCCCCCGGCGTCGGGAGCGACCGCCCTCGATGACGGTGAACCCGTGACGCCCCTCCTGGACCGTCATGCCCATGGGCTCGGCGGCAGGTCGTTGGCGCAGCGCGGACACGCCGATGGTGGCCGCCGCGAGCATGATGACGAAGCCGACGATGCCCAGCGGAGTGACCTGGAGGATGGCCCCGGCCATCAGCACCGCGATGCCGGCCACGAAGCCGACTCCCGCCAGGATCGCTCGACGTCGAGCGGCATGGCGCAGCGAGCTGCCCCGCAGTGTCGACGCGAACTTGGGGTCCTCTTCGACCAGGGCACGCTCCATCTGCTCGAGCAGTCGGAGCTCCTCTTCCGAGAGCGGCACGATTCCTCCCCGGATCAATCCGCGCTGTGGGTCATTCGACGACGCCACGGCGTCTTCGGACAGTCTAGGCAGGGGGTGGGCACGGCGGTAGCGCGGCGTCGGAAATTCATGACAACAGGCTGGCGGGACGGACCGCGGCGGGCCCGAACCGACGGGTCGCACGATCCACCGCACGGTCGGCTTCGGACCAGCCGCGCTCACGCTCCCCCAGGACGAGCTGGCGCTGGACCTCACCGCGGGGCACCAGCCCCTCCACCCGGACCCCGACCAGCCGGATCCTGGCCCGCTGCAGGCCGAGCGCGTCGTACAGGCGGGTGGCGGTGCGGTAGATCTCCTGGGTGACGTCGGTGTGCTCGGAGAGGGTGCGCGAGCGGGTGATCGTGGTGAAGTCGGCGAACCGGACCCGCAGGGTGACCGTCCGGCCGGCCACCTCGGCGCCGCGCATGCGCCCGGCCACCTTCGCCGACAGCCGGAGCACCTCGCGCACGATCACCTCCCGGTCGTCGGTGTCGCGGGCGAAGGTCTCGTCGGCACCCATGCTGCGCTCGGGGTCCTCGTCACCGCGCCGCGGCGTGATCGTGCGCCGGTCCGTGCCCCAGGCGAGCTCGTGCAGGTGGCTCCCGGTGGCCGCCCCCACCGCCCGCTGCAGCGTGCGCACGGGGGTGTGGGCGATGTCCCCCACCGTGAAGAGGCCCAGCCGGTGCAGCTGCGCGCGGGTCTTCTCCCCCACCCCCCACAGCTCTCCGACGTCGAGGGGGTGCAGGAACGAGGTGAGCGTCGCGGGCGGGACCACCACCACCCCGTCCGGCTTGGCCCGGCGGCTCGCGATCTTGGCCACCGAGGGTGAGGCCGCGACGCCGACCGAGCAGGTGATGCCCTGCTCGTCGTGGATCGTGGCCCGCAGCTGCTCGGCGATCTGCAGGGGCGAGCCCAACCGGCGGGTGCTCCCCCGCACGTCGAGGAAGCCCTCGTCGAGGGAGAGCGTCTCCACCAACGGCGTGACCCGCCGGAAGTTCTCCATCACCGACGACGACACCCGCCCGAACAGCTCGAAGTCCGGCGCGATCACCACCGCCTGCGGGCACAGCCGCCGGGCGCGGGTCATCGGCAGCGCCGAGCGCACGCCGTACTCGCGGGCGAGGTAGTTGGCCGACAGCACCACCCCGCGGTGCCCACCTCCCACGATGACCGGGACCTCGGCCAGCTCCGGCCGGTCCCGCGTCGCGACCGAGGCGTAGAAGGCGTCCATGTCGACGTGGAGCACCGGGCAGTCGGTCGAGGGGTCGGTCATCGGGGGCCTCCGGGGGCGCGCCCAGGCCTGCCGTTGGGGACCAAACGGTGACCGGAAGGCCCGCGGAGACGCCGTCTGTGACCAAACGGCGCCCTCCGTACGCCGGCCTCAGCGGCGGGCGAGCAGGTGCAGCTGAGCGGCGAGGGGGAAGAACTCGGGACGGCCGGCGACGGCCTGCTCGAGGTCGACCAGCGACTGGGCCGCACCCGGCTCGAGGTCGAGCAGGGAGCCGGGAACGAGGTCGGCGAACACGCGTACGCCGTGCACGCCGGTGACGTCGAAGCCGGCGGAGACGAGCAGCGGCACGATCTCGTCGTGGGTGAAGCGCCGTCCCGAGCGGCCGGTCGCCTCGGTCTCGTCGAGCAGCGCGTGGGCCTGCTGGAAGTGGCCGGCCATCGCCCGAGCCACGACGGCGGCGTGCCGCTGGGCGACCAGGAGGCTGAGCACCCCGCCGGGACGCAGCACCGAGGTGAGGATGCCGAGCGCCGCGGCCGGGTCGTCGACGTACTCCAGGACCCCGTGGCACAGCACCACGTCGGCGCTGGCGGGCGCACGCACGTCGAGCAGCGCCGAGAGGTCGCCCTGCTGGCCGGTGATCCGGTCGGCCACACCGCTCTCGGCAGCCCGGCGGGTGAGGGCGGCCAGGGCGTCGGGGCTGGGGTCCACCACGGCGACCCGGTGCCCGAGGCCGGCGACGCCGACCGCGAACCCTCCGGTGCCGCCCCCGATGTCGAGCACGTCGAGCGCACCGGAGCCACCCGCACCGGAGCCATCGTCACGGAGGTCGGGCAGCACGTCTCCCAGTGCCTCCCACACGACCGCCGTACGTGCGGCGCTGCGTCGTTCGCTGGCTGATCCCATCGCGGGCCCGCTGACTGGCATGGGCACCACCCTAGTGTGCTCATCCGGGACTCCCGGGGCTGCGGTGCCACAGCTTGCGGGCGACGTTCCTGGTCTCCTCGCCGGCCGGCTTGATGTCGGCGTAGGGAGACATCGTGAACCCGCTGGAGTGGACCAGCACCCGCCGCGGACCGGGCGCCTCCCCCGACCCGGCGGGGGTGACCGCCATCGCCGCCCGCACCGCCTCGATCCCCTGCGCGGACGTCGGCGCCGCCTGCCACAGCCCGAACAGCTCGGGCAGCTCCCAGCACCCGGTGGCCCGCAGCGAGACGCCCCGCCGGCCGGTACGGCGCAGCTCGCCGCGCACGAGGAGCAGCCAGGAGTGGAAGACCGTCCTCGCGTAGGGCCCCTGGGCGTCCTCGAAGAACGTCGCGTCGACCGGGCCGGTGGAGTCGTCGACGGTCAGGAAGACCACCCGCCGCCCGGAGCGGATCGGCGGGGTCTGGGTGGCCACCTTGACCCCGGCCACCAGGATCTCGCTGCGGCTGCGCCGGGTCAGCAGATCCTTGCTGCGCACCACCTCGAGCTCGTCGAGGAAGGCGGCGTAGGTGTCCATCACGTGCCGGCTGGCGTCCAGCCCGAGCACCTCCAGCTCGGCGCGCATCCGCTCCTCGGGGCTCATCTCGGGCAGGCCGCTGGGCTCCCCCTCCCCCGGCGCGTCCCCCAGCTCGAGGGTCAGCTGCACCGACGAGACCGGGTCCGGCGCCCGGGTCGCCCGGGACTGGGCGGCCGCGAGGTCGCGCACCCCGACGGCGTGCCCGGCCGCCACCGGCCGGCGGCGTCCGCGCGTCGAGCGCGCCAGCGCCCGGTCCTGCCGCTCGAGCTCGGCCACCTGCAGCAGCAGGTCGCGTCGGGTGATCCGGCCGCGCCGGTGCACCTCGCCGGCTCCCGCGCCGCTCGCGCCCTCGCCGACGCCGATCCCGTAGACCGAGTCGAGGGCGCCCGCGAGCACCAGCCGCTCGAGGACCGGCCGCGAGGGCCGCGCGCGGTGCCACAGGTCGGCGAGCGAGTGGTAGGGCCGGGCCGCGACGATCCGGCCGACCTCCGCCTCGCTGATCCCCTTCACCTCCGCGAGCGCGAGCCGGATGCCGTACCCGGCCGGCTCGCCGTCCCCGCCCTGCTCGGCCTGCCCGTCTGGGCCGGCGGGCCCGGCCCCGATCCGCTCCACCGTGTAGGCCCGGTCGCTGGCCTGCACGTCGAGGCCGAGGACGGTGATCCCGAGCTGGCGGGCGTCGTCGAGGATCAACCGCTTGGGGTACATCCCCGGGTCGTGGGTCAGCACGCCGGCCAGGAAGTGCGCCGGCCAGTGCGCCTTGAGCCACGCCGACTGGAAGGTCGGCAGCGCGAACGCCGCCGCGTGCGCCTTGCAGAACCCGAACGACGCGAAGGACGCCAGCACCTCCCAGACCCGCTCCACCACCGCCAGCGGGTAGCCGCGGGCCAGGGCCCGCGGGAAGAACCAGAGCCGGGTGTCGGCCATCCCCTCGGGGTCCCCCAGCGCCCGGCGCCGCTCGTCGGCCTCGGCGTAGCCGATCCCGGCGAAGAGCGCGATCATCTCGATGACCTGCTCGTGGAAGACCACCACGCCGCGGGTCTGTCCCAGGATCGGGCGCAGGTCGTCGTGCAGGTACGACGCCGCCCGCCAGCCCTGCTTGGCCTCGAGGTAGGGCCGGATCATGTCGCTCTTGACCGGCCCGGGCCGGAACAGCGAGATGTCGGTGATGACGTCCTCGAAGCACTCGATCCCGGACTTGCCGACCAGCTCGCGCTGGCCGGGCGACTCGATCTGGAAGACGCCGAGGGTCTTCGCCGAGCTGATCAGGTCGTAGGTGACCGGGTCGTCGAAGGGCACCTGCCGCTCGTCGTCGAGGTCGACCTCCCGGTCGTCCACCCGCTTGATCTCGGCCACCGCATGGGCCATCGCGGACTGCATCCGGATGCCGAGCACGTCGAGCTTGAGCAGGCCGAGGTCCTCGACGTCGTCCTTGTCGAACTGGCTCATCGGGAAGCCGGCGAAGCTCGCCTCCACCGGCGTCCGGTCGAGCAGGGTCGCGTCCGAGAGCAGCACCCCGCACGGATGCACCGCGACGTGGCGCGGCAGCCCGTCGAGGCGCTCGACGAGACCGAAGAGCAGGTCCAGGCGCTCCTGCCCCAGCCCGCTGGCGCGCAGCTCGGGCAGCTCGCGCAGCGCCGCCCGCGCGTCGCGGGCCCGGATGTGCGGGAACGCCTTGGCGATCGCGTCGGTCTCCGCCGGCGGCATGCCCAGGGCCGCCCCGACGTCGCGTACGGCGTGGCGCACGCGGTAGGTGTCCATCATCGACACGCACACGCAGCGCTCCCCGCCGTACCGCGCCAGGATCGCCTCGTAGACCTCGAGCCGGCGCGCGGACTCGACGTCGACGTCGATGTCGGGCAGCGCCCGGCGCAGCGGGGAGAGGAAGCGCTCCATCAGCAGGCCGTGCCGGATCGGGTCGACGCCGGAGATCCCGAGCAGGTAGTTGACCAGGCTGCCGGCGCCCGACCCCCGGGCGGCGCAGCGCACCCCCATCTCGCGGATCAGGTCGGTGACGTCGCCGACGGTCAGGAAGTACGACGCGTAGCCCAGCCGCCGGATCGTCTCGAGCTCGTCGTCGAGGCGCTTCCAGATCCGCTGGCGCGGCGCCGACCCGTAGCGGGCGCCGATCGCCGCCTCGCAGCGCGCGCGCAGCAGCCCGTCCGCGCTCGCCGCGGCCGGGTCCAGGCCCGCTCCCGCGGACGCCAGCCGGAACTCCGGGAAGTGCACCTCGCCCAGCCCGAGGTCGGCGCGCGGGTCGAGGGCGCAGCGGTCGGCCACCGCGCGGGTGCGGGCCAGCAGCGCGCGGGCCTCGCGCACCGGGTCGCTGCCCAGCCCGGCCAGGCGGACCACCTCCTCGGCGACCTCGGCCATCTGCTTGCCGGACTTGAGGAACCCCTCGGCGTTGACCCGGTCGACGTGGCGGCGGTCCAGCGCGACCAGCCGTCGGGCGGCGTCGAGGACGTCGACGGTCGGGGCGTCGCGGCGATCGGCGTAGCGCACCGCGTTGGACAGCACCGTGGGCACGCCCGCCCGGCGCGCCACCCCGGCCATCCGGGCGGCGTGCGGGGAGCTGCCCGGCCCCCAGCCGGCCCGGCCGGCGGGCAGCCGGTGCGAGACCAGCTCGACGAGCAGGCTCTCGCGCGGCACCACCGCCTGCCACGCGGCCAGGGTCCGCAGCGCCAGGTCGTCGCGACGACTGGCGATCGCCCGGCCGACCTCGGAGCCCGGCCCGAGCAGCACCATCACCTCACCGGAGGCGAGGTGGGGGGCGAGCAGGTCGAGGGTCGCCACCGGCTTCCCCCGCTCGCCGGCCAGGTGGGTGGCCGAGACCAGCCGGCAGACCCGCGCCCACCCGGACCGGCCGACGGCCAGGAGCGTCACCCGCGGCAGCCGGGGGTCGCGGTGGGCGCCGCCGCGCACGGGGGTCCGCAGGGGCGTGGGCGGCGCCGCCTCCTCCCCCGGCCCCGCCCAGCGGGCGTCCAGCGGGGCGACGGCGAGATCCACCCCCAGGAGGGGGCGGATCCCGCCGGCCAGGCACGCCTTGGCGAACTTCACCGCGCCGTAGGTCCCGTCCCGGTCGGTCAGCGCGAGGGTGTCCATCCCGTGCTCGGCCGCCCGCTCGACGAGCGTGTGCGGGTGGGACGCGCCGTACTGCAGGGAGTAGCCGGAGGCCACGTGCAGGTGCGGGAACGGGTCGGGCATGGGGGGCCGCCTCCTGGACAGTCGGCTCGACCCCTGACTGACTCGAACGTGTGTTCGAACAGGTCAACGATAGCCCCGGCCCCGAGGGAGGCGTCAAGCGGGGGCCGCCGGCCGCCGCCGGCGCGCCCGCTCAGCACCCGGGCGCGATCACCAGATGGCCTCGGCCCACTCCGGGTGGTCGATGAACGGGTTGCGGTTGCGCTGGTAGGTCTCGTAGATGACGTCGTTGCGGCGCCTCTCGAAGGCGTCCGGCGGGTCCTGGGCGTTCCACTGCAGCAGCACCGAGAGCTTGCCGTGCAGCGGCGCGGTGCCGTTGCCGACCACGTTGTTGACCTCGAGGTCGGGGAACCCGTCGCCACCCTCGTAGCGCACCGACATGAAGAAGATCATCCGCGCCACGTCACCCTTGATGGCGTTGCGGGGCTCCCAGGAGTCGGCGTCGGCGTAGTTGCCCGGCGCCTCGGAGTTCTGGGTGCCACCGGCGTCGAAGTCGAGGTTGCCGCGCGCGGAGTTGACGCTCACGTCCTCGGGGCGCAGGTGGTGCAGGTCGGTGCCCGGGCCGGTGGCGGTCCCGAAGTCGCCGTGGGACTTGGCCCAGACGTGCTCGCGGTTCCACTGGGCGACCCCGCCGCCGTTGTTGGACTTCGCCATCGAGAGCCCGCTGTAGAGGGTGCGGATGTTGGCCGAGTTCGACGGATCCTGGTCGGTGACCTTGAGGGCGTTCCACACCGCGTCGTAGGAGAGCTTGGTGACGCCGCGGGAGATGATGGTGTGCAGCGCCGACTCCAGCGCCGCGCCGCTCTTGCCGAGCGCGGAGGCGTAGTAGGTGGCGTCGTAGTCCGTCGAGCCGCCGGTGGCCGGCGGAGGCGTCTGCCCACCGCCGGAGCCGCCGTCCCCACCGGTGCCGCCAGCGAAGGCGAACGCCGTCGCGCTGGTCAGGCCCGGGCGCGAGAAGTACGCCGCGAGCGCGCCGGTCACGTCGATCTGGCGCCCCAACAGGGCGGGGTTGGTCTTCAGGCCCCACCCGGAGCGCAGGGCGCTGGGGATCTGGACGTAGAGCATCTTGGTGGTGTCGGTGACACCGGCGGTGTCGGCGATCGCCAGCGCGTAGTCGCTGGGGAACCCGCTGCGCACCACCGTCGTGGAGGCGGTCGGCTGCCCGACGACGTAGCCCCGGACGGTGGCGACCGAGCCGTTCTGGGTGGCGCGGGCCGCGGCCACCGTGATCGGCGTGGCGGCCTGGGCGGCCTGCCCCGTCGAGTCGCCCTGGAGAGGGGCGGTGAGCGGGGTGGCGGGCGCGAGCGCCAGCAGGGGGATGAGGAGGAACAGGGAGAGCACCTGCGCCGCACGACGGCGACGCAACCCGAGACTGGGGGGCATGAGGCTCCGATCAGGAGAGGACGACGAAGTGCCCGGCGGGGCGCCGGGCCCCCGCAGCCTGACGCCCCGCGGGCTCGGCGTCCAGACCCGAAACCCCGTGTTCTCGCCTTCTTCTCACGGGCGCAACAACCGCCCCGCCTCAGAGGTTTCAGGCGACCCCGGAGCGCCGGACCGGAGCCACCGCACGGGCGGGGAGCGGCACGTGCGGCATCAGGCCGAGCGCCGACTCCACGACCGCGAGGAACCGGTCGGCGTCGCGGACCAGGTCGTCGGCCTCACGCTCGGTCACCGCCCGCGTCGAGCCGGCCTCGGCGGCGGCGCGCTTGCCGGCGCCGGCCGCGAAGAAGGCGGCCCACTCCCGCAGCTCGGGAGCCACCTCGGCGAGCAGCACCCAGGCGTTCTTCTGCTGACGCCGCCGGCTCGCGACCGGCAGGGCCCGGGCGGCGAGCAGCGCGGCGGCGGCACGCAGCGCCGAGACGTGCGCGCAGGCGTAGCGGGTCGGCACGTCGGCGGCGGTGATCGCCTCCTGCAGCGACTCGGCCGAGCGGGCGAGGTAGGAGTGGGTGGTCGCGGGCAGGGAGTAGGGGCTGACCTCGAGCATCGCGGGCCGCCTCAGTCCACACAGCCGACAAGGCGCCAGCCGCCGTCGGCCCAGTCGAAGGCCAGGTCGAAGACGCCCCGGCCCGCTCCGCCGGTCGCCACGCCGCGACCGGCCTCCACCCGCCAGAGCTCCCGCTCGCGGAGCAGGTCGGGCGCCAGCAGCGCCCCGTCGGCCGGGACCCGGGACTCCTCGGAGCCGATCACCGCCCGCACCCCCGCGGACTGCCACCACGGGCTGGTCTCCACCCAGTGCGCGATGACGTCGCTGACCTTCCACAGCCGGCCGTGCCAGAGGAACTGCTCGGGCCCCTCGAGCGTCGAGCCCGGGCCTCCCACCGGCCCCTTGCGGACCTCCACCGGGTCGTCGTAACGCCGCATGCCTCGCTCCTTCGTCGCCACCCCGCACCGGTCTCGACCCCGGAGGGCCCGGAGGGGGCGGGGGTCGAGGTCGCCCCCACCGGGCCCGTTGCTCGAACGCGTGTTCGAACAACGCCACGGTACACCGCACCACCGACAGGACGTCAACCCCCGGCGCGCCGCCGGGCGGGAGCGCAGAACCGCTCGGCCTCAGGGGGCCTCGGGGTGCCACAGGCAGGGCAGCAGGGCGACGTACAGCGCGATCGAGAGCCAGGCGACCACGGCGAGCACCGTGGGCGGATCGGCCCGCAGCCCGATCACCGCCGCCACGATCCCGAAGCCCGCCAGCGAGGTCAGCGCGCTGCGCGACCACGTGGCCTGGTGACGCCAGAACGCCAGCAGGACCCCGATCAGCGGCGCCATCACCAGGAACAGCACGACCGCCACCGGCACGAAGGCCGGCACCTGCAGCGCGCTCTCCTCGATCGCCGGAACGCCACCGTCGGCGAGGATCTCGCGTGCCGTCGGGTTGCGCCCGGCCCAGACCTCCACCAGCTCCTCGCGCAGCGCCGCGGTGAGCGCCACCGCCACGCCGAGCAGGACGATCTGGGCGAGGAGCAGCGCCGTCCCGATCCGCACCGGTGTCAGCCGCCCGAGCCCCGGCAGTCGTCGCAGCATCTGCCCGGTGGGTCGTCGGCTCATCAGGCTCCCTCGTGTCGTTAGGGTCGAAGTATGCCGAGCGAGCACCCCGCGATCACCCGTTTTCGCGAAGAGCACCGGCGCCGCGGCGGGTCCGGCGAGATCGTCGTGCTCCCCGACGCGGTCCACACCGCCGCGCTGGCCGCCGAGGCGCTCGGGTGCGAGGTGGGAGCGATCGCCAACAGCCTGCTCTTCGACGCCGACGGCCGCCCGGTGCTGGTGCTCACCTCCGGCGCCCACCGCGTCGACACCACCCGCACCGCCGCGCGACTGGGTCACGACCGGCTGCGCCGCGCCTCCCCCGACTTCGTCCGCCGGCACACCGGCCAGGTGATCGGCGGGGTCTCGCCGTTCGCGCACCCGGCCCCGATCCCGACGGCCGTGGACTCCTGGTTGCGCAGGTACGACGTGGTGTGGGCGGCCGCCGGCCACCCCTCGGCCGTCTTCTCCACGACGTTCGAGGAGCTGATCGCGATGACCGGTGCGGTCGAGATCGACGTCGACTAGCGTCACCGCACTCCGACATCGCCACCTGACAGGAAGGCCCGCATGGAGATCTGGATCAACCCCGCCTGCGCGAAGTGCCGCACGGCGCAGGCGACGCTCGACGAGGCCGGCGTCGACTACACCGTGCGCCGCTACCTCGACGATCCGCCCAGCGCCGACGAGCTGGCGGCCGTGCTCGACCGACTCGGGCTGGAGCCCTGGGACGTGGCCCGCTCCAAGGAGGCCCGCGAGGCCGGCATCGACCTGCCCCGCGACGCCGGGCACCGCGCGCAGTGGCTCGCCGCACTGGCCGCGCACCCCCGGGCCCTGCAGCGCCCGATCCTGACCGCCTCCGACGGCACCACGGTGGTCGGCCGCGACCCCGAGTCGCTGAACGCCGTCATCGACGCGGAGAGCGGGGGCCACTGACGTGGAGTCGCTGTCCCTGGCCTTCTCCAGCGGCTGGGCGAGCGGCGTCAACGCCTACCTCGTGGTCCTGGTCCTGGGCGTCGCCGACCGGGTCGGCGGACTGGAGCAGGTCCCCGACGTGCTCGCCCGCTGGGACGTCCTCGCGCTGGCCCTGGCGCTCTACTCCCTCGAGTTCGTGGCCGACAAGATCCCCTGGCTCGACTCCACCTGGGACGCCGTGTCCACGACCATCCGGCCCACCGTCGGCGCGGTGATCGGGGTGCTGCTCGCGGGCGACGCCGACTCCCTCGGCCAGGCCGTCTCCGGCACCGTCGGCGGCGCCACGGCGCTGGCCTCGCACGCGGTGAAGGCCGGCACCCGGCTGGCGGTGAACTCCTCGCCCGAACCGGCCAGCAACATCGTGGTGAGCATCCTCGAGGACGTCGCGGTGCTGGCCGTGGTGTGCTTCGCGATCCAGCACCCGCGCGCGGCGGCCGCGGTCGCGGCCGTCCTGCTCGTCCTCGGCCTGGTGCTGACCTGGTTCCTGGCCAGGCTCGTGCGCCGGGGCTGGCAGCGCTGGAAGGCCCGGCGGGCCGCGAGGGCGCAGCTCGTCTAGGTCTAAGGTGCACGCCATGGCGCGTGCGGTGGTGGTCGGTGGCGGCTTCGGCGGGTTGGCCTCGGCGGCACGACTCGCCAAGCTCGGACACGAGGTCACCCTCGTCGAGCGGGGCCAGGCCCTCGGGGGCGCTCTGTCATCGGTCCGCGAGCAGGGCTACACCTGGGACGCCGGCCCGACGTACACGCTGCTGCCGGCCGTGCTGCGCGACCTCTTCCGCAAGTCCGGGCGCCCCCTCGAGCGCGAGCTGGAGCTCCTCGGGCGCGAGGTGGTCCGCGAGCACCGCTTCGAGGACGGCACCAGCGTGGCGCTGCACGGCGGCTCGCGCGCCGCGCAGCTGCACGCCTTCGACGCCCTCGCGCCCGGGCTCGGCGAGCAGTGGTGCACCTACGTCGCGTCGTACGCCGCGGTCTGGGACCTGCTGCGCCGCGACTACCTCGAGCGCCCCTTCGACGCCGCCCTGGCCAGCTCCGAGGCCCGAGCGCTGCTCGAGAGCCGCGAGATGATGCACCGGCGGCTGCGCCGCAGCCTGCGCGACGAGCGGTTGCGCCTGGTCGCCGGGCACGACCTGGTCGCGGACGGGCACGACCTGCGCAACACGCCGGCCTGGCTCGGCCTCACCTCCTACCTGCAGCAGCGCTTCGGCGCCTGGACGGTCCCCGGCGGGATGGCCCGCCTCTCGCAGGCGCTCACCGAGCGGCTGGCCACCCGGGGCGTCACCGTGCTGAGCGGGACCGAGGCCCGCGACGTCGTCGTGCGCGAGGGCCGGGCCGTCGCGGTGGCCACCTCCGCCGGCGACCTCGACGCCGACGTCGTGGTCTGCGCGATCGACCCGCGCCGGCTGCCCGCGCTCGCCGTCCACGTCCGGCGCACCATGCCCGCGATCCCCCCGGTGGTGTGCCACGTCGGGCTGCGCGGGGAGGTCCCCGACCTCGGTGCCGAGGTCGTGCTGCACGGCGATCCGACGCTGGTGGTGCGCACCGGCGGCCAGGCCCCCGAGGGGGGCTCCGCCTGGACCGTGCACGGGCGCGGCAGGCTGGCCGAGGACATCCTCGACGCGCTGGCCCGCCACGGCATCGACGTGCGCGAGCAGGTGGTGGTGCGCGTGGACCGCTCGCCGCGCGACCTCGTCGAGCGGTGGGGAGGCTCCCCGCTCGGGCTGCTGTGGCAGGGCCGGGGCACCGTCCGTGCCCGGCTCGGTCCGACGACGCCCGTGGCGGGGGTCTACGCCGCGGGCGCGCACGCCACCCCCGGCTCGGGCCTGCCCTTCGTCGGCCTCTCCGCGGCGCTGGTCGCCCAGCGGGTCGGGCCCGCCTGAGCGTGCCTGCGCACGCCGACGCGTGAGCCCGGCTAGACCGTGATCCGCAGCGCCTCGAAGATCTCCAACGTCGCCCGCGACCGGTTCAGCGTGTAGAAGTGCAGCCCCGGGGCTCCCCCGGCGAGCAGCTGCTGGCATAGCTCGGTGGCGATCTGGACGCCGACGCGGCGGACCTCGGCGGGGTCCTGGGCCGCGGCCAGTCGCGACGTCACCTCGTCGGGCAGCGCGGCGCCCGAGAGCTCGGCCATCCGCTTGATCTGGCCCGCGTTCGTGATCGGCATGATGCCCGGCAGGATCGGGATGTCGACGCCCAGCGCCCGCACCCGCTCCACCAGCGAGAAGTAGTCCTCGGCGCGGAAGAAGAGCTGGGAGACCGCGAAGTCGGCGCCGGCGCGCGCCTTGTCGGCCAGCACCCGGGCGTCGTGCTCGAGCGACTCCGCCGACGGGTGGCCCTCGGGGAAGGCCGCCACTCCGACGCAGAAGTCGCCGAGCTCGTGGCACAGCTCGACCAGCTCGACGGCGTGCGTCAGCCCGCCCTCGGTCGGCGTCCACGGGGCGCTCGGCCCGTCCTGGGGGTCTCCGCGCAGCGCCAGGATGTTGCGCACGCCGGCGTCCGCGTAGGCCCGCACGATCTCGGCCAGGTCCGCTCGGGTGTGCCCCACGCAGGTCAGGTGCCCCATCGCCCGCAGCGACGTCTCGCGCGCGATCCGACCGGTGATCTGCACGGTGGTGTCGCGGGTGGTGCCGCCCGCGCCGTAGGTGACCGAGACGAAGGTCGGCTGATAGGGCTCGAGCTCGCGGATCGCGCGCCACAGCTGCTCGACGCCGGCCTCGTCCTTGGGAGGGAAGAACTCGAAGGAGATCGACCGCTCCCCCTCGCGGATCAGCTCGCCGATGCTGCGGACGCTCCCGCCCGTCGGGGCACCCGCTCGGCTCTTCTCGGGACCACCTGCAGCTGCATCGACCATGGCGCGATTGTAGGTTCGGCCCCCTCCCGTTCCCGGCACCGTCCACTGGCTAGTCTCATCAAGGTGACCTCGCCAGTGTCCGAGCCCGAGTCGGCTCAGCCCTCCCCCGCCGATGCTGTGCCTCCCACTTCTGTGCCGCCCACAACTGTGCCGCCCACCTGGGACGCGGCCGTGTTCAGCGCGCAGATCCAGGAGACGCTCGAGGAGTTCCTCGACGAGCAGGTCACCCGCCTGGCGCCGCTGGGTGACGACGCCGCCCGGCTGATCGCCGAGGCCCGCACCTGCGTGGCCGGCGGCAAGCGCCTGCGCGCGGCGTTCTGCTGGTGGGGCTACCGGGCGGTGCGCCCGGACGTCCCCGACGAGAAGGCCCTGCTGCGCGCCTGCGCGGCCCTGGAACTGCTGCACGCCAGCGCCCTGGTCCACGACGACCTGATGGACGCCTCCGACACCCGCCGCGGGCGGCCCGCGACGCATCGCGCCTTCGAGAGCGAGCACCGCGCGCAGGGCTGGACCGGCAACCCCCTGCAGTACGGCGCCGCGGCCGCGATCCTGCTCGGCGACCTGCTGCTGACCTGGGCCGACGAGCTGCTGCGCCGCTGCGGGCTGCCGATCACCGACGTGGCGCCCGCCCTCGACGTCTTCGACCTGTGCCGCTCCGAGGTCGTCGCCGGGCAGTTCCTCGACGTGTCCGTCCAGGCGCGCGGACGCGCCGACGTGGACACCGCGATGACCGTGCTGCGCTACAAGTCGGCGAAGTACTCCATCGAGCGCCCGCTGCACATCGGCGCCGCCCTGGCCGGGGCCGACGAGGAGCAGCTCGCCGCCCTGGGCGCGTTCGGGCTGCCCCTGGGCGAGGCCTTCCAGCTGCGCGACGACCTGCTGGGCGTGTTCGGCGACCCCGAGACGACGGGCAAGCCCGCCGGGGACGACCTGGTGGAGGGCAAGCGCACGGTCCTGGTCGCGCTCGCGCTGGACGAGGCACCCGCCGCCCGGGCACAGGTGCTCGACCGGGCCCTGGGCACCGCCCTCGACGCGCCGCAGGTCCAGGAGCTGCGCGAGATCATCGACGACGCCGGCGCGCGGACCCAGGTGGAGGCGGTGATCTCCGAGCTGGTGCGGATCTCGATCGCGGCGCTGGACCGGGCGAGCGCCGACGAGCAGGCGCGTACGGCGCTGCGCGCCCTGGCCGCCGCGGCGACCGACCGGGCCGTCTGACGCGACCGGTCCCGGCCGGCCCCTCAGCCGGATCGGGGGCTCAGCCGGGTCGGCTCAGAGCGCCATCGCCTGCGCGCGCCGCTTGACCTCCGAGCCGCGGTTCTCGCGCAGCGCGTCGATCGGGCGTCCGGGCAGGTCGAGGTCGGTGAAGATCCACTCGATGCACTCGCGGTCGTCGTAGTGACCGTCGTGCAGCATGGTCAACAGCCCCGGCAGCCCCTTGACGACGAGGCCGTCCTGGAGGAAGTCGGCCGGGATCTTCTGACCCTCGCCCTCGACCGGGACGGCGGCGGCCAGCTCGTGCTCGCGGATCATCGTGCGGACCTTGCCGACGCTCACGCCGAGCTCGCGGGCGGCCTCGGCCCAGTCGATCCAGTCGGCGACCAGGGCGCCGAGGTCGGCTTCGTGAGATGCGGTCATGCGCACAGTGTCCCACCGGCGGCTGCGGCCCGGAAATCACACCCCGGCTCGATGATGCGCCTCGACGTACCGCGACATCGGCGAACCACACGGGCATCCCCAATCCCTTGCGTCACACCGTTACCGTCGAACCACGGCCCGGCGCGCCCCGGCCGGGGCCACTCGGGACCCCGCGTGCGCCTGACCGACGGAAGGGATCCGGTCACCATGACGACGCCCCGCACGTTTCCCCGCACGTTCCCCCGCTTGCTCTCCCGCCTCCCCCGCCCGCGTCTGCTCAGACCCGCGGTGGCTCCGCTGCTGGCCGGCGCGCTGCTCGCCGGTCCGCTGGCGGTGACCGCCGCCGCCCACGACCCGCTGCCGCCCGGGCGCCGCATCGTCGTCCACACCGTGCAGCCCGGCGACACCGCCACCGGTCTCGCGGTGCGCTACCACGCCTGGACCGCGGAGCTGGTGGACCTCAACCACCTGGGCCCCGAGGCGACCCTGCGGGTGGGCCAGCAGGTGCGGGTCCCGGTGGTGGTGGCCGCGGCCCGCAAGGACCGTTCCCAGAAGCGGTCCCACCAGCGCTCGACGCGCCCCGAGCCCGCCGCCCGCCAGACCCCGAGCGCCCGCGGCGGCGGAGCCGGGAAGGTGAGCCGGGAGCAGGTACGTCGCGCGATCACCGCCGAGGCCCGCCGGCTCGGCGTGGACCCCCACCTCGCGCTGGCCGTCTCCTGGCAGGAGTCGGGCTGGCAGATGGACCGCGTCTCGTCGGCGAACGCGATCGGCGCCATGCAGGTCCTGCCTGACACCGCGGCCTGGATGGAGCTGTACGCCGGGCGCTCGCTGAACCCGCACCACCTCGACGACAACGTGACCGCGGGTGTGTGGCTGCTGCGGGTGCTCGATGGCCTCACCGACTCCCGCCGCCACCAGCTGGCCGCCTACTACCAGGGACTCGGCGCGGTCCGCGAGCACGGGCTCTACCGCGAGACCCGCGGCTACGTGGCGAACGTGGCGGCCATCCACCGCCGGCTGAGCCAGGGCCTGCCGCCCGCCTGAGCGGGCGCCCACGCCACGCCGGAGAGGCCCGCCGAACCGGCTGTTCGCGCCAGTCGTCCGTACGATTGGCTGTCGGATCCTTCCCCATCCGGCAGACGGAGGACTCCCCGTGGACCACGGTGCCGCTCAGCGCATGCGCCCACCCCGCCCCGGCGGGGACGCCGGCGACCCGCTGACCGGGCGACTGCTGGACGGTCGCTACCGGATCGGCAGTCGCATCGCGCGCGGCGGCATGGCCAGCGTGTACGAGGCCACCGACACCCGCCTGGACCGCGTGGTGGCGGTCAAGGTGATGCACCCGGGGATGGGCGACGACCACGACTTCGTGGCCCGCTTCGTCCGCGAGGCGCGCGCCGCGGCACGGCTCTCGCACGTCAACGTGGTCGGGGTCTACGACCAGGGCGAGGACGCCGGATCGGTCTACCTGGTGATGGAGCTCGTCGCCGGCCACACCCTGCGCGACGTCATCCGCAAGGAGGCGCCGATGCCTCCCGCGCGGGCGCTGGCGTTGCTGGAGCCGGTGCTCTCCGCGCTGGCCGCGGCGCACGGCTCGGGGCTGATCCACCGCGACATCAAGCCCGAGAACGTGCTGATCGCCGACGACGGCCGGATCAAGGTCGCCGACTTCGGCCTGGCCAAGGCGGTCAGCGCCGACACCCAGCACACCGCCACCGGTGGCGTTCTGATCGGCACCGTCTCCTACCTGGCCCCCGAGCTGGTCGTGGACGGGCGGGCCGACGCCCGCGCCGACGTCTACGCCGCCGGGGTGGTGCTCTACGAGTTGCTCACCGGCCGCAAGCCGCACGAGGGCGAGTCGCCGATCCAGGTCGCCTACAAGCACGTCCACGAGGACATCCCCGCGCCCTCCCTGCTGGTGCCCGGCCTGCCGGCGTACGTCGACGCGCTGGTCGCCCGCGCCACCGCCCGCGACCGCGACCAGCGGCCCACCGACGCCTCGGTGCTGCTGCACCAGGTCCGCCGGGTCGCCCAGGCCCTGGCCGACGGCGTCCTGGACGACGACGACCTGACCGCCGACCTGCGGCCCCGCCGGGTGCTGATCTCCCCCGACGACCAGGCGTTCCACGACACCGCCCCCGACGCGTTCGACCGTGCCGCGGTGCCGCCGCCCGAGCCGAGCAGGGCGCGGACCGCCCCGAGCCACCCCACCGCCGCCGCGGCGATGCTTCCCGCCCCCGACGACGACCGCGAGCACACCAGCGTGGTGGAGCTCGACCACCGTCCGCCCCGCCCCCGCCCCCGGCGCCGGCGCCGCCCCGTCATCCTGCTGCTGGTCGTACTGCTGGTCGCGACGGCCGGGGCGGGCGCCTGGTGGTACGCCGTGGCCCGCTACACCCCGGTCCCCGGGGTGATCGGGCTGAGCGAGGCCAAGGCCGTCCAGCGACTCGAGGCCGCCGGGCTCGAGGCGAGGGTGGGCGAGGGCGCCTACTCCGAGACGGTCCCCGCCGACCTGGTGCTCGCCGCGGACCCGGGCGCCGGCGACAAGGCGCTGGACGGCGACGTCGTCACCCTGACCCTCTCGCTGGGCAAGGAGCGCTACCAGGTGCCCAAGCTGCGTGGGATGACCGAGCGCCGTGCCGAGCAGGCGCTCGAGAAGACCAACCTCGACGTCGGCCGCAGGGTCGAGCGCTACCACGAGACGGTCCCCGCAGGGACGGTGCTGAGCAGCGACCCCAAGGCGGGCACCAGCCTCAAGCCCGGCATCGCGGTCAGCCTGGTCGTCAGCAAGGGCCCGCGCCCGATCAAGCTCCGCGACTGGACCGGCAAGGAGGCGGCCAAGGCGCTGGCCTGGTTCGAGGCCAAGAACCTCGAGGTCGAGCAGAGCAAGGAGAACTCCGACGACGTGGCCGAGGGCGACGTCATCTCGCAGTCCCCCGACTCCGGCACCCTCTACGGCGGCGACACCGTCACCCTGGTGGTCTCCGAGGGCCCCGAGCTGGTCGAGGTCCCCGGCGGCCTGGTGGCCAGCGGGATCGAGGACGCCCGCGAGAAGCTGGAGGGGCTCGGCTTCGAGGTGGACGTCCGCGACCACACCGACTACCTCGGCCTGGGCTACGTCTTCCGGGTCTCGCCCGGCTCGGGCGACAAGGTCGCCAAGGGCAGCACGATCATCCTCTGGGTGATCTGAGGCGCTGGGTGATCTGAGGCTCTACCTGAGCTGAGGCAGGATGCGGGCACCGGGTCCGGGAGGCGAGGCCCCGACCTCGCTCGCCTACCCTTCTGCCATGTCCGTCGCACCCGTCCTGACCGTCCCCGACCTCACTGCGGGAGCTGCCGCCCCGGCACCCGATCTGGCCCGGCGCAACCCGGTCGGCACCCACGTCCAGGTCGGCAAGGGACTGGTCGCCGGGGCGCTCGCGTCGGCCGAGCAGATCGGCGCCGAGACCATCCAGGTCTTCGTCGGCAACCCCCGCGGCTGGGCGCTGTCGGCCGGCCGGGCCGAGGAGGACGAACGCTTCCGCGCCGCGTGTGCCGAGCGCGGCATCCGCGCCTTCGTCCACTCGCCGTACCTGGTGAACCTCGGCTCCCCCACGCCCGCGACCTACGAGAAGTCGGTGGCCGTCGTGGCCCACAACCTGCGCCGCGCCGCGCGGATGGGAGCCGAGGGCGTGGTGGTGCACACCGGGTCGTTCGTCGCCCCCTCCGACGACGCCGACCAGAGCGCGGCACGCTACGCCGCCGCGATGCGCCAGGTCCGCGACGGCCTGCTGCCGCTGCTCGAGGAGCTCGACGCGGGCGATCCGGACTCCGCACCGTGGCTCCTGCTCGAGCCGACCGCGGGGCAGGGCCGCTCGCTGTGCGCCGGGGTCGAGGACCTCACGCCGTACCTCGCCGCGCTCGACGACCACCCGCGCGCCGGCATCTGCCTGGACACCTGCCACGTGTTCGCCGCCGGAGCCGCGCTCGACGAGCCGGGTGGCGCGAGCGCCGTCGTCGACCGGATCGTGGAGATCGGCGGGCCGGACCGGCTGCGGCTGATCCACGCCAACGACTCGATGGACGTGCGCGGCGCCTTCAAGGACCGCCACCAGAAGATCGGCCAGGGACACATCGGCGTCGACGCCTTCCGCGAGCTCTTCGCGCACCCGGCCACGGCCGGCGTGCCGTTCGTGCTGGAGACCCCCGGCTCGCGTGACGCCGACGACCCGGACATGGCGCTGCTGCGCCAGCTGCGCCTCGAGGCGGCGGGGTCGGCCGTCACCCGCGAGTGAGCGCTCGCCGGACCTCGCTGCTCGCCACCTTCGCCCTGCTGGCGATCACGGCGTCGTGGGGCTCGACGTTCTTCCTGATCGAGGACCTGCTCGACCGGATCCCCACGCTGGACTTCCTCGCGGTGCGGTTCGCCATCGCGGCGCTCGCCATGCTGCTGGTCGCGCCGCGGGCGATCGCGCGGCTCTCCCCCGCGTCACGACGCGGCGCCCTGGTGCTCGGGCTGGTCTACGGCCTGGCCCAGATCCTGCAGACCGCCGGGCTCGCGCACACCTCGGCCAGCGTGTCGGGCTTCATCACCGGCATGTACGTCGTGTGCACCCCGCTGCTCGCCGCGCTCCTGCTGCGCACCCGGATCACGGGGCTGACCTGGGGCGCGGTGGCGCTGGCGGCGCTCGGGCTGGGCGTGCTCACCCTCGACGGCTTCGCGGTCGGTTACGGCGAGGCGATCACCCTGCTCTCGGCCGTCCTCTACGCCCTGCACATCGTCGGCCTGGGCGCCTGGTCGCGGCCCGGGGAGGCGCTGGGGATGTCGATCCTGCAGATCGTGGTGATCGCCGTGGTCTGTCTCGTCGCCACGGCGCCCGACGGCGTCGTACTGCCCGAGTCGCCGGGCGACTGGGCCTCCATCGTCTACATGGCCCTGGTCGCCGGTGCCCTCGCCCTGCTCGGGCAGACCTGGGCCCAGGGCCACCTCTCCCCCACCCGCGCCGCGATCATCATGAGCATGGAGCCGGTCTTCGCGGCCTTGTTCGCGATCGGGTTCGGCAACGACTCGCTGACCCTGCGGATGCTGCTCGGCGGGGCACTGGTGCTGACCGCGATGCTGGTGACCGAGCTGGTGCCGCGTCGACGCATCGAGGCCGAGGTCCCGCACATCGCCGTGTGAGCCTCACTCGTTGATCGCCTCGACGCCCTGGCGCTCGAGCTCCTCGAGGCGATCACGCATCTGCCGGAGCACCGCGGGCGGGTGCGGCTCCCAGTCGGGGATCTCCTCGACGACGCGCAGCGGCTCACGGGTGCGGTAGGACCGGGTCGGGTTGCCGGGGAACTTCTTGTCGGTGAGGTTCGGATCGTCCTCGAACGGCCCGATCGGCTCCACCCGGTAGATCCGCCCGGGCCCGTCGCCGGCCGCCAGCTCGGCGCCCCAGGTGGCGGCGTCCAGGGTGGCCGTCAGGTAGATGAAGTTCGCCCGCTGACGCTGCCCGAAGTTGGAGGTGAACCCCGGCTCCAGGAGATCGCCGGGCCGCAGATCGGCCTTCGTGCCGTGGAAGAACGGTCCCGGGTCCTCGGGACCGGACAGCGGCCGCGTGGCGTCGGAGTGTTCGCTCACCTCGCCATGATCACCGATCCCTGAGGTTTCTGCCCAGGGGCTGGACGGCATCACGCTGCGGGCACGGTCGTGAACCGGTGACCGTCTTCGTAGGCGCGCTCGGAGAGTGCAGGCGAGGCCAGCGGGCCCGGGCGCCAGGCGCGGAAATTTAGTTGTCCACAGATTTGGTCTCGGGTCGCGTCAGCGGCCAGGACTGTCGGTGGTCGCTGCTTGAGTGAGTGTCATGGAGATCACACTCGGCCCCGACGGCACCGGTGACGGTGCCGCTGGTGGCGCGGTCGCGGTGGTCTCCTGCGCCGAGGAGGCTCTGGCGGGGTTGGACTCGGTGCTGTGGGCCAGCAGGACCTCCGAGGAGCTGATGGACGGGGTTGCTGCCTTGGAGGGGCTGCGGGCGCACCTGGCCGCGGTCGAGGCCGAACTGCTGGGCGAGATCCACGCCCGTGCCGCAGCCAAGACCGAACGGGCCTGGGCCTCCACCGGGGACTGGTTCACCCACCTGGGTGGGCTGCGCCGCGCGCAGGGCAAACGGGCGGTCGACCACGCCGGGTTGCTGTGCGGCGACCGGCAGGCGACGTTGGCGTCGTTGCGGGCGGGCCGGGTCTCTCCCGAGCAGGCCGGCGTGATCGTGGATGCGGTCGAGCAGCTGCCCCGCAACCCGCGCCTGCGGGCGGAGGCTGAGGCGCTGTTGCTGGGTGAGGCCGAGCGCCTTGATGCCTCGGAGCTGGCCAAGGCCGCGCGGCACCTGGTCCACGTCGTCGACCCCGAGCGCACCGAACGCGACCTGGAGAAGGCCCTGGACCGTGCGGAGCGGGCGGCGCACCTGGACCGGTTCCTGTCCCTGGTCGACGACGGCGCGGGCGGAGTCCGCCTCAAGGGGCGTGGGTCAGTGGAGGACGCCGCGGTCCTCAAGGCCGCGCTGTTGCCGTTGACCAAGCCCCAACCGGCGTTGAGCGACGACCCCGACGAAGGGTGTGGCGGGGAGGTACTGGATCCGCGCGACCACGGCGCGCGGCTGTGGGACGCGCTGATCCAGACCGCCCAACACGCCCTGGACACCGACCAGGCACCGGAGTCGCACGGCGCCCGGCCGCGGGTCACGGTCACCCTCGACTACACCGCCCTGACCCGTCACCTGGACTGCAAGGCGCCCACCACTGCTGAGGGCAACTTCGCCGCTTCGGAGGGTGGCATCGACTGGTCGCTCCTCGGGACCGCGCTGCCCGACGACCTGGCCGCCGGGCTGGGGGTCACCGACGAGGGCATCACCCTTTCCGCGGCCACCGCACGACGGCTGGCCTGCGACGCCGACCTGATCCCCGTCGCCCTCGGCGGACCCGGTGAACAACTCGACGTCGGCCGCGCCCACCGCCTGGTCACCCCCGCCCTGTGGCGCGCCCTCGTCGTTCGCGACCGGCACTGTGCGTTCCCGGCCTGCACCCGGCCCCCGGTGATGTGCCACGCCCACCACCTCACCCACTGGGCCGACGGCGGCACCACCGCACTCGACAACCTGGTGCTGGTATGCGGCCACCACCACCGCACCCTGCACCACAGCCCCTGGCAGGTCCGGCTCAACCCCCACGACCGGCTACCCGAGTTCCAGCCACCCCCGCCCCGCAGACGACCTCACCACAGCCACGGCCAGCACCACGACGGCCACAACGGCCTCCCACACACCGACGGCCCGGCCCCGGCACCTCCCGACTGGACCCGCCACCGACCCCGCCGGGAATAGCGCCACGGCGCCTGGAAAGCCCTCGGAGGCCGCCGCCTGAGTCAGCGCCCCACCCCCCGCAGCGTCCGCTGCCCCGCACAGCCTGGCGAGTGGTCCGACCACCGCGGCGTTGGGCTCAGGTGGACCCCGCGGGATCCGCACGCCCAACCGCAGCACCCCACCGAGCAGACCGCCACGAGCGGCTCAGGCGTGAGAGCCCTCCTGACGCTCAGCGTGCTCCTCCAGGCCCCTGCGCTCGCGCTCGTGGACCCACACGCCCCTCAGGTCGAGGATGCTCCAAGCCTCGCCTGGCGTTCTCCCGGATGGTGTCGACATGCAGCTGCGCGAACACGGCCACGGTCCCGAACAGCGCGCGTCCCATCGGGGTAGTGGTGTCGATTCGGACTCGGTGAGGGACTTGATGTTCACGCCGCGCTCGTGGAGCTCGTTGATCGTCTCGATCGCCATCGTCGTGGTGCCGGCGAGCCGGTCCAGCGCGCGTACGACCAGGGTGTCCCCCGCCCGCATGTACTCCAGGCATGCGACCCACTGCGGCCGGTCCGGTAGCCGGCTGGACTCGCCGTGGTCGACGAACACCCGAACGGCACCGGCTGCAGCTAGCTCGCGTTCCTGTGCCGCTGGATCCTGCTCGCGGGTCGAGACCCGCGCATACCCGACAGCCCCCACCACTCCCCCAACCTCGCTGATCGTCCCGAAAACGGCACCGCCGCGGTTCCGGTGCAAATCAGTTTCGGTTGAGAGTTCCGGTTGGCGCGCCTGGGCGTGTCGTACGGGGTCGTCGATCCGGCCGACGAGGCGCACCGAAAACGATCGGTTGCGCGTCGTTGTAGGCATTCCACAGAACTTTCACCGCAGCCGTGTCTGTCTCCGGGGCCTGACCCTCGGATGCCTTGGCCGGCCGCCCTCGGGCCAAGGCAAGATGCAGACCGTGGCGAAGTTGAAGTACGTCTGGTTTTGGCCCAATGGCGGCCCCGTCGACGGGCAATGGGGCGACACCCCCGCGGAGGATGCGTTCGCGCGCACCTCACGACGGGTTACCGAGCGATACAGCGAGGCCCTAGCAACCTTCGGCATCGAGGCCCGACGATCAGCAGTGCAGATGTTCATAGCTCAGCCGGCGGAGCTCACCTCCAAGGTCGAGCTTCGCCTCGGCCTCCACCCAGCCGGTGACGAGACCATCGGCGCGCTCGTGCCTCCCAGCGTCGCTGACATGAGTCCAGCCGACCGGGCACGCCTCGTCCTCGAGGTCGTAGACACCGCCATGCAGCGGATCGGGCAAGAGCGCGGATGGCCCCAAGACGCCCTCCGGCAGGCACGACAGCACACCCTCGATCACCACCTGTCCTTCGACATGGCCGGTCCATGGAAGACCAATCCCCAGCGCACGCGCCGGGCCCGCCCGGTAGCGCGGATCACCGACGAGGGGTGGAGCGAACTGTGCTTCGAGGTAGCCGACGCCAAGTCGGGACACGCCCTAGGATTCACCCGCGCGGTGAGGAGCCCCGCGAACTCTCTGCCAAAGTTCAATCGATCGTCCAAAGAGTCGAGGTGGGCGGACGAAACGACCATCGAGCGACCGGACGGCTGGCAGACCCGGCTGGTCAGCGACTGGGGCAAGGTGGACGCCTTCGATGCCGACGAGCTACATCCCTGGCCCCTGGTCACCTATCCCCTGGCTGCACGCTCCCCATTGCCTATCGAAACAACAGAGCTCTGAGAACCACTGAGCACCTCACGTAACCAGCGCGCCCCCTACAGCCCGCGAGCACACTCATCTGTCGATGAGCGGGCGGGTCCTACAGGTCTTGGCTCTCCGCGCCTTCAGCCAGATCTGACCAGAACGGGACGTGGGCGCGATCCGGTGACGGGTGCAGGGGCGGGACCTTGAACTCGTGGGCCACGTAGTCAAGGAGGTCGTCGCCGTAGTAGATGACGTCGGCCTGGTGCACCGAGAAGACAGGGCTGGGTCGGTACTCAGGGTCGACCGTCAGGTACCGATGGGAGAAGATCGGCACCAATCGGGGAACACGAGCCAGATGGGCACGTGCGTGGCGCTCTTTCTCGGCGTGGTCGTCAGGACGTTCGCCCCACGATGAGGGCCAGAACGCGTTGTTGTGCACATCGAAGACCACGCCGTCGATCGGCCAGTTGAGTCGGCCCCGCAGGTTCTCCGGTGATCCGTTGCGCCAGTCGGGCCACGAGGGCTCACCTGCTGGCAGAGCCGACTGAAGCAACTGACGGTGTTCGGGGCCGAAGGTGAAGTTGAACTGGTCTTCGATCCGCGAGACTTCGGCGTCGGACAACCCTGGGTCAAGCCGCACACTGGCTGCCTGCAGGCGCTCAAGAGCCCGAGCAACAAGATCTTCCATGTCGGCGATCATGCCGGACAGAACGCACTCACATGCCGCTGGTCGAGCGGCCGTGCTCGCTGCCTGCGCGAAGACGCGCTAGGGAGCAATCCAGACCTTGGGCTCGCTTTCCGCGGCGCTCATCTGTCCAAAGGACAGTGTCTTCTTGAACCTGCTCCGCGTGTAGGGCAGCAGCACGACCAACGCCGCCCCTTCTTGATGCTCAAGTTCCACTCGAACCGCATCGGAACCGTTGGCCCGGACGTCTGCGACGAACGCCACTGCTCGAGCGGCATCAACATTGGCCCTCCCTGCGCCATAGAGCAGCCCCAATACCTCATCAGAGGCGGGGTGCTCCCCCAGCCCCGGATCGGCAGCGGTCAGCGACGACTCACCCTTGCTCGATACAGAACCCCCGAACGGATAGAACTCACCGTTCTTTCCGAGCAACTCCTCCGCAAGTGGCAGTACGACGTTGAGTAGACCGTCGAGGTCGTCCTGGACCGATGGGGAGGCTGCGTCCCGCCAAGAAGTCATGGCATCGGATCCTGGCACGGTGAAGCGGACACCTCACACAAAACGCACTGTCTGGCGAAACCCGCGCGTCGACTCACTGGTCCGGACGTACTCGGCGAAGCACGCATTCACCCGTCAGACTTCGGTCATGCCAGGGAGCGATGAGCGTCGAGCCGCATCTCAGAGCATGCCTATGGCTCTGGCTCAAATCGTCCTGCTCGGCGCTCTTGTCTGGGCCTGGTCAGGTGACACCGAATCGGCCTCGGGGACGATTGACTGGGCATACGTGGCCCTCACCCTGGCCACGCCGAAGCTGCTGGCTGGCTCGTTTCTGATGGCCAGACGTATCCGGCAGCGAACGGACCCTTCCATATCTCGCGCCGGCCGAGTGCTCGGGTGGGCCGCTCATTACACGACCCTGACCATCCTGGTCCCGACCGCCGTGTTCGCGCTGCCGAGCACCCTGATCGCGATCTTCATCGACCCCGTCGGCTGACACTTCCGCTCGCTCATGCCGCGCCCCGAACGTCCGTAACGCCGCGAAGCAGCGGAGCCATCGAGCCCCGCGGCTCCTGGCGCAACGAGCACCATGGCGACTGGAAAGCACCCCAAGCAGCGAACCGAACACCTCCCCCAGCGAGCGAGGCATCCCACATATGAGTCGCCGGCGTCGAAACCCATCAGAAGGGCGCGCCATGCTCTTCGCGGTGAGCTTCCTAGCCGCTACAACTCTGGCTGGGACGGTGGTCGCAGTCATGGGCCACACCACTGCCGCAGCGGCGATCTGGATAACGGGCCCGTGCATCCCTGTAGCCATCATCTTCGTCAAGCCCTGGGTTGCCCTCTTCGCTCCTTCCGAGGGCAGCGACGGCGACGACACGCTCTGAGCACGTCCCTCATGCGCGCGGCGGGGCTCCGGCCTCGTGATGTCGGCGGCAGCTATGGAAGGCCTCGGGGAATCGCGACGTTCAGAACCGACCAATTGTGGTCGACCATTCACGAGCGGCGACTCCCACGAGAGACCTGCAGTCCGCCCGATGATGGGAAGGCCATCCCGGCCCGTCGACACCACCTCGGCCACCCGAGACGAACTCGTGGGCGTCGGTTCGCCTGCTGACGCATTCAGCGCTGCGGCTTGGTGCCCTTGAGTCCTTCCCGGAACCCCTGGGCGGCTGCTACCAGCGCCGGCAGCGCGTAGAAGGCCGACAGGAACACAAGCACCGACCACAAGATCGCGGCCGGCATCTCCCAACCTAGGAGGCCCAGCAAGGCAACAACACTGACGAGCACGACGCCCACGATTAGATACCTGGGGCGCACCCGCCCAGCCCAAGCGGAGAACGCCACAAGCCCTCGACCAACGGATCTCATGCCCCGCATGGTGCCTCACCGACTGTCGATAGCCCACAAACGGAGATCTGCCTCCCGAAAGTCGCAACCGAAACCTCCCGGTGTTTCGGCTGACAGGAATCGGTGCGACGTTGTGAAGACGTTTTCGGTGACCCGCCAGGTGCCGCACCGAAAACGATCGATTTCGGGGGTTGTCCAAGCCCCGGGGTCGTGGACCCTCGAGGGGGTGGTAGGCACACCAGGCGGCACCCGGGGCTTCCAGATGGTCGAGGTCGCCTCGATGGCCGAAGCCGAGGAGATCGCGCGCCGGCTGCGCTGAGCCGGGCTCAGCCGAGGCCGGGCTCAGACGAGGCCGGGCTCAGACGAGCCGGGCGAGCACCGCGGCGGCACGCTCGGCGTCGGCCCGGCTGACGTCGAGGTGGGTGACCAAGCGCACCGTGGTCGGTCCCACCGTCGCTACCCGGACGCCCTCGGCCGCAGCCGCGGCCACCAGAGCGGCGGCCTCGGCGGCGTCGCGGCGTTCGACGACCACGATGTTGGTGTCCACGCCGGCGGGGTCGACACCGCACGCCTCGGCCAGCAGCCGGGCGTGCGCGTGGTCGTCGGCAAGCCGCTCCAGCTGATGGTCCAGGGCGTGCAGGCCGGCGGCGGCGAGGATGCCGACCTGACGCATCCCGCCGCCCATCCGCTTGCGCCAGATCCGCGACTCGGCGATCGCCTCGGCGCTGCCGACGACCAGCGAGCCCACCGGCGCGCCCAGCCCCTTCGACAGGCACACGGCCATCACGTCGGCCACCGCGCCGTACTGCTCGAGCGGCGTCTCGGTGGCGACGTGGGCGTTCCAGATCCGGGCGCCGTCCATGTGGATGCGGGTGCCGACCTCGTCTGCCCAGGCGCGCAGGGCTCGCAGGTCCTCCAGGGGCAGCACCGCGCCCCCGGCGAAGTTGTGCGTGTTCTCCACCGAGACCGCGGCGGTGGGCACGAAGAACGGACCCATGTCGGGGGCGTAGAGCCGGCGCACCGCGGCCAGGTCGACCTGGCCGCGGTCAGCGGTCCAGGTCCGCATGGTCAGCCCGGTGTACGCCGCGTGGGCGCCGAGCTCGGCGCGGGCGATGTGGGCCGAGGACTCGCAGAGCACCTCCTGGCCCACCCCGACCACGGTGCGTACGGCGAGCACGTTGGCCATCGAGCCGGTCGGGGTGAACAGCCCCGCCTCGTGGCCGAGCAGGCCCGCGACCCGCTCCTCCAGCGCGCGCACGGTCGGGTCCTCGCCGTACACGTCGTCGCCGACCTCGGCGTGCGCCATCGCGCGGCGCATCTGCTCGGTGGGACGGGTGAGCGTGTCCGAGCGCAGGTCTACGAGGTCGGCCATCGGTCGGTATCAGGCCGTGCGGGGCCCGGCCGCACGCAACATCTCGGCGACCAGGAAGGCCAGCTCGAGCGACTGCACCCGGTTCAGGCGCGGGTCGCAGACCGACTCGTAGCGGTTGCCGAGGTCCATCTCGAGCAGGTCCTCGCCGCCGCCCACGCACTCGGTGACGTCGTCGCCGGTCAGCTCCACGTGGATGCCGCCGGGCCAGGTGCCGAGCGAGCGGTGCACGTCGAAGAAGCCCTGGACCTCCTCGATGACGTCCTCGAAGCGGCGGGTCTTGTAGCCCGAGCTGGCCTCGAAGGTGTTGCCGTGCATCGGGTCGCAGACCCAGGCCACCTGGATGCCGGCCGCGGTCACCTTCTCGATCAGCGGCGGGAGCCCGTCGCGGATCTTGCCGGCGCCGAAGCGGGTGATGAAGGTGAGTCGCCCGGGGATGTTGTCGGGGTTCAGCTTGGCGGCCAGCGCGATCGCGTCGTCGGCGGTGGTGGTGGGACCGAGCTTCACGCCGATCGGGTTCTTGATCCGGCTCAGCATCTCCACGTGCGCCCCGTCGAGCTGCCGGGTGCGCTCGCCGATCCAGACGAAGTGCCCCGACACGTCGTACGGCTCGTGGGTGCGCGAGTCGATGCGCGTCATCGCGTGTTCGTACTCCAGCAGCAGCGCCTCGTGGCTGGAGTGGAAGTCGACCCGGTGGAACTCGGCCGGGTCCGCGCCGATCGCCTGGATGAAGTTGAGCGCCCGCTCGATCTCGTTGGCGATCGCCTCGTAGCGCTGCCCGGCCGGCGACTCGCGCACGAAGTCGGTGTTCCAGGTGTGCACCTGGCGCAGGTCGGCGTAGCCGCCGGTGACGAAGGCGCGCACCAGGTTCAGCGTGGCCGCGGAGGCGTGGTAGACGTCGACCAGCCGCTGCGGGTCGGGGATCCGCGACTCCGGCGTGAACTCGAAGCCGTTCACCGCGTCGCCGCGGTAGGCCGGCAGCGTCACCCCGTTGCGGGTCTCGCTGTCGGAGGAGCGGGGCTTGGCGTACTGGCCGGCGAGCCGGCCGACCTTCACCACCGGCACCGAGGCGGCGTAGGTCAGCACCACCGCCATCTGCAGCAGCACCCGCAGCTTGTTGCGCACGTTGTCGGCCGTCACGCCGGCGAACGTCTCGGCGCAGTCGCCGCCCTGGAGCAGGAACGCCTCGCCGCGGGTGACCGCCGCGATCTTCTCGGTCAGCTCGTCGCACTCGCCGGCGAAGACCAGCGGCGGGAAGGTGCGCAGCTTGGCGACCGCGGCGTCGACGGCACCGGCGTCGGGGTAGCTGGGCTGCTGGGCCGGGCCGAAAGCGTGCAGGTCGGCGAGGTCGGGGAAGGTCACCCGGGAAGTTTACGCGGCCCCGGCCACGCCGCCCGAATCCGTCCGCGCCCGCACCGGCCCGCTCGCCGCTGTCGTCACTGCGAGAGGTGGTCGATGTCGCGGAAGCCCGTCTTCTTGGCGCGCACCCCCCGGTTGGTGAGCCAGGTGAGCAGCCACAGCGCCACGCCGATCCCGATCAGCACGGCCGCGATCTGGTACTCGATCGTGGCCCGGTCGACCCACGGCCCCAGCAGGAACAGGCACAGCAGGCCGGCCACCACCGGGGTGGGGCCGGGCGAGGTGAAGGTGCCCCGGGCATCCGGGTCGCGGCGGCGCAGCACCATGCAGGACACGTTGACGATCGTGAACACGCCCAGCAGCAGCAGCGAGGTGGTGCCGGCGAGGCTGCTCACCACCGTGCTGTCGGGGTCGGAGGAGACGTACCAGATCAGGCCGACGGCGAGCAGCGTGCTGAAGATGATCGCGACGTACGGCGCGCGGGAGCGGTGCGAGATCCGTCCCAGCGAGCGGGGCAGCACGTCCTGGCGGGCCATGCCGTAGAGCAGCCGGCTGGCCATCAGCATGTTGATCAGCGCGGTGTTGGCGACCGCGAACACCGCGAGGAACGGGAAGACCTTGTCGATCGGGAAGTCGGGGGCGCCCTTGCTGACGACCTCCAGCAGCGCCCGGCCCTCGGACTCGTTGATGGTGGCGAGCTCGGAGGGGGTGAGCACCGCCACCACCGCCACCGCGACCAGCATGTAGAAGATCACCGCGATGCCCAGGCCGGTGAACATCATCTTGGGGAAGATCCGCTCAGGATTCTGGGTCTCCTCGACCATGTTGACCGAGTCCTCGAAGCCCACCATCGCGAAGAACGCCACGGAGGTCGCCGCGGTCACCGCGAGGAACATCCCCTTGTCCTCGGGCGACTCGAACATCGTGATCCGGCTGAGGTCGCCGTCGCCCTGGGTCATCGCCCAGAACCCGACCCCGATGACGATGCCCAGCGCGGTCATCTCCACCACGGTGAGCACCACGTTGAACTTCACCGACTCGCCCACCCCGCGCAGGTTGATCAGCGCGAGCAGGACCATGAAGGCCATCGCCACCAGCATGGCGCCGGTGCCCGTCGGGTCCAGCCCGGTCTCCCAGCCGGCGCCCTCGAGGCCTCCGATCAGGTTCTGCGCCAGCACGTTGGAGGATGTCGAGGCGCTGGTGATGCCCGAGCAGATCACCGCGAAGGCGACCAGGAACGTCACGAAGTGCAGGCCGAAGGCCTTGTGGGCGTAGAGCGCGGCGCCCGCGGCCTGGGGGTACTTGGTGACCAGCTCCAGGTAGGACATCGCGGTGAGCGTGGCCACGATGAACGCGACCAGGAATGGCAGCCACACCACGCCGCCGACGATGCCGGCCATCTGCCCCGTCACGGCGTACACGCCGGCGCCCAGCACGTCACCGACGATGAAGAGCAGCAACAGCTTGGGGCCGAGCGCTCGGGTGAGCTCCTCCGGTGCGCCGTCGTCGGATGCGGTGGGCTGCACCTGTGCTGTCGGGTCCATCTCGACCTCCGGTTCCTAGGCCCGCCGGTCGAGGGCCCGTCTCCGCAGCGTTCCCAACTCTGGCGGACCTATACTGGCCAGAGTGCAGCAACTCCTGAGCGCCTCGCCCTCCGCCCTGCGGTTCGTCTACGAGGATCTCGTGATCTCCGCGGACCTCTCCCGCGTCGAGCTCCACTACCGGATCACCGACGGTGCCGAGTCAGCCGACTTCGTCGAGGTCGTCACCCTGCCCGGCCCGCCCAGCCCGGACGTCGACGAGGACGTCTTCCGCGCCCTCGCCCGCCGGCTGTGGCTGGTCGCCGGACTCAGCTACTACAAGACGGTCGTCCCGGAGCTCGTCGAGGTGCCCTCGGGGCTCACCGTCTCCGAGCGGGAGTTCCTGGCCGAGACGGTCCGCAAAGGCCTGGGCGAGTTCGCCTATCGCAACGACCTGCCCGCGGCCCTGACCCCCCGGATCGAGGCCCCGGACCGGCCGGGCGACGCCGGGCGCGGCGCCGGGAGCGCCGGTGAGCGCACCGTCTCGCACGCGGAGCCCGCGAGCGCGCTGGTGGCCGTCGGCGGCGGCAAGGACTCGATCGTCACCATCGAGTCGCTGCGCGCGCTGCCCCTCTCGGTGCGGCTGTTCTCGGTCAACACCTACGACCCGATCACCCGGACCGCCGAGGCCGCGAGGCTGCCCCTGCTCACCGCGCTGCGGCGCCTGGACCCTCGCCTGCACGAGTGGAACGCCGCCGGCGCGCACAACGGGCACGTCCCGGTCACCGCGATGAACTCGGTGATCGCCTGCCTGACCGCGCTGCGCTCGGGTCTCGACGCGGTGGTGTTCTCCAACGAGGCGTCCTCCTCCTACGGGAACCTCACCTGGCAGGGGTTCGAGGTCAACCACCAGTGGTCCAAGGGCCTGGCCTTCGAGTCGCTGCTGCGCGAGGCGCTGGCCGAGCTGGGCACGCCGCTGGAGTACGTGTCGTTCCTGCGCCCGCTCTCGGAGCTGGCGATCATGCGGCGCTTCGCCACGCTCACCGACTACCACCCGGTGTTCACCAGCTGCAACCGCTCCTTCCACCTCGACGAGTCCAAGCGCCGGTCCTGGTGCGCCGACTGCGACAAGTGCCGCTTCGTGTTCCTCACCCTCGCGCCGTACCTGCCGCGGGAGAAGCTGCTGGCGATCTTCGGCGCCGACCTGCTCGCCGACCCCGCGCAGCTCTCCGGCTTCCTGGACCTGCTGGCGGTGGGCGAGGGCCACAAGCCGTTCGAGTGCGTCGGCGAGCCGCTGGAGTGCCGCGCCGCGCTGGCGCTGCTGCGCCGGCACCCGGACTGGGCCGAGCACCCCACGCTGGCGCTGCCGGTGCTGCGCGACGTGCAGGTCAGCGAGGAGGAGATGGCCGAGGTCTTCTCGTTCTCCGAGCGGCACTTCCTCTCCGGCGCGCTGGAGAAGGCCGCCCGTGCGGTTCTCTGACCTCCTCGGGCGCCGGGTCGCGATCTGGGGCTAC
This sequence comes from Nocardioides sp. Z21_20, assembly GCF_059766585.1. NCBI lineage: Bacteria > Bacillati > Actinomycetota > Actinomycetes > Propionibacteriales > Nocardioidaceae > Nocardioides > Nocardioides sp. Z21_20. Next base: position 192,243 of record NZ_JCBAJX010000003.1, read on the forward strand.
GGCACCGAGGGCCGGGCGGTCGAGCGCCACCTGGTCGCGCTCGGCATCGACGCCGTCATCGCGCTGCCCGACGCCCCGCCCGACGCCCCGCCCGACGCCCGGCCCACGCCGTACGACGCGCGGCCGGCGCTGCCGCTGACCTACGGCGCCGAGGCGGTGGCGGCGCTCGAGGCCGCCGAGGTCGTGGTGAAGTCCCCCGGCATCCCGGCAACCTCCGAGCTCTACCGCACCCTGACCGAGCGCGGGGTGGCGCTGACGAGCATGCTGGACCTCTGGCTCAGCGACAACCGCGAGCGCACGATCGCGGTGACCGGCACCAAGGGCAAGAGCACCACCTCCAGCCTGGTGCACCACCTGCTCGCCCACCTCGGGGTGCCCAGCGCCTTGGTCGGCAACATCGGCGTCCCGGTCCTCGACGCGCCGCCGGCCCCGGCCTGGGCGGTGGTCGAGGTCTCCAGCTACCAGGCGCAGTCGCTGTCGGTGTCCCCGCACGCGGCGCTGGTGACCTCCCTGTTCCCCGAGCACCTCCCCTGGCACGGCTCGGTCGAGCGCTACTACGCCGACAAGCTGCACCTGCTCGACTTCGGCCCGGAGCTCGTGGTGAGCAACGGCGCCGACGCGCGGCTGTGCGCGCGGGTGGCCGAGCACACCGGCCCCGGGACCCGGGTCGCGCTGACCGGGCCCGAGACGCCGCACGTCTCGGCGGCCGGAGACGTGGTGTGGCCGGGCGTGGGCACCCTGGCGGCCGGGGACATCCCGCTGCCCGGTCGCCACAACGCGCAGAACATCGCGATGGCCCTGCTCCTGGTCCGCGACCTGGGGCTGATCCCGCCCGGGTGCGAGCCCGAGGCGCTCGCCGCCGTCACCACCTTCCGGCCGCTGGCGCACCGCCTGGAGACGGTGCCCTCCAGCGACGGGCGGGTCTGGGTCGACGACGGGCTCGCCACCGCCCCCGAGGCGGTGGTGGCGGCGCTGGGCTCGTGGCCCGACACCCACGTCGCGCTGGTCTTCGGCGGCCAGGACCGCGGCCTGGACTTCTCGCCCCTGCTCGAGCACCTGGCCGAGCGCTCGGCCCCGGTCACGGTGCTGTGCATCGGCGCCGCCGGAGCCCGGCTGCTCCAGACCGCGCCGGCGGTGCTCGGCCAGCGCCCGGACGGGCCCACCCTGCTCGGGTTCGCCGGGCTCGAGGCGGCCGCCACCTGGGCGCGCTCGGAGCAGAACCCGGCGCGGGTGGTGCTGCTCTCCCCCGGCGCCACCAGCTTCGACGAGTTCAGCGACTACGCGGCGCGCTCGGCGCGGTTCCGCGAGATCGCCGACGCCTGACCTCGCACGACGACTGACGCCGTACCCCCTGCTCCCAGGCGGTACGGCGTCAGTCGCGCTTGTCCCTCAGGCGGTGCCGTCAGAGCGGCACCGCAGCCTCAGCCGAAGAAGACCTCGGCGGCGGCGTAGTCGTCGGGCTGGACGAGCTTGAGCTCGCCGGTGCCCACCGACAGGTCGACCCGGGCGATCTTGGTGCCGTGCAGCGCCATCATCTTGCCCCAGTCGCCCTCGGCCACGGCGTCGGCGGCCTCCAGGCCCAGGCGGGTGGCCAGCCAGCGGTCGAACGCGGTCGGCGTGCCGCCGCGCTGGACGTGACCGAGGACCACGGAGCGGGCCTCCTTGCCGGTGCGGCTCTCGATCTCCTGCGCGAGCCGCTCGCCGATGCCGCCGAGGCGCACGTGCCCGAAGGCGTCGAGCTCGCCGGTCTGCAGGGCCATCTCCCCGCCCTTGGGCGTGGCGCCCTCGGAGACCACGATGATCGGCGCGAACTCGTGCTCGAAACGGCTCTCGACGTGAGCGCACACGGACTCGATGTCGAAGGGCTGCTCGGGGATCAGCACGATCGCCGCGCCGCCGGCGATGCCGGAGTGCAGGGCGATCCAGCCGGCGTGGCGACCCATCACCTCGACGACGAGGGCCCGCTTGTGCGACTCCGCGGTCGTGTGCAGCCGGTCGATCGCCTCGGTGGCGATGTTCACCGCCGTGTCGAAGCCGAAGGTGAAGTCGGTGCCGGACAGGTCGTTGTCGATCGTCTTGGGCACGCCGACGACGTTGACGCCGAGGTCGGCGAGCTTGGTGGCCACCCCGAGGGTGTCCTCGCCACCGATCGCGACCAGCGCGTCGACACCGTCCGCGGCGAGGTTGTCCTTGATCCGCTCGACGCCGCCCTCGATCTTGAACGGGTTGGTCCGCGACGAGCCGAGGATCGTGCCGCCGCGCGGCAGGATCCCGTGTGTGGTCTCCACCGCCAGGGGCATGGTCAGCCCCTCCAGCGGTCCGGCCCACCCGTTGCGGTAGCCCACGAACTCGAAGCCGTGGACGGTCTCGCCCTTGCGGACGACTGCTCGGATCACCGCGTTGAGACCGGGGCAGTCCCCGCCTCCGGTCAGCACACCTACGCGCATCGTGTCTCCTCTTGCCTCGTCGATTCGGACTTCAAGACAACAGCCTGCCACGTCGCCGGTCGACACAGAGGGGACCAACGCACCGAGGTCGCATGACCAGAGTCACCAGCCTCGCGGTCGATGCGAGCCACTAGCCTGAGCGCCATGACGTTCTCGATCGTGGCCCGCTCCGCCGACGGTGAGTCCTGGGGGGTCGCCGTGGCCTCGAAGTTCCTGGCGGTCGGCAGCGCCGTGCCGGCCGCGGTCGCCGGGATCGGCGCGATCGCCACCCAGGCGCACGCCAACGTCGCCTACAAGGGCCTCGCCCTGGCGCACCTCGACGACGGCGCCACCGCACCGGTCGCGCTGCAGCGGCTGCTCGAGGAGGACGAGCTGCGCGAGGAGCGCCAGGTCGGCATCGTCGACCTCGACGGCGTGGCCGCCACGCACACCGGGGCCAACTGCTACGACTGGGCCGGCGGGATCGTCGGCGACGGGTACGCCATCCAGGGCAACATCCTCACCGGTCCCGAGGTGGTCGCCGCGATGCAGCAGGCCTTCGAGTCCAGCGACCCCGAGGCGCCGCTGGCCCGCAGGCTGATGGCAGCGCTGGTGGCCGGCGACGAGGCCGGCGGGGACCGGCGCGGGCGGCAGTCGGCGGCCCTGCTGGTGGTCCGCGAGGACGCCGGGTACGGCGGCCTCGACGACGTCGCGGTCGACCTGCGCGTCGACGACCATGTCGCGCCGTGCACCGAGCTGCAGCGGCTGCTCGACCTCAACGACCTCTTCCTGACCGCCTCGAGCGAGGAGGAGAAGGTCGCGGTCACCGAGGACCTGACCGCCGAGATCCAGACGATGGTGCGCGCGCTGGGCCACGCGGACCTGCACGAGTGGGTGGGCACCGAGAACTTCGAGATGCGGGTGGCCCCCTCCGGGTCCTGGATCGACCGTCGGGTGCTGGGCCTCCTGCGCGAGCGGGCCGGCGCACAGCGCGGCCAGCAGGACGGCCTGCAGGACGGGGCCCGCGGATGAGCGTGCTCGCCATCGACGCCGGCACCACCGGCGTCACCGCGCTCGTGGTCACCTCCTCCGGCACCATCGCAGCCCGCGGCTACCAGGAGTTCGCCCAGCACTTCCCGCGCCCGGGCTGGGTGGAGCACTCCCCCGAGGAGATCTGGCAGGCCACCCTCGAGGCCACCCGCAGCGTCCTCGCGGCGTACGACGGCGACGACCTGCGCGCGATCGGCATCACCAACCAGCGCGAGACCGTCGTGCTGTGGGACCGGGAGACGCTGTCGTCCCCGCGCCGCGCGATCGTCTGGCAGGACCGGCGCACCGCCGACGTCTGCGTGCGGCTGCGCGACGCGGGCCACGAGGACCGGGTCCGCGAGCTGACCGGGCTGCGGCTCGACCCCTACTTCTCCGGCACCAAGCTGAGCTGGCTGGCCGAGCACGAGCCGCACACCTGGGCCCTGGTGGAGTCCGGGCGGTACGCGATCGGGACGGTCGACTCCTACCTGATCGCCCGGATGACCCGCGGCACCTGGCACGTCACCGACGTCTCCAACGCCTGCCGCACCCTGCTCTTCGACCTGACCACCGGCGACTGGTCCGACGAGCTGTGCCAGCTCTTCGGGGTGCCGCGCGACGCGCTGCCGGAGCTGGTGCCCAACTGGGGCGAGATCGCGACCAGCGACCCCCGGGTCTTCGCCGGCCTCAGCCTCCCGATCGCCGGCCTCGCCGGCGACCAGCAGGCGGCCCTGTTCGGGCAGACCTGCTTCGACGAGGGCGACTCCAAATGCACCTACGGCACCGGGTCGTTCATCCTCACCAACACCGGCGGCACCGCGGTGCGCAGCGACGCCGGGCTGCTGACCACCGCGGCCTGGCGCGCACCCGACGGCAAGCTCACCTACGCCCTCGAGGGCGCCATCTTCGTCACCGGCGCGGCCGTGCAGTGGCTGCGCGACGGGCTGCAGATCGTCGGCTCGGCCGCCGAGACCGCGGCGGTCGCGGCCACCGTGCCCGACAGCGGGGGCGTCGTGTTCGTGCCGGCCCTGACCGGGCTGGGCGCCCCGCACTGGGACCCGCAGGCGCGCGGCACGATCCTCGGCATCACCCGGGGCACCACCCGGGCGCACCTGGTCCGCGCGACCCTCGAGGCCATCGCCTTCGAGGTCCGCGACGTCCTGGACACGATGCCCGGGCTGGTCTCGCTGCGCGCCGACGGCGGTGCCAGCGCCAACGACCTGCTCTGCCAGATCCAGGCCGACCAGCTCGGCGTGCCCGTCGAGCGGCCCCGGATCGTCGACACCACGGCGCTGGGGGCGGCGTTCCTGGCCGGCCTCGGCACCGGCGTGTGGTCCTCCACCGACGACCTGCGCGAGACCTGGCAGCTCGACCGGAGCTTCGCGCCGAGCGGCGACCGGGCTGACGCGGACGCCGCCCACGCCCGGTGGCGCGAGGCCGTCGAGCGGTCCAAGGGGTGGGCCGAGCTGAGCTGAGCCGGGCTCAGCCCACCTCAGCTCAGCTCAGCGCGGCCCGCGCCGTCTCGACCGCCCGGGTCGCCTCGGCCACCGTCTGCTCGGCCTCGGTCCGGACGTCCTCGGCGTCGGCCAGCTCGTCCTCGACCTCCTCGGCCCGGGTCTCGAGCTCGGCGATGCGCCGACGCAGCTCCTCGAGCTCACCGTGCAGCTGCAGCCCGCGCGCCTCGAGCTCCTCGGCCTCGACAGTCGCCGAGGACAGTGCCGCCTCGGCCTCGCCGAGTCGCTCCTGGGCGCCAGCCAGCCGCTCCTCGGCCGCCCGCCGCGCCTTCGCCTCCGCGTCCGGATCGGGTACGACGCGCAGCTCGGGGCGCGCCTCGCCGGCCTCCCCGGGGTGGGCGCGCTCCTGACGGGACGCCTCGAAGCCCAGCGCGTCCGGCAGCGCCACCGCGTCCGCGAGCTCCACCTCCCCGACCCCGGTGACCGCCAGCGCGCCGACCAGCAGCCCGCTGCGCACGGCACGGGCACAGTCGGCGTCGATCATCGCCGCGGTGAGCGTGGCCTCCACCTGCTCGGCCACGGCCTCGGTGACCTTGTGGCCCTCCTCGCGCGCCAGCCGCCGAGCGCGGGTGGTCACCGCCGCGGTCAGCATCCGCCGCTGCTTGGTGAGCTCGCGCAGCTGGCCGGCGTCCAGGTCGGCCTGGGCCTGGCGCAGCGCCTCGCCGACGGCGACCAGCTGGTCCACCTCGTCGGTCTCGCGGCGCACCAGCAGGTTGACCACCCAGGCGGCCACCGACGGCTTGCGCAGCGCCTTGACCCGGGCGGCCAGCTCCTTGTCGCCGGCCTTGAGCTCCTTGGCGCGGGCGTCGCGGGTGGCGGTGAACTCCGCCAGGGACAAGGCGTAGAGCGCGTCGGCCACGCTCAGCAGGGCGCTGGCCGGGGAGTCGGGCGCATCGGAGGGCACGCCGGTGAGCATAGGCCGCGCACGACGGCGTGACGCGGAGCACACGAGTCCCTATCCTGACAGCATGACTGTCATCGTGGATCGTCCCGAGGTGCCGACGAGCGTGCGCAACCGTGCCGAGGCGCTGCGCCGCCACGGTGAGCACGCCGCGGCGTACTTCGCCGGGATGTGGGACGGGGACCCGCTCGCGGACGCCTTCGTGGCGGACTTCGCCCGGATCGGACACGGCCGGGCGATGCGGATGCTGCGTCAGGCCTGCCGCGAGGGCATCGACGCGGTCGCGGACGCGCCGGACTCGCTGCGCGCGCTGTTCGCCCAGCTCGACCACGTGCCCTCCTGGGTCGACCTGGACCGCGTCGAGGCGGGCAACGCGCAGACCGCGCGCTACGCCCGTCAGGCCGGCATCGTGCTGGGCGCCGCGTCGCTGGTCTCCGGCTACGCCAACTCCGCGGCCTCGCGGCCGCTGGAGATGACCGGTCGCTACATCGAGAGCGCCGGGGTGCGCACCATCGAGGTGGGCTCCTGGCTGCTGGAGACCAACCGCGTCGGCGGCCTGCGCCGCGACGGGGCGGGCTTCGAGCTCACCGTCCGGGTGCGGATCATCCACGCGCTGGTGCGCCACCACCTGCGCGACGCGGCGCAGTGGGACGAGGCCGCGTGGGGCGTGCCGATCTGCCAGTCCTACCTCGCCTACACGCTGATCGAGTTCTGCCTGATCCCGGTGCGCGGGATGCGCGCCATCGGGGCTCCCTACCTGCCCCACGAGGTCGCCTCCTACTACGAGGGCTGGCGCTACGTGGGCTACCTGATGGGGGTCGACGAGGCGCTGCTCCCCCACGACCGGGCCGACCAGGAGCGGCTCGAGGAGCTCTACCTGCTGACCCGGCCCGAGGTCGACGACTACTGCCGCCGCCTGGTCGGCAGCATCAACACCGAGTTCCTGGTCCCCGAGATCGAGCAGCTGCTGCCCGGGCGCCCCGCCTGGCTGCGCCGGCTGGCCCCACCGGTGGTGCACGCCCTGGAGCGGGTGTTCATCGGCGACGACATCGCCGATGAGCTGGCCATCCCCGACACCCGGCTCAAGCACCTGGTGCGCGCGGCGGGGCCGGTGCTGGCCGGCGTCAACGCCACCCTGGACCGCAGCGCCCGGCTGCGTGCCCTGCGGACCCGGCGCGGCCTGCGGATGCGGGAGCACCAGGAGGCCCGGCTGCGCAGCCGCTACGGCGTGCAGCACGACCTCGTCGACGCCTCCCCCGACGGCGGCCGGCCGCACCCGGCCCGCGGCTGAGCCCTCACAGCTCGAGGTCGTACTCCATCTCGACGGGGTACGGCGGCCAGGGAGCCGGCCGGCGCTGGCCGGTGGGCCGCCACCCGAGGTGCTCGTAGAGCCCGCGTGCGCGATGGTTCTCCACCAGGCACCACAGACTCGCGCGCCGCGCCGAGCCCTGCCGGATGGCCGCGGCCGCCCGCTCCACCCCGGCCCGGCCCAGTCCGCGGCCCCAGTCGTCGGGATGCACGGCCAGGATCCGCAGCGTGCTCTCGTCGTACGCCGTGACCGCGGCGAGCCGCTGCTCGCCCTCGACCACCTCCACCACGGCACCCGGCTCGGTGAGGATCAGCGTCCAGCGGGCGAGCACGTCGTCGAGCGGGTAGGGGTGCCGCTCGGGCGCGAAGACGTGGCCCAGCGAGGCCAGGTTGGCGCTGCGCTCGAGGTCCGTCAGCGCCCAGGCGTCGTCCGGGCCGGCACCGCGCCACCGGATCGGCGCCGCCCGCCCGCGCACCGGATCGCTCACGTCGCGTCGCCGTCGAGTCCCTGCGCGATGGCCCAGCGGGTCAGCTCGACGCGGTTGTGCATCTGCAGCTTGCGCAGCGTGTTCTGCACGTGGTTCTGCACGGTGCGGTGGGACAGCACGAGGCGCTCGGCGATCTGCTTGTAGCTCATCCCCTTGGCCACCATCTTGAGCACCTCGGTCTCGCGCTCGGTGAGCTGCGGCGCGTCCGGGTCGGGGGCCGCCGGCCCGTCGGCGAGGCGGCGGAACTCCCCCAGCACCAGGCCCGCCAGCCCCGGGGTGAACACGGTGTCGCCGGCAGCCACCCGCCGGACCGCGTCGAGCAGCTCCTCGCGGGAGGCGGACTTCACCAGGTAGCCCGTGGCACCGGCCTTCACCGCCGCCAGGACGTCGGCCTGCTCCCCCGAGGCGGACAGGATCAGCACCCGCGCGGACGGGTCGTGGCGCAGGATCTCCCCGGTCACCTCGACGCCGTTCGGGCCGGGGATCTGCAGGTCCAGGACCACCACCTGCGGCCGGGCGGCGGGGAAGCGGGCGATCGCCTCGTGGCCGTTGGCCGCCACCGCGACCACGTCCAGGCCCGCGGCCAGCAGGTCGCGCTCCACCGCGTCGCGCCACATCGGGTGGTCGTCGACGACCATCACCCGGATGACCTGACCTGCGCCGTCGATCGTGCTCATCTCACTCCCCCGTGATCGGGCGCTGGTAGCGCCCACGTCGGTGCACCAGCGGATCCGGCTCGTCGCCGATCGTGACCTGCTCGATCGCGCAGGTCACCAGCGTGGACCAGCCCACCTCGGTGGTCTCCTCCAGCCGCACCCCGGCCCAGGTGGTGACCGAGTCCAGCAGCGGACCCCACCGGGTCCCGGTGAACTCGGCCTGGGCGAACATCCCGCCGGGGGCGGGTGCCGTCCCGGCGAAGATGTCGGCCAGGTCGCGATGCGGCCACCTGAGCAGGCCGACCACGGCGCGGCCGGTGGACTCGAGCACGTCGAGCAGGTCGGAGTCGGGGTCGACCAGTGCCAGCACCACCCCCGGCTCGCCGCCGGCCACCATCAGCGAGGAGACCGTGAGCCCGGCCCGTCCGGACTCCTCGTCGCCGGCGGTCCAGAGGCTGACCACGCCGCCCAGCCGCGCGCGCAGCCGCCGGGTCGGCTCGCGGTCGGGCTCGGGGTCCAGGAAGGGGTGCTCGGTGTGGATGGTCACGCGTCCTCCGTCAGTGCTGGGGTGCGCGGCACGGTGAGCTCCCACTCGGTCCCGAAGGACCCGGTGCTGAGCTCGGCGGTGCCGCCGAGGTCGCCCATCCTGCCCAGGATCGATCCGCTGACGCCCAGCCGGCCCTCGTCGACGGCCTGCTCGAGCCGCCCGGGCGCGATGCCGGGGCCCTCGTCGCGCACGGTCACCACCACTGACCCGCCCAGGTCCTCCACCAACACCCAGGCCGGGGCCTCGTCGCCGACGTGCCGGGCGACGTTGTCCAGGCAGGCCGCGACCACGGCCGCGAACTCCTCGACCACCGCGCCGGGCATCAGCACCGGCGTGCCCGGTCCCGACACGACCGTGCGGGGTGGGCGTCGGGTGCCGAGCCGCTCGAGGGCATCCGCCAGGTCCGTGAGGGCCTCCCCGGCGGAGGTCGCCTGGGCGGCGTCGGGGACCGAGTCCTGTTGACGGATCATCGCGCGCAGCGCGATCTCCTGCTCGCCGGCCAGGCGACCCAGCTCGGCACCGGCGCCGCCCAGCTCGGCGCCGCGGCGCTGCACCAGCGCCAGCACCTGCAGCACGCCGTCGTGCACGGCGCGCGCCAGCCGGGCGCGCTCCTCGGCGGCGGCCGCGGCCCTCTCGGCGCGGTCGCGCTCGACCGCCATCCGCTGCAGCGACCCGCACAGGTAGCCCACGATCGGCCCACCGATGAGCAGCAGGAACACGTGCCCGTAGTTGGTCTGGGTGATCTCGGCGCGGGCCGCCAGGTCGACGACCGACAGGCAGACGCCGGCGACCAGGCCGCCGAGCGCGCGCCAGTGCACGGCCCAGGCCATCAGTGCGCCCGCCACCCAGAACCCGGGGACGGTGGCGCGGAAGTCCTCGCCCTTGAGCAACGGCGAGGCGGCCAGCGCGGCCATCGCCAGGGCCAGGTCCAGCACCAGCAGCGCGGTGCCGCGCCGGCCCGGCGCGGCGTAGGCCCAGATCGCGAAGCCCGTCCACAGCCCCATCGCGACCACCACGGCGATCCCGGCCACCGGGTGCGTGAAGTTGCCGATCCGCCACAGGTTCAGGCCCACCGCGTTGGCCAGCACCACGACGCGCAGCACCGCCAGGGCCCGGAACATCCGGTCCTCGACGGCCACGGCACCCGCCGACTCGCGCCACATCGCGGCGGGGCGCGAGGGTCCGCGCGATCGGGTCAGGATGCCTTCTTCTCCGCCGTCGGGTCGCTGTGGCCGGGTCGCTGGGTCTTCGCGAGCTCCTTGGCCTTGGCGGCGTACATGTCGACGTACTCCTGCCCGGACAGGCGCATGATCTCGTACATGATCTCGTCGGTGATCGAGCGCAGCACGTAGCGGTCGTTCTGCAGACCCTCGTAGCGGGAGAAGTCCAGGGGCTTGCCGAAGCGCACGATCGGCCGGGTGATCCTGCCGAACTTGCGGCCCGGCGGGGCGATCAGGTCGGTGCCGACGACCGCCACCGGGATCACCGGCACCCCGGTCTCCAGGGCGAGGCGGGCGACGCCGACCTTGCCGCGGTAGAGCCGGCCGTCGTGGGAGCGGGTGCCCTCGGGGTAGATCCCGAAGAGCTCCCCCTCGGCGAGGACCTTCTTGGCCGACAGCAGGGCGCCCTCGGCGGCGCCGCCGCCCGAGCGGTCGATGGGCACCTGGCCGGACCCGCCGAAGAACGCCTTCTGCAGGCGGCCCTTGATGCCGGGGGCGGTGAAGTACTCCGCCTTGGCCACGAACGTCACCCGCCGGGTGAGCGTCAGCGGCATGAACAGCCAGTCGGCGTACGAGAGATGGTTGCTGGCGAGGATCGCCGGGCCGGTCGACGGCACGTTCTCCGTGCCTTCGGCGACCGGTCGGAAGACCAGTCGCAACAGCGGCCCGAGCGCCACCCACTTCAGGAACCAGTACAGCACCTTCGAACCTCCTCGCTGACGAGAGGTCGCAGCGACCACCGTCGGGGGCACTTTAGACCCTGCCCGCCCCAGCGCCCACCTGCTCGCCCAGCAGGCGGCCGCGCAGGAGTGCGTGTCGCGGGGTGCTGCCCGGGGCCGTGCGGCACAATGCCGCGCATGGCGATCGATCCCCTGGCGCTGCCGTTCTCCGCGCCCGCCCGTCCCGAGCTCACCGCAGGCCGCCGGATCGGCGTCCTGCTCAGCCACGGGTTCACCGGCTCCCCCGCCTCGATGCGGCCGTGGGGCGAGTCGCTGGCGTGCCGCGGCTACGCCGTCGAGGTTCCCCGCCTCCCCGGGCACGGCACCAGCTGGCGCGAGCTCAACCGCACCACCTGGGACGACTGGTACGGCGAGGTCTCGCGCGTCTTCGACCGGCTGTGCGCCCAGAGCGACGCGGTCGTGGTCGGCGGGCTCTCGATGGGTGGCGCGCTGGCGCTGCGATTGGCCGCGGACCGCGGCGGTGACGTCGCCGGGGTGATGGTGGTGAACGCGGCGGTGACCAGCACCAACCGCCAGCTGCTCGCGCTGCCGCTGCTCAAGCACGTGATCCCCTCGATGCCCGGCATCGGCAACGACATCAAGAAGCCGGGCATGGACGAGCACGGCTACGCCCGGACCCCGCTGCGGGCCCTGGACACGATGGTCCGGGCGTGGCGGCCGCTGCAGTCGGACCTCGCGAAGGTGACCGCACCGCTGTTGCTGTTCCGCTCCGTCGAGGACCACGTCGTGGACCCGTCGTCGGCCGGGATGATCGCGGCGAAGATCTCCTCGCGTGACGTCACCGAGCGGCTGCTGCACGACAGCTTCCACGTCGCCACGCTGGACAACGACGCGCCGGTGATCTTCGAGGAGTCGGCGGCGTTCGTCTCGCGCGTCGGGCGCTGAAACGCCCGGGCGGCCGCTGGGACACTGGCGTAAGGTCGAGGGGGTGAACCGGCAGAGCGAGGATGACGCCTGGCGCGCGATCGTGGAGAACTTCGGCGAGCGCGCGGATATCGACGCCGAGCCCCAGCCCGACTCCCAGTCCCAGCCCGCCCCCGAGCCCGCCGCACCGGTGGCGGCCGGCCCCGGGGACTTCCCCGCCGAGCACCCCGAGGACGCGGCCGAGGAGATGCTCGAGAGTGGCTACCGCGACGACGACGCCTTCGTCCCGCCGCCCCCGCCGCCGATCCCGCACGTGCCACTGCCACGGCTGGTGTCGTGGCTGGGGCTGCTGGGCAGTCCGACCCTGCTGCTGATCTGCCTGATCGCCGGCGTCTCGCTGCCGGCCTGGCTGGGCTACCTGCTGGTGGGGGCCTTCGTGGCCGGGTTCGCCTACCTCGTGGTCCACATGCCGCGCGACCGCCAGGACCCCTTCGACGATGGCGCGGTGCTCTGAGGGCCCCTCAGCGAGAGGGCGGCGACGCCGCGACGCCGTTCGCCGCGTGGGCACGGCGGACCAGGTCCGCGGCCCCGACCATGCCCGCCTGCGGGCCGAGCAGCGCTGCCTCGACGGAGGGCACGACGCGGTGTCCGTGTGCCACGAGCGAGCCGGCCAGCGCGGCGCGCGCCGGGGCCAGCAGCAGCTCGCCGGCCGCGGAGACGCCGCCGCCGACGACCACGCGGTCCGGGTCGAGCGCGGCGACCAGGTTGGCGAGTCCCACGCCCAGCCAGGCACCCACCGAGGCGAACCCCTGGAGCGCCACCGGGTCCCCCTGGGCCGCGGCCCGGGTGACCATCGGACCGGTCAGCAATGAGGGATCTCCCGCGCAGCTCTCGCGCAGCGAGGTCGGCTCGTCGACCATCCGGGCGCGGACGAACCGGACCAGGGCGTTGCCGCTGGCGTACTGCTCCCAGCAGCCACGCCCCCCGCACTCGCACGCTCTGCCGTCGGGCACCAGCTGCATGTGGCCGAACTCGCCGGCCATCCCGTTGCGCCCCCGGTGCACCCGCCCGCCCAGGACCAGCGCTCCCCCGATCCCGGTGCCCAGGGTGACCAGCACGGTGTCGCCGTTCCCGCGGGCCGCGCCGTAGGTCCACTCCGCCCAGGCGGCCGCGTTGGCGTCGTTGTCCAGCAGCACCGGGACACCCCACCGCCGAGCCAGCCGGGAGCGGACCTCCTCGCCCTGCCAGGGCAGGTGCGGGGCGAAGACGACCCGCTCGCCCTCGCGGTCGACGAACCCGGCCGCGGCGACACCGACCCCGGCGAGCGGCGCCCCCGCCGCCGCCTCGAGGACCGCCTCCACCAGGCTCTCCTCGACCAGCCCGACGGAGACGCGCCGCCCGGGCGTGGAGCGCCGGGCCGTGCGCAGCACCCGGCCGCTCTCGTCGACGACCCCGGCCAGCACCTTGGTGCCGCCGACGTCGACGCCGATCCAGACCGGCGCGGGTGGTGCGGGGCTCACGCGCGCCGAGACAGGTCGGCGGCGCCGATCAGGCCGGCGGTGTTGCCCAACGAGGCTCGCCGGATGTCGAGAACCGGACGGTGCCCGCCACCGGTGAGGTGGGCACGGAAGGCCTCCCGGGCGGGCTCCAGCAGCAGCTCGCCGGCCTCGGAGACACCGCCGCCGACCACCACCACCGACGGGTCGAGCACGGCCGCGAGCGTGGCCAGGCCCTCGCCGAGCCAGCGCCCGATCTCGCGCAGCTGCTCGATCGCGTACGGGTCTCCGGCGCGGGCCGCGGTGGTCACCAGCGGCCCGGTGATCTGCTCGACGCGGCCCGAGGCACGCTCCAGGAGCGGGGCGGCGGCGGGGTCTCCGTGCTCGGCGCCCTCCCGGGCGTTGCGCACCAGCGCACTGCCGCTGGCGTACTGCTCCCAGCAGCCGAGGTTGCCGCAGCCGCACGGCCGGCCTCCCGGCACCAGCCGGACGTGACCGATCTCAGCCGCCACGCCGAAGGCCCCGCGGACCAGGTTGCCGTCGATGACGATGCCGCCGCCCACGCCCGTGCCGACGGTGACCAGCGCCAGGTCGTCGACGTCGGCCGCGGCACCGAAGGCGAACTCGCCCCAGGCGGCCGCGTTGGCGTCGTTCTCGACCACGACCGGCAGGTCGAGCCGCTTCTCGAGGTCGAGGCGGAGGTTCTCGTCGCGCCAGGCGAGGTTCGGGGCGAACAGGACCGTCGAGCGGGTCCGGTCGATGAAGCCGGCCGCGCCCACGCCCACGGTCTGGACCGCGTGCTCGCGGCGCAGACGGCCCACGAGCACCTCGATGGCCTCCTCGATGGCCTGGGTGTCGGTCGCCGGCGATTCGACGCGGGCCTCGGCCAGCACCCGCCCCTGCTCGTCGACGACCCCGCCGGCGATCTTGGTGCCGCCGACGTCGATGCCGCATGCCAGTGCCATCAGCCGACCGGCCCTTCGTGCTCGGGAGCCCCGGTAGCGGGCTCGTCCTTCACTGATCCGCTGCCCGATCCGGAGCCGTCGGTCGACCAGTCGTCCTCGGGCCACTCGTCCTCGGACCAGTCGTCCTCGGGCCAGTCGTCCCCGGACCAGTCGTCCTGGAGGTCGATGCGCTCGACGTCGGGCTCCCGGCGTCCCTCGCGCGCGTCCGCCATCACCGTCGCCAGCACGCCCCCGGCCGCCTGCAGCAGCGCGGAGGCCGCCACCGAGAGGTGCTCGCAGACCTCCGGGCTGAGCGAGCGCAGCGCGTGCACCGTGCGGCAGACCGGGCACCAGCTGCACTCGCGCGCTCCGGTGGCGAGGTGCTCGTCGGCCTGCCGGGCCGCTGCGCCGGCGTGGCCGGCGAGGTCGCCCAGTCCGTGTCCCAGGTCGCTGCCGTGCTCGCGCGCCCATCCGGCGAGCGCACCCATCAGCTTGGCCGCCTCCTCGGCGACGCCGCCGATCTGCTCGGCGCCGGGGTCGCCCGGGCGGCTCCGGTCGTCGGTACCGTTCGGGCCGGTCACCGCTCGGTCTCCTCGAAGCGCACCTGGAGCTCGCCGTCGACGACCCGGGCACCCGCGACGCGCAGCCGCGACAGGCTCGCCGGCAGCGACAGCAGGCGCCGGTAGGAGCCGACGGTCACCACCAGCTCGTCGCCGTTGCGGGCCAGGTCGACCTCGGGGCGGGTGACGAAGGGCAGACGCAGGCGCAGCAGGGCGCCACTGCTCCCCCGGGCGATCCGGAACGGGCCCTCTCCCAAGGGAGCGGCGAACGGGTCGTCCTCGCCGTACACCTCAGCGGCCAGCCGGGTCAGCGCCGCGACGCCCACCGGCTCCTCGCTGCGGTAGACCGAGCGCCACACCGGCAGCCCCGCGAAGGACTCCTCGACCTGCTCCAGCACGGCGTCCTGGGCCTGGACCCAGCCCGTGCGCCAGGCGTCGGCCCCCTCGGCCGGGAAGATCCGGTTGGCCACGACGCCGTCCACGCGGTAGCCGAACAGCGACAGCGACGTGTAGGAGCGGCGGGCCTCGGCGAGCACCACGCTCTCGGGGGTCAGCACCAACCGGACGCTGGCCTCGGGGCCGGACAGCAGCTCGTGGACCTCCAGCAGCTCGTCGTGCAGCCGCTCGACGGCGTCGAAGACGGTGTCGCCGGGCATCGGCACGCCCGCGGCCCGGTTGAGCACCGGGCGCAGCGCCTTGACCACCCGGCGCTCCATCGGCAGCACCCGCTCCATGTACCAGCCGAGCGCCTCAGGGAGAGCCAGCAGCCGCAGCGTCTCTGCGGTCGGCGCACAGTCGATGACGATCACGTCCCACTTCCCCGACCGGGCGTGCAGGCGCAGCTCGAGCAGCGCGAGCACCTCCTCGGCGCCCGGGATCACCGTCAGCTCCTCGGCGGCCACCCGGTCCACCCCGGCCACGTCGAGGACGGTCAGCAGATAGGTCTGGATCTCGGCCCACGACTGCTCGAAGCGCAGCTGCGCGTCGATCTGCTGCACGAAGAGGTTCTCGGCGACCTCGGTGGGCTCGGACCCGACACTGGCGCCGAAGGCGTCGGCCAGGGAGTGGGCGGCGTCGGTGGAGAGGACCAGGGTGCGACTGCCCTGGGCCGCGGCGAGCGCGGCGGTACCGGACGCCACGGTGGACTTGCCGACCCCACCCTTGCCGGTGAAGAGAAGTATGCGCACCCTGGCACCTGACCCGGGGGTCAGCCTCCCTGCTCGACGCGCTTCTTGAGCCCCTTGAGCGCCGTGTCGATGAGGATCTTCTCCCCCTTGCGCTTGAGCATGCCGATCAGCGGGATGGTGACGTCGAGGGAGAGCCGGTAGGTGACCTCGGTCGTGCCGTCACCGAGGTCGCGCAGCACGTACGCGCCGTCGAGGGCCTTGAGCATCTTGCCCTCGACCAGCGTCCAGGTGACCTGACGGTCGCCGTCCCAGACGTAGGAGAGCGTGTACTCGTCCTTGATCGGGGCCACGTCGAGGGCGAAGAAGACCTCCTCGGCGCGCTCGCCGGGGCTCTGCTTCACCACCTCGGCCTTCTGCACGCCCTTGGCCCAGGCGGGGTACGACTCGAAGTCCGCGATCACTGCCATCACCTCGCCGGGAGTGGCCTCGATGAGGAGAGTGGACGTGGTCTGCTCGGCCATCGTGAGACTCCCGGTGCTCAGCGGTGGGCCCGTCGGCCACCGCAGGTGATCAAGACCTGCGAGCGTACCGGATACCACCGGTATGACGAGCAGCGGTAGCCTGCGCAGCAGACCCTTCGGGCCGACGCTCATGACACTGCCGTCCGCCACCGCCCGTGGGCAACACCCGGTGACTTCCAGGAGGCAATTCGTGCGTGAGTTCTCCACGCCCCTGAACATCGAGATCCCCCAAACGGGGAATCTCACCGACGACGTCGTGGCCAACGCCCGCGAGGCGGCCGACGCCGTCGTCTTCAGCCGCAACACCGCTCAGGGATGGGTTGACGTCACCGCGGCCGAGTTCCTCGCCGACGTCAGCGCGGTCGCGAAGGGTCTGATCGCCGCCGGCATCGAGATCGGCGACCGGATCGCCCTGCTCTCCAAGACCCGCTACGAGTGGACGCTGCTGGACTACGCGATCTGGTTCGCCGGCGCGGTCACGGTGCCGATCTACGAGACCTCCTCGGCCGAGCAGGTCTCCTGGATCCTCTCGGACTCCGGCGCCCGCGGCATCGTCGCGGAGAACTCCGACCACGTCGCCCGGGTGGCGCAGGTGCGCGGCGGGCTGGACCAGCTCAACCACCTCTGGTCGCTGGAGGACAACGCCGTCGACGTGCTCAAGAGCCTCGGCGCCGACATCGACGACGCCGAGCTGGAGAGCCGTCGCACGCACGCGACCCCGCTCGACCTGGCCACCCTGATCTACACCTCCGGGACCACCGGGCGCCCCAAGGGCTGCATGCTGACCCACGGCAACTTCATGTTCGAGCTGGGCGTGGCGGTGCACGAGCTCGACGAGGTCTTCGAGGAGGGCGCTTCCACGCTGTTGTTCCTCCCGCTGGCGCACGTCTTCGCGCGCATCATCCAGATCGGCTGCGTCAAGGCACGGGTCAAGATGGGCCACAGCGCGGACATCGCCAACCTCGTCGACGACCTGGGCGAGTTCCACCCGACGTTCATCCTGGCCGTCCCGCGGGTCTTCGAGAAGGTCTTCAACTCCGCCTCCCAGAAGGCCGCCGCCGACGGCAAGGGCCGGATCTTCGACATGGCCGCGGCCACCGCGATCGCCTACTCGCGCGCCCTGGACCGCAAGCGCGGTCCCTCCCCGCTGCTGCGGGCACGCCACGCCCTCTTCAGCAGGCTCGTCTACGCCAAGCTGCGCGCGGCGCTCGGCGGACGCTGCAAGTACGCCGTCTCCGGCGGCGCCCCGCTCGGCGAGCGGCTGGGCCACTTCTACCGCGGCATCGGCCTGATCGTCTGCGAGGGCTACGGGCTCACCGAGACCACCGCCGCGCTGGCCGCGAACCTGCCCGTCCAGCAGAAGATCGGCACCGTGGGACGCCCCCTCCCCGGGACGTCGGTGCGGGTCGCCGAGGACGGCGAGCTGCTGTTCAAGGGCGGCCAGGTGATGGCCGGGTACTGGCGCAACGAGGAGGCCACCGCCGAGGCGATGGAGAGCGACGGCTGGTTCCACACCGGTGACGTGGGCGAGGTCGACGATGAGGGCTTCATCCGGATCACCGGGCGCAAGAAGGAGATCATCGTGACCGCCGGGGGCAAGAACGTCGCCCCGGCCGTCCTCGAGGACCGGATGCGCTCGCACCACCTGATCGACCAGGTGATGGTCGTCGGTGACGGCCAGCCCTTCATCGCCGCGCTCGTCACGATCGACCCCGACGTGTTCCCGATGTGGGCCGAGCACCACGGCAAGTCCGCCAAGATCGCCGACAACGTCGACGACCCCGACCTGCGCGCCGCGATCCAGCACTCGGTCGACGACGCCAACAAGGCGGTCTCCAAAGCCGAGGCGATCCGCAAGTTCCGGATCATCGCGCAGGACTGGACCGAGGAGGGCGGGCAGCTCACCGCCAGCATGAAGCTCAAGCGCAACGTGGTGATGCGCGAGTTCCGCGACGAGGTCGCCGCGCTCTACGTGCCCTGAGCCTCGCCGGTCGGCCGGGCAGGCGACTCAGTCGCCGACCCGGTCGGCCAGTGCGATCCGCTCCAGCACCGTGGGGTGGGTGCCGAACCAGAACTGCGACCAGGCCGGCGGCGTCGGATCGGACAGCGAGCGCAGCGCCAGCCGACGCTGCATCTCCACGAAGCTGGAGCGGTCGCCGGTGGCCTCCAGGGCCACCACGTCGGCGCGGGTCTCGATCTTCCGGCTGATCGTGCTCTCCACCGGGCTGGCCAGCAGCGTGCCCACCGCGACCAGCGCCAGCACCAGCGGCACCACCGCCGGGTCCGCGACCCGGCTGCCGCGCCGTGCGCCGGACCCCGGGTCGGACCGGGCGCCCGAGCCCAGCAGCGCCCCCAGCAGGCCCACGGCGACGAGCACGCCCACAGCGCCCAGCGTCGAGCCCACCAGCACGTCGTGGTGCTCGGCGTGGGCGAGCTCGTGGGCGACGACCGCGAGAACCTCCTCCTGGGGCACGTCGTCGACCAGGTTGTCGTAGAGCACCACCCGCCGGGTGCTGCCCAGACCGGAGACGTAGGCGTTCAGCGTCGTGGTGCGCCGCGAGGCGTCGGCGACCAGCACCTCGTCGACGTCGACGCCCTCACGCTGGGCGACCTCGAGGACCGCGGTGCGCAGCTCCCCGTCGGGGAGCGGCGCGAAGTCGTTGCTCAGCGGCTCCACCAGCACCGGGTAGACGAACGAGCCCAGCATCACGAACGCCGCGAGCACGACGCCCGCGACGGCCGGCCAGGCACGGCGCCAGCGCCGGGCGCTGCCCACCAGCACGAGCAGCACCACCGAGGTGACCACCACGCTGACCGCCTCGTTGCGTGCCACGTCGACGGCGTACCCGGCCCAGCTCTGCGAGGAGAGCCCGTAGGAGCGCCGGCGCTCGAGCAGGGCGAGCCCGAACGGCAGCGTCACCAGCCGCCCGATCAGCAGCACCACCGCAGTGCCGAGCACCACCCGCAGCCACCAGGCTCCGGGGATCCGCGCCATCAGCGCACGGCCGAGCCGGGTGAAGCCCAGCACCGCCGAGACCAGCAGCGACACCGCGAGCGAGGACCAGCTCAGCAGCCGCGATCCGCGGGCGAACTCCTCCCCCCGCGCGATCTGGTCGGCGCTGAACGCCTCCTGCGCCGACACGGCGCCGCCTCCACCCGCGTCCCAGGGCACCAGCACGGCGGCCAGGGCCACGAACGCGACACCGCCGACGAGCAGCGTCGCCACGCCCACGCCACGCTCGCTGCGCGTCATCGGGCCAGGTCCGTGAGACGCGCCTGCCACAGCCGGGTCAGCTCGCCCACCTCGAGACCGGTCTCCTGCCGCAGCACCCGGGCCAGCGGCTCGCCCTCGGAGACCCGCTGGTACAGGCTGACCAGCGCCGTCTCGCCGGCGACGTCGGCGACGACCTCGCAGGCCAGCCAGGCGCTCTCGTAGGAGGCGCCGAGGTGGGTGGCGCCGGTGTCGAACTCCTCGACCCCCGGCAGCGCCGCGGGCGGGCCGTCGCGGCGTACCTGCTCGACGATCTGAGCGGCCGTCGTGGTCAGCGGCAGCCCGACGTCGCGCAGGGCGACGTGGTCGGCGAACCCCTCGAGCAGCCACAGCGGCAACGACGCGGAGGTGGCGGCGCCGGTGGCGACGTGCGCCGCCTCGTGGCTCATCACCACCTGGGCGCCGTGGCCGCGCAGCCTGTCGTAGACGTCGGGGTTCACGAACACGTGGGTGGGCGCCGTCGGGCTGAGCGACCCGTCCACGGTGGTGGTCACCGCCGCCACCGCGTCGTAGGCGCCCTCGGGGGCACCGACGCTGCGGTGCAGCGCGTCCGCGGAGCGGGGAACCTCGACCACCAGCCGCGGACGCCACCGGGGCAGCACCGCCCCGACCACGGCGACCGAGCGCACTGCGCGCCGCGCGTAGGCGTCGGCCCGATCCGGGGTCCCGGCCACCAGCACCAGCGTGGTGGGGCTGCGACGCACCTCGAGCTCCTCGGTGAGCCACAGCGGCGAGCGGCCCTGCTCACCGCCGATGCCGGTGACCTCGACGCCGGGGCCCTCGGCCCGGAAGTCCACCACGATCTCGGCCCGGGCCGGCGTCCGGTCGAAGCCGCGGAAGCGCCAGGTCGCCGCGACGGCGGCCGACCAGGCCCCGTCGACGCCCGAGGTGTCGGTCTCGTCCACGTAGCGCAGCGAGAAGTCGGTGACGTCGAGGGCCTCGGCGTTGGCGACGACCGCCCGCAGCAGCGGCGCCGCGGCCGCGTCCTCGGCACCGGCCAGCGAGGCCGCCGCCTCCGGATCGCCCGCGCGTACGGCGTCGACCAGGTCGGCGAGCGCCTTCGCGGCGGCTCCGGCGCTCACCGTGGGGGCCGGGGAGGCACCGGGATCGGCGACGTACGCGTCGTCGCGCAGCAACGCGACGACCAGGGCGGCGAGCAGTGCCAGGGACAGCGAAAGGCCGACCATCCACCGAAGTGGACGGCCGGCCTTCGACGAGACGGGGTCAGCCAGGGCGAACCGCGCCGGAGAAGGGCATCGAGAAGACGCCCGCGACCGTCACACCCGAGCCCGGGTTGGCGGCGTGCACGATCTGGCCGTTGCCGATGTACATCCCGACGTGGCTGATCGGGCTGTAGTAGAACACCAGGTCACCGGGCTGCAGGTCGTCGGAGGAGACCCGCGTGCCCGAGCCGGACTGGCCGCTGGAGGAGTGCGGGAGACCGACCCCGGCCTGCGCCCAGGCCATCATCGTCAGTCCCGAGCAGTCGAACGCGTCGGGGCCGGCGGCACCGTAGACGTAGGCGTCGCCCACCTGCGCCATGGCGTACTGGATGGCCGCGCCCGCGCGACCGGAGGCCGCGGGAGCGTCAGCGGGCAGCCGGGTCTCGCTGCGCGAGGCCGTCCGCGTCAGCCGCTCGCGCTCCTCGGCCTCGAGCTCGTTGAGCAGCTTCTCCGCCTGCTCGACCTTGGCGTCGATCGCCGCCTTCTCCTTGCCGAGGCGCTTCTTGGTGGCGTCGATGTCCTCGACGCGCTCCTCGGTGGCCTCGCGGCGGATGTCGAGGGCCTCGAGCTCGGTGGAGTAGTCGTCGAAGAGGCCGGTCTGCATGTCGTTGAACGTCGACATGGTCGAGAGCTGGGAGAGGAACGACTCGGGGTCCTCGGAGACGACGACCTGGCCCACGGTGGAGATCGACTCACCCTGGTACTGACGCACGACCGACTCCTGGACCTGCTCGCGCACGCCCGCGAGGTCCTTGGCCTGGCGCTTCTCGTCGGCCTTGAGCGAGTCGAGGTCCTTGGTCAGCTCGGCCAGCTCGATCTTGGCGTCGTTGTAGCGCTCCGAGGCCTGCTCGGCCTCGTGGTAGAGCCGGTCGACGCGCTCCTTGACGGTGTCGAGGTCCGGTTCGGCGTAGGAGGGGGTGGCGGGGACCAGCCCGACCGCGATGATGGCTGTGATGCCCGTGAGGGCACTGATGAGTCGCTTCCGGCCGTGAAGCACGAGCGGGCGTTCTCCCTTGCGTGTCGTACGCCTACCGGGTGAGCTGACGGATTCGGGCACGACTGCCCTACCACCGCTCCACGCGCACGTGCGCGCGCCTTGCGATGGATTCACCCCAGGGGAAACGTGGTTCCCCGGCTCCGGAGCTTCTCAGCGTGAGCTGAACAGCCCCGAACTCGGCGCGGCGCCCGCGCAGATCGGTCTGATCTGCTTCCACGGGCACCAGCGGCTCACGTTAGTGCGCCGTCGCGGCAGCGGCAAACCGTCCACCACAACCCAAACGTGATTCCGCCCACTTGTCCGGTCCAGCTGGCCGGTCCACCCGGGCCACCCACCCGGTCAACGCGCCGCCTGACCGCCCGGGCGCGCCCGCCGCAGTGGCCGTCGCCACCTCGCCGGCTCGGGCCCACGCGTGTGGCGTCTCACGCGGACTCGACCTGGGGGCCGGTGGCCGGCCGCACCATCCGCAACGGCGGCACCAGGCCTCCCTGCGCGAGGATGCCGAGGGCACGCTGCTCGTCGTCGTCGAACTCCAGCTCCGGGGGCGGCCCGAGCAGCACCGTCACCACGCAGTCGTGACAGTGCAGCCCCCGCACCTGGCAGTCGTCGCAGTCGATTCGTGTCGTCATGTCGGGGACGCTCGCAGGGGCCACCGACAATGCGGCCCCCAGCCGCCTCCCCCGGCGTGTCGCGCCGGCGTACGAACGCCCCGCGGGCGCCCCGGGACCTCTACTGCTGTCGGGTCAGCAGCTGCACCAGGACCTCCGCGGGCACCGGCCGGGCGCCGTTGCGCGCGGCGTCGCGGGCCACCTCCCGGTCGCTGGAGACCACCACCACCACCCGGCCGCCCGGCTCGGCCGCCACCAGGTCGCGGATCACGTCGTCGGCGATCACCCCCACCGGGCTGAACAGCACCTTCACGCCCCGCGGCGCGGTGGCGGGCGGCCGCGTGGTCGAGGAGGCGGCGTCGAAGACGACCGTGGTCTCCGCGCCACCACGGGCGGCGACGGGGGCGAGAGCCTTCAGCAGCCGCGCTCGCTGCGCGTCCAGCGAGGAGTCGGGCCAGGCGCTCTTGCTCACGTTGTAGCCGTCGACGATGAGCCGGGCGCGGGGCATGGCCAACAGCTGCTCGAGCAGCGCCGGGGTCGGCGCCGGAGCCGCCGGGATCGGCGCCGCTCCCCGCTGCCCGTCCGCGGCGAGCTCCGCCTCCAGCCGCTCGCCGGGAGAGCCCGAGGCGGTGGGCAGGCCCAGCTCGCGGCGCAGCCCGTGCGCGGAGTCCAGCAGGGTGTCCAGCAGCACCCGGGCCCGCAGGGTGGCGCTCTCCTGCGCGTCGCGGCCGGCGCGACGCGCGGCGGCCAGCGCGCCCTCGAGCTCCTCGATGCGCCGACGCAGTCGCCGGTTCTCGGCCTCCGCGGCCGAGACCACCGACTCCACCCGGGCCGAGGCGCCCGCGACCTCGTTGCTCGCCGCGGCCACGCTCTCGCGGGCCCTGCGCTCCGCAAGCCGGGACTCCCCCAGTTTGCGCCGCAACGACGCGTTCTCCGCTTTCAGCTCCTCGACCGTGCGCCGGTGCTCGGCGCGCAGCTCGCGGTTGAGCGCCTCGGCGTCCTCGAGGCTGCGCGCCAGCTGCGCCAGGGCCGCCGACTCCCGCTGCTCGGCGAGGGCCTCCGCGCGCTGCTCCAGACGTCCCACGACCTCCTCGAGCTGCTCGCACCACCCCGCCGGCCGCAGCAGCCAGATGAGCGCCCCGACCTCCACGTCGTCGCCGTCGCGGTCGCCGCCGTCGTGCGCCCCCGTCTGCCCGGCCCGCACCGCCGCGGCCAGCGGCGACACGGCGGCGAGCTGGGTGGCCACCGCGGTCCTGAAGGCGTCGTCGCCGAGCGCCCGCTCGATCGCCGTCGCTCCCAGCCTGGCCCGGCGCTGCGGGGCGAAGGCCGCGACCTTGCGCAGGGCGGGCGGCAGCGTGGTGACCTCGGGCAGCACCTGTGCCGCGAGCGCGACGACGCGGGCTCGCAGCACGCCGGGCAGATGCGGGGCCTGGGTCACACGGCCACCCTATGCGCGCGTCCTGACCCGCATTGTCGGTGGCCGCCTCTAGCGTCACCGCCATGAGCAGTGCCGTTCAGAGTGCGACCAGCCGCTGGGAGTCTCAACGCAGCTTCGACGAGCTGGGCCGACCGTTGCGCGACCTCACCTTCTGCGTGGTGGACCTCGAGACCACCGGCGGCTCCGCCGCCGGCGGCTCGATGATCACCGAGATCGGCGCGGTCAAGGTCCGGGGCGGCGAGGTCCTCGGCGAGTTCCAGACCCTGGTCAACCCGCACACCGCGATCCCCCCGTTCATCGCGGTGCTGACCGGCATCAGCAACTCGATGGTCGCCGACGCGCCCGCCATCGACTCCGCGCTGCCCGCCTTCCTCGAGTTCGCGGCCGGCTGCGTCCTGGTCGCCCACAACGCGCCGTTCGACGTCGGCTTCCTCAAGCACTTCGCGGCCGCCCAGGGGCGGGCCTGGCCGGCCTTCGAGGTGCTGGACACCGCCCGGCTGGCACGGCGGGTGATCACCCGCGACGACGCGCCCAACTGCAAGCTGTCGTCCCTCGCGGTGCTGTTCGGGGCCTCGACGACCCCCAACCACCGCGCCCTGTCCGACGCCCGCGCCACCGTCGACGTGCTGCACGGGCTGATGGAGCGGCTCGGCGGGCTCGGCGTGCACACCCTGGAGGAGCTGCAGACCTTCTCCTCGCGGGTCAGCACCGCCCAGCGCAAGAAGCGCCACCTGGCCGAGGCCCTGCCCCACGCCCCGGGCGTGTACCTCTTCCGTGACGAGCGCTCCCAGGTGCTCTACGTCGGGACCTCCCGCGACCTGCGGACCCGGGTCCGCTCCTACTTCACCGCCTCCGAGACGCGGTCGCGGATGGGCGAGATGGTCAACCTGGCCGCCACCGTCACCGGCCTCGAGTGCGCGACCCCGCTCGAGGCGGAGGTCCGCGAGCTGCGGCTGATCGCGGAGCACAAGCCGCGCTACAACCGCCGCTCGCGCTTCCCCGAGAAGGTGCACTTCCTGAAGCTGACCCGCGAGACGTGGCCGCGGCTGTCGTTGGTGCGCCGGGTGCTCGACGACGAGGCCGACTACCTGGGCCCGTTCTCCTCGCGCAAGACGGCCGAGAAGTGCCTCTCCGCGCTGCACGACACGTTCCCCGTGCGTCAGTGCGGTGGCCGGCTGCCGCGTCTGCCGTCCCGCTCGGCGTGCGTGCTGGCCGAGATGGGCAAGTGCCTGGCGCCGTGCGACGGCAGTGTCGACGAGCACGCGTACGGCGCCGTGGTCGGCCGGCTGCGCGACACCCTGCTGCGCCGACCCGACGAGGTGGTCGAGGCGATCAACGCCCGGATGAGCGCCCTGGCCCTCGACGAGCGCTTCGAGGAGGCGGGCGCCCACCGCGACCGGCTGGCGGCCTTCATCCGCGCCGCCGCCCGGACGCAGCGGCTCAGCGCCCTGACCCGCTGCGCCGAGGTGGTGGCCGCCCGGCGCGAGGACGACGGCCGGTGGGCGGTGCACGTCGTACGGCACGGCCGGCTGGGCACCGCCGGGGTGATCCCCCCGGGCGCCGACGCCCACCAGTACGTCGCCGAGCTGCGCGCCAGCGCAGAGACGGTGCCCCCGGGCCTCGGCCCGGTGCCCGCCGCGTCCGCCGAGGAGACCGAGCGGATCCTGCGCTGGCTGGAGTCGCCGGGCGTGCGCCTGGTCGAGGTCGACGGCGAGTGGAGCTGCCCGGTGCAGGGCGCCACCCGCCACCTGGCGCTGCACGACGCCGTGCACCAGTCCAAGCTCACCCTGGTCCCCTTCGAGGAGCGACGCGCGCTGGCCCCGGTGCACCAGCCCGTGCGCTGAGCGACGACGGGTGGTGGCGGCGCTAACGTGTCCCCATGATCACCGCCATCGTCTTCGTGAAGGCCGACGTCTCCCGCATCCCCGAGGTTGCCGAGGCGATCGCCGCCCTGGACGGCGTGAGCGAGGTCTACTCCGTCACCGGGCAGATCGACCTCATCGCGCTGGTCCGGGTGCGCAACCACGAGGACGTCGCCGCCGTGGTCGCCGATCGGCTGAACAAGGTCGACGGGGTGACCGCGACCGAGACCCACATCGCCTTCCGTGCCTACTCCAACCACGACCTCGAGGCAGCATTCGCATTGGGCCTCGACTGAGGGCCTCGCAGCAGTAGCCTGCAGCCGTGACCTGGCTCTGCGCGCACTGGTTGGACGTCCTCGGTTGGAGCGGCTCCGCCCTGCTGGTCCTGTCGCTGCTGCAGGCCCGGGTGCTCCGCTTCCGCATCCTCAACCTCGTCGCCTGCCTGACGCTGATCGTCTTCAACGGGCTGCTCGAGATCTGGCCGATGGTCGCCATGAACGTCGTGCTCAGCGTCATCAACGTCTGGTTCATCGCCCAACTGAGCCGCGAGCGGCACGACGAAACGGCCTACACGGTCCTCGAGGTCGCTCCCGAGGACGAGTACCTGCGCCACCTGCTGCGGGTGCACGGCGCCGACATCCTCAAGCACCAGCCGGACTTCGTCTGGGACCACTGCGCGCCCGACCGGCTCGCCTACCTCGTGCAGAAGGGCGACGAGACGGTGGGGGTGGTGCTGCTGCGCGGGGAGGGCGACCGCGCCCACGTGCTGCTCGACTACGTGACGCCGCGCTACCGGGACTTCTCCCCCGGGGAGTTCGTCTGGCGCCCCAGCGGCCAGCTCCGCGACCGCGGCTACCACCAGGTGGTCACCAACCCGCAGATGAGCGAGCCCTACTACGACCGGCTCGACGTCGGGTTCCGCGCGGACGGCGACGCCTACGTGCTCAACCTCTGAGCGAGGCGGGCGCCGGCGCCGCCGGGGTCTCAGGCCGAGGAGGCCGCCACCCAGCGCTCCAGCACGTCGCCGGCCGCGCCGCTGTCCAGCGACTCCCGGGCCCGCTCGATCCCGGCACCGAGCACGTCGAGAGGGGCGCCCTCGGCGCCCTCGTGCACGGCCAGCGCCGCCCCGGCGTTGAGCACGACGGCCTCGCGCACCGGCCCCTGCTCACCGGCCAGCAGCCGCCGTACGACGTCGGCGTTGTGCTCGGTGTCCCCGCCCCGCAGGGCGTCGGCGTGCACCAGGGTGAAGCCGAGCTCGCGCGGGTCCAGCGTCGCCTCGCGCACCGCGCCGTCGCGGACCTGCCAGATCCGCGAGGTCGTGGTCGTGGTGAGCTCGTCGAGCCCGTCGTCGCCGCGCACCACCCACGCGTCGACGCCGCGGGCGGCGAACACGCCGGCCATCACCGGGGCCATCCGCTCATCCGCGCAGCCGATCGCCTGGGCGGCCGGGGCGGCGGGGTTGATCAGCGGGCCCAGGATGTTGAAGGTGGTGGCGATGCCCAGCTCGCGCCGCGGCACCGCCGCGTAGCGCAGGGCGGGGTGGAAGGCCGCGGCGAAGCAGAACGTGATGCCGGCCTCCTCGGCCACGGCCGCGACCCGCGCGGGCGGCAGGTCGAGCCGGATGCCGAGCGCCTCGAGGACGTCGGCGCTGCCGGACTTCGACGAGGCCGAGCGGCTGCCGTGCTTGACGACGCGGGCACCGGCGCCGGCGGCCACGATCGCGGCCATCGAGGAGATGTTCACCGAGAACGAGCGGTCGCCGCCGGTGCCCACCACGTCGAGCAGCCGGCCCGGAACCTCGATGCGCGTGGCCTGCGCCAACGTGGCCTCGACCAGCGCGGCCACCTCGTCGACCGTCTCGCCCTTGGCCCGCAGCGCAACCGCGAACCCGGCGATCTGGGCCGGCGACGCCTCCCCGGCGAGGATCTCCCCCATCGCCCAGACGGCCTGCTCGCGGGACAGGTCCTGCCCCGCGACCAGGGTGGTCAGGACGTCGGACCAGCCGAGCGGCCGGTGGCCGGACGCCATCAGGCGCGAGCGGGCACGCGGGAGCGCAGCAGCGAGACGACGGTCTGCGCCAGCTGGATCGGGTCGAGGGGATGCGGCACCGCCGCCTCCGCGCGCGACCAGGTGGCCAGCCAGGCGTCCTGCGGGCGACCGGTCAGCACCAGGATCGGGGGGCACTCGAAGATCTCGTCCTTCATCTGCTTGGCGATGCCCATCCCGCCGGCGGGCACGGCCTCGCCGTCGAGGATCGCGAGCGCGATGCCGCCGGCGTCCATCTGCTGCACGACGACCGGCTCCGTGGCCACCTCGACGTACTCCAGCTCGGGGAGGTCGGGGTGCGGGCGCCGCCCGAGGGCCAGGATGACCTGCTGGCGGGTGTTGACGTCGTCGCTGTAGACGAGGACCTTCAGCGGCGCGGACTTCGGCATGGTGTCACTCACACCCCGATGCTATCCCTCGCCTGCCGCCGCCGTTGCGCGCGCTCTCTCCTGGGCCTCCAACCGGTCCAGCCTGCGGTCCTCGCGGACCGCCTCCTTCGCCGAGGAGCGCACCCACTGGACGAACAGGACCCCGAAGAAGATCAGGCCGATCAGGTCGCCCGAGGCCCACAGGATCCCGCCCGCCACGTGCTGGTCGTCCGCCGCGTCCGGCAGCCACGAGCCCATCGGCCCCTCGCGCAGCGCGGCGTACCACTCCGCGCCGATCAGCGCCTCCTGCGCCATGATCGTGACGCCGAGGAAGGCGTGGAAGGGCAGCGTGAGGAACGTGAGCACCAGCCGGAACGGCTCCGAGACCCGACCGGGCACCGGGTCGATGCCCATCAGGGGCCAGAAGAACAGCGCGCCGACGAGCACCAGGTGGACGTGCATCATCTCGTGCACGTACGTCGAGCGCAGGCTCGCGTCGTACCACCCGGTGAAGTAGAGGGCCCACGGCGAGGCGACGTAGAGGAAGAACGCCAGCGGCGCGAAGGACAGCACCTTCGCCACCCGCGAGTGCAGCACCGCCAGCAGCCAGCGACGCGGCCGCGACGGGAGGGTGCGCAGGGCGAGGGTGACCGGGGCGCCGAGCGCGAGGAACAGCGGCACCACCATCGAGAGCACCATGTGCTGGACCATGTGCACGCTGAGCAGGGTGGTGTCGTAGGCGCCGATCCCGGACTGGGTGGCGACGTAGAACGAGCCCATCCCGCCGACCACGAAGGCGAGCGTGCGCCCCAACGGCCACTTGTCCCCGCGGCGCCGCAGCACCGAGACCCCGACCAGGTAGAGACCGGCCACCCACACGGTCGCCACGAAGAGGAAGGGATCGATCCCCCACTCGGTGAAGATCCGCCCTAGGGTGAACTCCGGCAGATTCGGACTCGCTTGCCACGCTGTGAACACCACGCTGTGAAGTTTATGACGCCTAAAGACAGGGGGGTGGGGTGCCCTTCGGTCCTAGTCAGGACATAATGCTCCGCGTGGCGACAGCAACAGCGATTCCGGCATCCCGGCTGCACGGGCACCTCGACCGACCGAGCATGGTCAGCGTCGGCACGATCATCTGGCTCGCGAGCGACCTGATGTTCTTCGCCGCGCTCTTCGCGGCGTACTTCACGATCCGCTCGGTCAGCCCGGAGCTCTGGCAGCAGAACACCGACGCGCTGAACATCCCGTTCGCCGCGGCCAACACCACGATCCTGGTCCTGTCCTCCGTGGCCTGCCAGCTCGGCGTCTTCGCGGCCGAGCGCGGTCAGGTCGGGCGCACCGGTGGTCTCCTCAACGTCAAGGGCTGGGGTCTGCGCGAGTGGTTCGCGCTGACCTTCATCATGGGCGCGATCTTCATCGCCGGCCAGGCGACGGAGTACGCCGAGCTCATCCACGAGGGCATCACGATCCAGGACTCGGCCTACGGCTCGATGTTCTACCTCACGACCGGCTTCCACGGCATCCACGTGACCGCCGGACTCTTCGCCTTCCTCCTGGTGCTCGGGCGGACCTACCTGGCCCGCAAGTTCACCCACGAGCAGGCCGTGAGCGCGATCGTCGTGTCGTACTACTGGCACTTCGTGGACGTGGTGTGGATCGGTCTGTTCGCGACCATCTACCTGATCAAGTAACAGCCCGACCCTGCTCAAGCTAGGACTCAATGTGCGTCTCTTGAACCGCTCAGTCGGACGAATCTCGCGGCATCGCCGCGGTCGTCTGGCGGGCCTGATCGTCATGCTGCTCGGACTGGTGCTCACCGGTGGGCTGTATACCGCGTTCTCCCCCGCTCAGGCGGAGAAGGCCGAGGCCGACCCAGCACTGGTCGAGGAGGGGCGCGAGCTCTTCCTGGTGGGCTGTGCCTACTGCCACGGCAAGAACGGCGAGGGCATCCTCACCCAGAACGGCAACCAGATCGGCCCGTCCCTGGTGGGCGTGGGCGCCGCCGCCGTCGACTTCCAGGTCGGCACCGGCCGGATGCCGCTGGTGCAGCCGGGCGTCCAGGCACCTGCCAAGCCGGCCGTGTACAACGACGAGGAGCGCGAGGCCCTGTCCGCCTACGTCGCCTCCCTCGGCGTCGGACCGGACATCCCCGACGAGGCCGACTACAGCATCGAGGGCCTCACCGACGACGAGCGCGAAGCCGCGATCGTCAACGGCGGCCAGATCTTCCTGACCAACTGCACCGCCTGCCACAACTATGCCGGCGCCGGCGGGGCGATGCCCCGCGGCAAGTACGCGCCGAAGCTGTCCGGCGTGGACGAGAAGCACATCTACGAGGCCATGCTCACCGGGCCGACCCAGATGCCGGTCTTCTCCAACGGCAACCTCGCCCCCGAGGACAAGCGCGACGTCATCGCCTACCTCAAGTCCCTCGAGGCAGAGCCCAACTACGGCGGCTTCACCCTGGGCTCGCTCGGTCCCGTGACCGAGGGCCTCTTCGGTTGGATCTTCGGTATCGGTGGCCTGGTCGCCTTCGCCGTCTGGATCGCTGCCCACACCACCCGCTCTAAGAAGGACAAGCTGGCATCGTGAGCACCCACGACGAAACCCTTCCGGCCGTCCCGGCCCCGGACCCGATCGCCGACCCCGGTCTACCGCCACACCAGTGGCGCCCGACCGACGTCGACCCCCGGGCCGAGAAGCGCGCCGAGCGCCAGGTGGCTGCACTGTTCGTCTTCTCGATGATCTGCGCCATCCTGTTCGTCGTCGCCTACTTCACCATCGACATCGGCGAGGACCCCACCACGTTCCTGGGGATGGGCGCCTCGACGCTCGCCCTGGGCCTGACCCTGGCCGGCGCCCTGCTGGGTATCGGCATCGGCATCATCCAGTGGGCCCGCAAGCTCATGGCCGACCACGAGATGGTCGAGATGCGTCACCCGGCCGCCTCCTCCGAGGAGGACCGCGCCGCCACGCTCCAGGCGCTCAGTGACGGGCTCGAGGAGTCCGGCATCGGCCGCCGCCCGCTGGTGCGCAACACCCTGCTGGGTGCGCTGGGCATGCTCGGCATCCCGGCCGTCGTCGCGCTTCGCGACCTCGGCCCGCTGCCCGGTGACAGCCTCTACCACACGATCTGGGACAAGGGGATGCGCGTCGCCCGCGACGTCCTCGGCACCCCGATCAAGGTCTCGGACATGGAGATCGGCGACCTGATCAACGGTCAGCCGATCGCGCTGTGGACCGAGCACATCGAAGGCGTCGAGCTGCAGGTCCACAAGGCCAAGGCGTCGATCGTCCTGGTGCGTATGGAGCCCGACGAGATCATCCCCGGCCCCGGCCGGGAGAACTGGTCGGTCGAGGGCATCCTGTGCTACTCGAAGATCTGCACCCACGTGGGCTGCCCGATCTCGCTCTACGAGCAGCAGACCCACCACCTGCTCTGCCCCTGTCACCAGTCCACGTTCGACCTCGCCGACTCCGCGAAGGTGGTCTTCGGACCTGCGGCGCGTCCGCTGCCGCAGCTGCCGCTCGCCGTCGACTCGGAGGGCTACCTCATCGCGCAGAGCGACTTCACCGAGCCCGTGGGCCCGAGCTTCTGGGAGCGTGGCTGATCATGTCCGTCGCAAAGACCAACGCCACTACGGCGGCAACCGTCAAGAAGCCCGGCAAGGGCGCCGCGGTCGCCAACTGGGCCGACGAGCGTCTCGGCCTGGCCGGGATGGCCAAGAAGAACCTCCGCAAGGTCTTCCCCGACCACTGGTCCTTCATGCTGGGCGAGATCGCCCTGTGGAGCTTCGTGGTCCTGCTCCTCACCGGCGTCTTCCTGACGCTGTGGTTCCGGCCCAGCATGGCCGAGGTCGAGTACATGGGCAGCTACGACCAGCTGCGCGGCCTGCACATGTCGGAGGCTTTCGCCTCCAGCCTGGACATCTCCTTCGACGTCCGCGGCGGCCTGCTGATGCGCCAGATGCACCACTGGGCGGCCACGATCTTCGTGGCGTCGATGATGATCCACCTGCTGCGCGTGTTCTTCACCGGCGCGCACCGCAAGCCCCGTGAGCTCAAC
This sequence comes from Nocardioides sp. Z21_20, assembly GCF_059766585.1. Lineage (NCBI taxonomy): Bacteria > Bacillati > Actinomycetota > Actinomycetes > Propionibacteriales > Nocardioidaceae > Nocardioides > Nocardioides sp. Z21_20. The sequence continues at coordinate 224,466 of NZ_JCBAJX010000003.1, forward strand.
TGGGTGATCGGCTGCCTGCTGCTGCTGCTCGGCACGCTCGAGGGCTTCACCGGCTACTCCCTGCCCGACGACCTGCTCTCCGGCACCGGCGTCCGGGCGGCCGACGGGTTCATGAAGTCCGCGCCCATCGTCGGCACCTACATGTCGTTCTTCCTGTTCGACGGCGAGTTCCCCGGTGACGCGATCATCCCGCGGCTCTACATCGTGCACGTGCTGCTGATCCCGGGCCTGCTGCTGGCCCTGATCGCCGCCCACATGCTGCTGCTCGTCTACCACAAGCACACCCAGTGGCCCGGCCCCGGCCGTACCGAGAAGAACGTGGTCGGCTTCCCGATGCTGCCCGTCTACATGGCGAAGGCCGGCGGCTTCTTCTTCATCGTCTTCGGTGTCATCGCCGTGATGGGCGCGACCACCACCATCAACGCGGTCTGGAAGTACGGCCCCTACGACCCGTCCAAGGTGACCGCGGGCTCCCAGCCCGACTGGTACATGGGCTGGCCCGACGGTGCGCTGCGGATCATCCCGGGCTGGGAGTCGGAGTTCCTGGGCGTGACGCTCAGCTGGAACGTCATGCTGCCGATCCTGATCCTCCCGGTTCTGATGCTGGTCATCCTGATCCTGCTGCCGTTCCTGGAGGCGTGGATCACCGGTGACAAGCGCGAGCACCACCTGCTCCAGCGCCCGCGCAACGCGCCGACCCGCACCGCGGTGATGGTCGCCCTGATGACCTTCTACGGTCTGCTCTGGGCCGCCGGCGGCAACGACATCATCGCGATCAAGATGGACCTGAGCATCAACCAGATCACCTACTTCATGCGGGTGATGGTCTTCCTGGGTCCGGTCATCGCGTTCTGGATCACCCGCCGCTGGTGCATCTCCCTGCAGCGCAAGGACGAGGAGGACCTGCTCCACGGCTACGAGACCGGCATCATCATGCGCTCGCCCGAGGGCAGCTACTCCGAGCGTCACGAGCCGCTCGACGTGGCGCGGACCTACACGATGACCGCCCGCGATCGCGAAGAGGTCTACGTGCCCGGTGCGACCACGGACGCCAACGGCGTGGCCGCTCCCCCGAAGCGCTTCGACAAGCTCCGGGGCCGGCTCTCCCGCCTGATGTACGCCGACAACGTGCAGAAGCCGACCCGGGCCGAGCTCGAGGCGGCGCACCACGAGGTCGACCACGAGCACGAGCTCGAGGCGCCCTACGAGGACCGCGTGGTCGACGGCCACCAGTTCGACGGCCACCACCCGGTGAAGGGCGAGGAGCTCCGCAAGCACTGATCCACCGCTCCACCACAGAAGGGCCCCGGACGCACCAGCGTCCGGGGCCCTTCTGCATCCCCACCCACCCCCACCCCCCCACCCCTCCCCCACCGCGACCCGTCACTCCCTCGACCAGACACGCCGTACCTGCCGGCGCGAGTGACGGCTCACGGGCCGTGAGTGGGGGTAAGCCGTCGGCAGCGGGGCCCATGGAGCCTGTCGAGCAGGCAGGCCCGTTCTGTCCCCTATGGCGCGTCAGGCACTCTCGTCACCCTGGCGTTCTCACCACCGCCGGCGTACGGCGCGCCACGGCGCCACGCCTCGCCGACGTGGACCTGGCGACGTCCGCGCGCGCCGTACGTGGCGATGTGCACCACCGCCCGTGTGCGCATGGCCACGCACCCCGGGAGCACCCTGGCCGGCTGTGAGAGGAGTCCACGCCGCTCGGGTCCATGCACCAGCGCCCAGGCCCGCCGACCCGTCACTCGCTACGCCAACCCCGGCGTGTCTGGTCGAGGGAATGACGGGTCGCGGGCCTTGGGGCCCACCTGGGGCCTTGGGGTCCAGCTGGGGGCTTGGGGTCCAGCTGGGGGGCCAGCTGGGGGGCTTGGGGGCCAGGTGGGGGGCTTGGGGGCCAGCTGGGGGGCTTGGGGGTCAGATGGGGACTTGGGGACCAGCTGGGGTGTGGGTGGCGTGGCTGGGGGTCAGCTGAGGGCGGAGCCCTTCTTGTACTCGCTGAAGGGGAGGTTCCAGTCGCCGTAGCCGTTCTCCAGAGTCATCTGGCGCTGGGTGCCGGTGACCTCGACGACGTCCCCCCGATTGGTCATCTCATAGACCCAGGCGGCGTCGGAGGTACTCATCCCCACGCAGCCGTGGCTGACGTTGGCGGCACCCTGGGAGCCGACCGACCAGGGTGCGGCGTGCAGGAACTCGCCGGAGTGGGTGACCCGCAGGGCGTACTCGACGTTCTCGATGTTGTAGTACTCCGGGTCGCTCTCGTCGATGCCGGTGGTGGCGGCGTCCATCCGCTTGGTGCGGTGCTTCTCCATGATCACCTTGGTCCCGGACCGGGTCTCGAAGCCAGGCTTGCCCCCGCTGATCGGGATCGTCCGGGCGACCTCACCGTTGACCAGCGTGCGCATCTGGTGGCCGGCCACGTCGATCTTGTGCACCACCGAGTCGCCGACGGTGAACGCGACGCTGCGGCTCTCCTGGCCGTAGACGCCGCCGCCCGCCGGGACGCTGTTGACGTCCACGTCGACGCTGACCTCGGTCCCGGGCTTCCAGTAGGCCCGCGGGCGCCAGTGCACCTCGGTGTCGCTGATCCAGTGCCACGCTCCGGCCTGGCGCGGCGAGCTGGTGACGCTCAGGTGACGCTCGATCGAGGCCTTGTCGCGCACCGCGACGTCGAAGGTGACGATCACCGGCATCCCCACGCCCACGGTCTCCCCCGCCAACGGCGCCACCGAGGGGTAGGTCTGCTGGTCCAGCGTCAGGTCGACGGTGCGAAAGCGGGAGCGCGCGCGCTCGGTGCTGCCGTCCGTGCGCTCGACCACCGTGCGGGCGACGTACGACGTGCCCGGCTCCAGGCGCTCGGTGGCCTTCCAGGACGCACCGTCCTTCGCCAGCTCGCCCGCGACCCGGTCGCCGCCACCGCGGACCACCACGGAACGCAGCGTGCCCCCCTCGGCGCGCACCGTCACCAGGTGGTCGACCGGCACGGCGGTGCCCTTGCCGACGTCGGTGGTGACCTCCACCGGCGCCGCCTCGGGGCTGGCGGCAGGGCCGCCGTCCGGGGAGTCGCCGTCGGAGCCGGAGCTGCCTGAGCAGGCCGTCAGGACGACACAGAGCACCCCCGCCAGGACGGTCGCCGGCGCCCGAGTGGGGCGCGCAGAAGCAGAGGTGCCGCGAAGGGCTCGAGCTCGAATCATGTGGGTTCCCCCGGGAGGAGCGAGCAGTGCCTCACCCAGGGTAGCGGCCGCACCCCCAACAGACACGGCCCCGACCGTCACCCCTGGGGGTGTCGGTCGGGGCCGTGGCGGCGCCGGGAGGGCTCAGTGAGCGTGCTCCCCGCGGTAGTACTCGAAGACCCAGCCGGCCAGCGTGATCACGCCGAAGGCGCTGCCGATGATCGCCAGCCACCATCCGACGACGACGCCGAGCGTCACCGTGGAGAAGGCCAGGGCGCACCACAGCGGCCACCACGAGTACGGCGGGAAGAAGCCGAGCTCGCCGGCGCCCTCCGCGATGTCGCCGTCCTTGCGGTCCTCCGGACGGGCGTCCATCCGGGAGGCGTGGAAGCCCAGGTACAGGGTGATCATCGCCACCAGCAGGAAGGCCATGACCAGGGCCGAGGTCCCGGTCCAGTCGCCGCTGATGAACCAGTACGCGGGCGCGACCAGTGCGAAGAAGATCGTGGTGATCCCGAAGATCCAGGTTTCGGCCTTCATCAGTTCTTCTCCTCCGTGCCGCGCTCGTCGGTGTTGCCGGCGAGGCGCTCCTGCAGCATCTCCTCGCGACCGGACACCTCAGGGGAGTCCGACGGCGTGCTCGTGCCCTCTGCCGCGTTGGTCCGCAGCTCCATGACCGCGATCTCCGGGTGGTGGAGGTCGAAGGCCGGCGACTCCGAGCGGATCCGCGGGAGCGAGTGGAAGTTGTGCCGCGGCGGCGGCGAGCTGGTGGCCCACTCCAGGGAGCGGCCCCAGCCCCACGGGTCGTCCACGCCCACCAGCGGGGCGTTGCGCGACACGTAGACGTTGTAGAAGAACGGCAGCATCGAGAGGCTGAGCAGGAACGCGCCCACCGTGGAGATCTGGTTGAGCGTGGTGAAGCCGTCCTGGGGCAGGTAGTCGGCGTAGCGACGGGGCATGCCCTCGACGCCGAGCCAGTGCTGGACCAGGAAGGTCAGGTGGAAGCCGATGAACAGCAGCCAGAAGTGGATCTTGCCCAGCCGCTCGTCGAGCATCCGCCCGGTGAACTTCGGCCACCAGAAGTAGAAGCCGGCGAACATCGCGAACACCACGGTGCCGAAGACCACGTAGTGGAAGTGCGCCACCACGAAGTACGAGTCCGAGACGTGGAAGTCCAGCGGGGGCGAGGCCAGGATGACACCGGTCAGGCCACCGAAGAGGAACGTCGTCAGGAAGCCGATCGTCCACAGCATGGGCGTGTCGAGACTTACCGACCCGCCCCACATAGTGCCGATCCAGTTGAAGAACTTCACTCCTGTGGGCACCGCGATCAGGAACGTCATGCCCGAGAAGAAGGGCAGGTCCACCGCCCCGGTGACGAACATGTGGTGGGCCCACACGGCCACCGACAGGATCGCGATCGCCAGGGTGGCGCCGACCAGACCCACGTAGCCGAAGATCGGCTTGCGGCTGAAGACCGGCAGGATCTCACTGGCGATGCCGAAGAACGGCAGCGCGATGATGTACACCTCGGGGTGGCCGAAGAACCAGAACAGGTGTTGCCACAGGATCGGTCCGCCGTGCACCGCGTCGAAGACGTGTGCCCCGAGCATCCGGTCGGCCTCGAGCATCAGCAGCGCGCCACCGAGGATCGGGAACGCCATCAGCACGAGCATGCTGGTGATCAGCGTGTTCCAGGTGAAGATCGACATCCGGAACATGGTCATGCCGGGCGCACGCATGCAGATGATCGTGGTGATGAAGTTGACCGCACCGAGGATGGTGCCGACACCGGCCATGTACAGGCCCATCACCCACAGGTCGCCACCGATGCCGGGCGAGCGCACGGCGTCGGAGAGCGGCGTGTAGGCGAACCAGCCGAAGCTGGCCGCGCCCTGCGGGGTGAGGAACCCGGCGGCGGCGATCAGGCCGCCGAACAGGTAGAGCCAGTAGCTGAACATGTTCAGCCGCGGGAACGCCACGTCGGGCGCGCCGATCTGGATCGGCATGATCACGTTCGAGAAGCCGAAGAACAGCGGCGTCGCGAACAGCAGCAGCATGATCGTGCCGTGCATGGTGAACATCTGGTTGTACAGCTCTTCGTTCACGACCTGCTGGCCGGGGAACGCGAGCTCGGAGCGGATCACCAGAGCCATCAGGCCGCCCAGGAGGAACCAGACGACGGAGGTGACGAGGTACATCTTGCCGATCAGCTTGTGATCGGTCGTGGTCATCAGCGTGACCGCGTGCTGGCCCAGGGTCTTACGACGGACGGGCACGGCGGCGCTCTGAGGCACCGGTGCTGCTGTGGTGGTCACTCGTGACCTCCCTCTGCGTCAGATTCGGTGTCCAGGCCGTCCTGCGTCTTGAGCTCGGAGCCGCCCAGGAGCGGCTCGGAGTAGACCGGTCCGACCTCCTCGAGGTCAGCGAGGTAGTCCTCGTACTCGTCGGGCGACACGACCTCGACGTTGAAGAGCATCCGCGAGTGGTAGACGCCGCAGAGCTCGGCGCACTTCCCGGCGTAGATGCCCTCCTTGTTCGGAGTGACCTGGAAGTGGTTGATGCGTCCGGGGACGACGTCCAGCTTCATCAGGAAGCCGGGCACCCAGAAGGAGTGGATGACGTCCGGGGAGTGCAGGTTGAACTGGACGGTCTCGCCCTCGGGCAGGACCAGCGTGGGGATCTCGGAGCCGGTGCCGACGACGGCGACGTACTCGGAGTAGCGCGGCTCGTCGTCAGCGACGTCGAAGTCCGGCTCGCCGAGACCGTGGTTGAAGGTCCACGACCACTGCTGACCGACCACCTCGATGGTCCGGTCGGGCTCGGGGACCTCGTCGAGGACCTCGTTCTGGACCGTCACGGTCCAGTAGAAGAACACGATCACCATCAGGATCGGGGCGATGGTGTAGAAGATCTCCAGCGGCAGGTTGTAGCGCGTCTGCACGGGGATCTCGTCGGCGTGGCGACGCCGGTAGCGTCGGATCACCCAGAAGATCAGGCCCCAGACGATGATGCCGGTGATGATGGCGGCAAGCCACGCATAACGCCAGAGGTCGAAGATTGCCGGTGCCTGTTCGGTCACCGGCTCGGGCATGGCCAGACGACGGATCTGGTCCTCGTCCTCGGCCGAGCACGCGCCGACCAGTAGGAGACTTGTGCCCAGCGCAACGCTGAGCGCAAGCCGCTTCACCGACTTGGTCGCGCGCTTGGGGAGCTGCAGACCCACGAACGAGCCTCTCTCTCAAAGATCACGGATAGGCGAAACCCTATCCGAAGTGTGGGTCGGATGACTCGGTGGGGACCCGTAAGGGCCGGGTCTGTGACCTTCGCCCCTGGCAGTGGCGCCCGTTGGGGCTCACCGCTGCCGCGGGCACGCCGGGAGGCTCAGGGACGGAAGGTCTTCAGGTGCGGCTCGAAGTCCGCGACGGCGTCCTCGCCGTAGGTGTCGAGGCAGCGCTGGAGGAAGGCCGCGCGCGAGAGCGAGTACTCCTGGGTGCCGACCTGCTCGACGACGTAGACCGCCAGCAGGCAGCCGAGCTGCCCGGCTCGCTCAGGGCCGAGTCCCCAGGCCAGGGCGGCCAGGTAGCCGGCCCGGAAGGCGTCGCCGACCCCGGTCGGCTCGACCTTCGCGATCTCGGGGACGGCGGGCACGGTGATCGACACCGCGCCCTCGCGGTCGATGCGCACCCCGGCGGCCCCGAGGGTGACCACCCAGGTGCCGACGCGGGAGAGCACGTCCTCGCGGCTCCAGCCGGTCTTCTGGGTGATCAGCGAGGCCTCGTACTCGTTGGAGAACAGGATCTCGGCGCCGTCGATCAGCGGCCGGATCATCGCGCCGTCCCCGAAGGCGAGCTGCTGGGAGGGGTCGGCCACGAACCGGTAGCCGCGCTGGCGGCACTCCTCGGTGTGGCGCAGCATGCCCTCGGGGTCGTTGGGCCCGATCAGCACGAAGTCCGGCTCCCCCACCCGGTCCACGATCGGCTTGAGCTCGATCTCGCGCGCCTCGCTCATCGCGCCGGCGTAGAACGACGCGATCTGGGCCATCGAGGAGTCGTTGGTGCACACGAATCGCGCCGTGTGACGCGTCTCGGAGACGTGCACGCCCTTGCAGTCGACGTGGTGCCGCTCGAGCCAGGCCCGGTAGTCGACGAAGTCCTCCCCCACCGCGCCGACGAGCACCGGCTCGATGCCGAGGTTGCCCAGGCCGAAGCAGATGTTGGCCGCGCATCCCCCGCGCCGCACCTCGAGGTCCTCGACGAGGAACGACACCGACAGCTTGTCGAGCTGGTCCACGACCAGCGAGTCCGAGAAGCGTCCCGGGAAGGACATCAGGTGGTCGGTGGCGATCGATCCGGTGATGAGCAGCGACATGCCTGGCAACACTACCGGTCGGTACCGCTGTCGGTACCCGGGAGTAGCCCCTAATCTCAGGGTCATGATCTCCGCGACCCAAGCGCACGGCCGCTCCACCCGTCTCGCCTACGACGACTTCGAGTCCCCCGAGGAGCTGTACGGCGCCTGCCGCGCGGCCGGCGAGAACCTCCACGTCAGCCCCCGCCTGCAGCACGCGGCGCGGGCCGCGGTCGCCGGGGCGCCCAGCCTGCACTACGCCGACTTCCCCCGGGAGATCGCCAAGCGCGAGATCAAGGTGAGCGAGGCCGCCGCCCGGCTGGCCGGCGCGCTGCACCTGCATCTCGACTGACCCCCACCGCTTCCCGTCTCGGGAGCCACGAGGCCCCCTGCCAATACGCTTGGCAGGGGGCCTCGTGGGTTCCGGGTCACCCGCGAGCGGGGCCGGGCGAGCGGGGCGCCGGGCTCAGAGGTCCCGGCGCCGCGCGCTCAGTGGAAGGAGTCGCCGCAGGCGCAGGAGCCGGTGGCGTTGGGGTTGTCGATGGTGAAGCCCTGCTTCTCGATGGTGTCGACGAAGTCGATCGTCGCGCCGTTGAGGTAGGGGACGCTCATCCGGTCCACCACGACGGTGACGCCGTCGAAGTCGGTGGTGACGTCGCCGTCGAGGGTGCGCTCGTCGAAGAAGAGCTGGTAGCGCAGACCCGAGCAGCCACCCGGCTGCACCGAGATGCGCAGGGCGAGATCGTCACGCCCCTCCTGCTCGAGGAGGCTCTTCACCTTGCTCGACGCGACCGAGCTCAGGTTGATCTGGTCGGTGCGGCGCTCTTCGGTGGTCTCGACCTGCTCGGTCATGTTCGCTCCCTGGAAGAAAGGCTAGAGATTCGGTCGCCCGGCGCTGGACGGCACCGGTCATATCCGTTCCCAATGGTCGCACACCGACGGTTATTCCCCACCGCTCGGCAGCCATCGGCTCGCCGGATCACCGAGGCGTGCGGGGCGACCACGACCTGGCCACGCGGGCGGCCAGGTCCGCCAGGGCGGCGCGGGGCCGACCCAGGGCCGCCTCCTCCCCGACCAGGTCCACCACGGAGTAGGCGGACTCCACCCCCAGCGCCCGCATCTCCCGCGAGCCGACCAGCACCCGACCGGCCAGCGCGATGCAGGGCCGCAGCGCCTGCGCGGCGAGCTCCGCGACCCCGTAGGGCACCTTGCCCGAGCGGCTGGAGAAGTCGAAGGCACCCTCCCCCGTCACCACCAGGTCCGCCTCGCGTGCCCGGCGCTCCAGGCCCACTGCCTCGGCGACCAGGGCCACCCCCGGGGTGCGCCGCGCGCCCAGCGCCAGCAGCGCGAAGCCGAGCCCGCCGGCCGCGCCGGCGCCCTTCTCCAGCGAGAGCCTGCGGTCCACCACGACGGCGAACCGCTCCAGAAGCCCGTCCACCGCCGCGATCCGGTCCTCGCTCACGCCCTTCTGCGGGCCGAACGTCTTGGTCGCCCCGAACAGCCCGGTCAGCGGGCTGTCCACGTCGCTGGCCGCGACCACCTCGACGCCCGCGAGCCTGGCCCGGGCGGCGGACGAGTCGAGGCGCCCGATCCCCTCGAGGCCCAGCGCCCCCCGGTCGAGCGGGACGTCCGCCTCCGCGCCCAGCGCGGCGAGCAGGCCGGCTCCCCCGTCGTTGCTGCCGCTGCCGCCCAGGCCCACCACGACGCGGCGCGCGCCGGCGTCCACGGCGTGCCCGAGGAGCTCCCCCACGCCGTAGGTGGTGGCGCGCTCGGCCGCCCCCGGCCGGCTGCCGGTCAGCTGGATCCCGCATGCCTGGGCGCTCTCGACGTACGCCGTGTCGCCCACCAGCAGCACCGCCGCCGGCACCTGCTCGGCCAGCGGCCCGCGCACGGTGCGCGCCAGCAGCCGGCCGCCCAGCGCCACGTGCAGCACGTCGACGAAGCCCGGCCCGCCGTCGGCCATCGGGGCGAGGTCGAGCTCGTCGTCGGGCGCGTGGCGGTGCCAGCCCTCGGCGATGGCCTCGGCCGCCTCGACCGCGGTCAGGGTGCCGGCGAACTTGTCAGGGGCGATCAGGACGCGCATGGGCCCATCCTCGCCGCACGGCTCAGCCGGCGGCGCGGCGGTACTGCCTGACGGACAGCGGCACGAACACCACCAGGATCAGCACGACCCAGGCCAGCGTGTACAGCACCGGGTGCTGCATGGACCACACGTCGGGCACCGGCACGGTGGGGTTGGTGTTGCCGAACAGCTCGCGCACGGCCTGCGTGACCGCCGAGACCGGGTTCCACTCCACGAAGACCCGCAGCCCCGAGGGGAAGCTCTCCAGCGGCACGAACGCGTTCGAGACGAAGGTCAGCGGCATGATCACGATGAACGAGGCGTTGTTGATGACCTCGACGCTCGGCACCAGCAGCCCCACCAGCGCCATCACCCAGCTGAACGCGTAGGCGAACAGCAGCAGCAGCGCGAAGGCCGCGAGCGCGTCGAGGACCGAGCCACGCACCCGCCAGCCGACGAGCAGTCCGGTCAGGGCCATGATCACGATCGAGAGCAGGTTGTAGACGATGTCGGAGAAGGTCCGGCCGACCAGCACCGCGGCCCGCGACATCGGCAGCGAGCGGAACCGGTCGATGATCCCCTTCTGCATGTCCTCGGCCAGCCCGGCCCCGGTGAACGTCGAGCCGAAGACCACCGTCTGGGCGAAGATCCCGCCGATCAGGAACTCCCGGTAGTTCACCCCGCCGCCGGGGTCGATCGCCCCGCCGAAGACGTAGGCGAACAGCAGCACGAACATGATCGGCGAGATCAGCACGAACACCAGGACCTCGGGGACCCGCTTGATCTTGATCAGGTTGCGCTTGGAGATCACCCAGGAGTCGCTCGCCATCCGCGACATGGTGCTCATCGGGCGGCCTCCGTGCGCTCCGCGCCCGCGTCGTCCTGGCTGGCGTGGCCGGTCAGCGCCAGGAACACGTCGTCCAGCGTGGGCCGGCGCAGACCGACATCCATCACCGCCACTTGCTCGGCCTCGAGCAGAGCCAGCACCTCCCGCAGCGCCCTGGCTCCGCCCTCGACCGGCGTCGACAGCTCACGGCCGGTGTCGCCGACGCGGACCTCGGCCCCCGAGACTCTGGCCAACACCCGGCGCGCCACCTCGGCCTGGTCACGGTGGAGGACCGACAGCTCGATCTGCTCCCCGCCGATCTCGCGCTTGAGCTCGTCCGCGGTCCCGCGGGCGATCGCCCGGCCATGGTCGATCACGACGATGGAGTCGGCGAGGCGGTCGGCCTCCTCGAGGTACTGGGTGGTGAGCAGGAGCGTGCCCCCGTGGGAGACGAGCTCGCGGATGACGTCCCACATCTGCATCCGGCTGCGCGGGTCCAGCCCGGACGTCGGCTCGTCCAGGACCAGCACGGCCGGCTCGGCGACCAGTGCGCCGGCCAGGTCGAGGCGCCGGCGCATGCCACCGGAGTAGGTCTTGGAGGGGCGGTCCGCCGCGTCGGCGAGGTCGAAGCGCTCGAGCAGCTCGCGGGCGCGGACGCGGGCGCGAACCCTCCCCAGCCCGTAGAGGCGGCCCACCATCTCCAGGTTCTCGTAGCCGGTCAGGTGCTCGTCGACGGCCGCGTACTGCCCCGACAGGCCGATCCGCGCCCGGACTCCCTGCGGGTCCTGCGCCACGTCGACGCCGGCCACCTGGGCGCTGCCGGCGTCGGGGCGCAGCAGCGTGGTCAGGATGCGCACCGCGGTCGTCTTGCCCGCCCCGTTCGGCCCCAGCAGACCGAGCACGGTGCCCTCGGGAACGCTCAGGTCGAGGCCGGCGAGCGCCACCACGTCGCCGTACCGCTTGACCAGGCCGTCCGCCCGGATCATCTCCCTCACCCTCGCTAGGGTCGCATGGTGAGCACCTGGATACGACCCCTTTTGCCGGCGGACGTGCCCGTCGTGGAGCGGCTCTCGGCGCAGGGGTTCCACGAGCTCGACAGCCGCACCCATCAGCGCGACTGGCCCGACCCGCAGCTGCGCCCGCCGGACCGGGCCGCGGCGTGGATCGCCCGCACCACCCACCTGGTGCGCACCGACCCGGCCGGCTGCTGGGTCGCCGAGCAGGAGGGCGAGATCGTCGGGTTCGCCGTCTCCTACGTGCGCGAGCTGATGTGGCTGCTCGCCTCGTACGCCGTGCGCCCGGGGTTGCAGGGGCGCGGGGTCGGCCGGGTGCTGCTTGAGGCCGCCCTGCAGCACGGGCGGGGGTGCCTGCGCGGCATGCTCTCCGCCTCCGCCGACCCGCGCGCGGCGCGCCGGTACCGGGCGGCCGGGTTCGCCCTGCACCCGCAGATGTTCCTCACCGGCGTCCTCGACCGCGCCGCGCTGCCGATCGTCGAGCGGGTCCGCGAGGGGACGGCCGCCGACTTCGAGCTGATGGACTCGGTGGACCGCCGCACCCGCGGGGCCGCGCACCTGGTCGACCACCCGGTGCTGGCGGGCACGTTCCGGCTGCTGGTGTGCGACCGCAGCACCGGCTCGGGCTACGCCTACGTGGACGCGGACGGCTCACCGCAGCTGGTCGCGGCGACCAACCGGCGCACCGCCACCGACCTGCTCTGGGAGGCCCTCGCCTCGGCCCCGCCCGAGGGCACCGTCAGCCTGCCTCACGTCACCGCGGCCAACCAATGGGCGATCGAGGTGGGGATGGCGGCCCGGCTCTCGCTGCACCAGCGGGGCTACCTGGCGCTGCGAGGCATGGCCCCGCCGGCGCCGTACCTGCACCACGGCTCGCTGCTCTGAGGGCGGGCTGCTCAGCGCGCCGGCGACGCGTCGGGCGTCACCGGCAGTCGCACCCGCACGGTCGTGCCACCGCCGGGGGTCTCGTCCAGCTCGATCGAGCCACCGTGCGCGCGCACCACCCGGCTGCAGGTGGCCAGACCGATCCCCGAGCCCGCCACCCGCTGGTCCAGACGCACGAACGGCTCCAGGACCCGGACGCGGTCCTCGGGCGGGATCCCGATCCCGTGGTCCCTGACCTCCAGCTGCCACCGGTCGGCGTCGCGGTGGGCGTCCACCTCGATCCGCGGCGGCTCGCCGGGGCGGGTGAACTTGACGGCGTTCGCGAGGAGGTTCTGCAGCAGCATCCGCAGCTGCACCCGGTCCCCGCGCACCCTCGGCAGGTCGCCGACCTCGAGGGTGGCCCCGCCCAGCGCCGGCGCCAGGTCGGCGCGGATCTCCTCGAGCAGGCCGGCCAGGTCCACCTCCGCCACGGCGAGGCCCGCGCCGAGGCGCGCGAAGTCGAGCAGCTCGTCGACCAGGGCCTGCATCCGCTCGGTTCCGCTGATCGCGCGCTGGGCCAGCCACAGCAGCTCCTCGCGGTCGCCGGCCCCCTGCTGGACCTCCTCGCGCAGCAGCTGCAGAGACATGCCCATCGCGGTCAGCGGATTGCGCAGGTCGTGGGCGACCTGCCCGGCGAACGAGGCGAGCTGCTCGTTGGAGCGCTCCAGCTCGGCCTGCGCCGCCCGGAGCTCCTCGACGGTGGCGGCGAGGTCGCGGGTGCGCCGCTCCAGCTCCAGCAGCTCGACCACCCGCTGCGCCAACGAGGCCAGCAGCTCGCGCTCGCGCGCGTCCAGCTCGCGGGGCACCACGTCGAAGGCGCACAGGGTGCCGATGACGACGCCCGCGGGGGTGAGCAGCGGGTGGGCGGCATAGAAGCGCACCCGGTCCAGGTCGCCGTTCACGAAGGGGTTGTCGCGCAGCCGTGGGTCGGCGCTGGCGTCGCTGATGACCACCGGCTCCGCGGTGCGCACCGTCACCGCGCAGAGCGTGTCCTCCTGAGGGAGGACCGCGGCGTCGAAGCCGTACGTCGCGACCTGGTGCTGCTCGGAGTCGGTGAGCAGGTTGATCGCCGCCATCGGCACCCCACACAGGTGGGCGGCCAGCTCCGCGATCGACTGGAGCTCGGGGCGAGGGCCCCCCTGCAGCACGCCGTAGTCCTCGATCGCGCGGGTCCGGCGCACCCCGTCGGCGGGCCGGTCGGCGGCCATCGTGCCTGCGCTGCTGCGATCGGCGGCGCTCACAGGCCCGGGGCCCCCCACAGGGCCAGCCAGCGACCGAGGTCGGACTCCATCGCTAGCTCGCCCTTCAGGGCGTCGCGCACGCCGAGCTCGAGCAGGTTGTCTCGCTGCTCGCCGGCACGCGGCGCGAACGGGTAGAAGGTGCCCTGCTTGTAGAGGTAGACGAGGCCCACCTTGTGCCCGGCGGTGTCGGCGAACGGCACCACCGAGCAGAGCAGGCCGGTGCCGAAGCCCTGTGCCTCGAGCGTGGTGTTGACGGCGTGCAGGTCGGTGCAGAGCCCGGCGGTGTCGCTGGGGTCGCGGTGCACCACCAGCCAGGTGAACCCGAACCGGTCGGTGCTGAGCTCGACGTCGGGCGCCTGGGGATCGCCGTTCAGCAGCGCGACCACGTCGGCCTGGGTCTGGGCGAACGCGGCACCGCCGGCCGCCCGGAAGCAGACCGACCCCAGCCCGGTGGGCCGCAGACCGGCCGCGCTCTCCAGGGTGAGCGCGGCGTTGGGCACCGCGAACAGCGCGTCGAGGTTCGCCCGCTTGGGGCGGCTGCGTCCGGTGATGACGTCCCAGAGACCCACCGCTCAGCCCTCGGGGCGGCTGAGCTCGGCCTGGATCCGGGCGAGCTGCTCGAGCCGCTGCTCCAGGGACGGGTGGGTCGAGGTCAGCGTCCGCAGCGAGACGCCGCTGACCGCGGGGGCGATGAAGAACGCGTTCATCGCCGCCGAGGAGCGCAGGTCGCGCTTGGGGATGGTGTTGATCTCGCCGGTGATCTTCTGCAGGGCCGAGGCGAGCGCGGCCGGCTTCATCGTCAGGTAGGCGCCCGCCCGGTCGGCGCTGAGCTCGCGGTAGCGCGAGAGCACCCGCAGCAGCACGAAGCTGACCGCGTAGACGACCAGGCTGATCAGCAGCGCGATGAGGAAGGCGGGCGCGCCTCCGTTGCCGTCCCGGTTGCTGCCGCGGGTCATCGCGAACCCGCCGTACTGGGCCCCGCGGGTCAGCATCCCGGCCACGATCCCCGCCGAGGAGGCGACCGTCATCACCAGCACGTCGCGGTGGGCCACGTGCGAGAGCTCGTGGGCGAGGACCGCCTCGAGCTCCTCGGCGTCCAGCGTGTGCAGGATGCCGGTGGTCACGCACACCACCGAGCGGTTCGGGGACCGGCCGGTGGCGAAGGCGTTGGGCACGGCCAGGTTCGCGATCCCGACCCGCGGCTTGGGCATGTCGGCCAGCGCGCACAGCCGGTCGATCATGCCGTGCAGCTCGGGGGCCTCCGCAGGGGAGACCTCGCGGGCCCGCATCGCCCGCATCGCGACCTTGTCCGAGCTCCACCACTGGTAGAACGCGACGCCCAGCCCCAGCAGCCCGATCAGCGGCGCCGCGCTCGCCCCCACCGCATACATCAGCCCCACGACCAGCGCCACGAAGAGCGCGCCGAGCAGGAACATGACCAGGGTCATCCGGACGGTCAGTCCGGTGTCCTTGATGAAGCGCGAGCGAGCCACGACACTCAGCCTGGGATCAGACCGTCGCCGGTGAGCAGGGCGCGCACGTCGTCGATGCTCGCGTCGGCCGGCGGCAGGATCAGGTCGGACTCGTCGAGCGCATCCGCCGGGTGCGGGGTGCCCACGCGGCGCACACCGTCGAGCAGTGCGCCGAACACCTCGCTGAAACGGGCCAGGTCCCCGGACTCCACGGCCGCCTCGACCGCGGCATCGAGCTCGTTGAGGTGCTCGACGCTGGTCTCGGGGACGTCGAACTGTCCCTCCCCCATGATCCGGACGATCACGCCTGGCCCTCCTGCTTGCGACCCTCGACGCCGAGGATGTCCTGCGACTCGAGGGCCTGCGGCGCGCTGCCGCCCTTGAGCCGGGCGAGCTCGGCCTCGACGTCGGCCTGGGAGCTCATCGACTCCAGCTCGCGGGCGATGTCGTCACCGGCCCCGACCGCGGTGACGTCGTCGA
Source organism: Nocardioides sp. Z21_20 (assembly GCF_059766585.1). Lineage (NCBI taxonomy): Bacteria > Bacillati > Actinomycetota > Actinomycetes > Propionibacteriales > Nocardioidaceae > Nocardioides > Nocardioides sp. Z21_20. The sequence goes on from NZ_JCBAJX010000003.1 coordinate 240,007, forward strand.
GGGCGCCGGAGGAGATCAGCTCGTCGATCGCGCCGGCACGCGCCTGCATCTGGGCCGTCTTGTCCTCGGCGCGCTGGATCGCCATCCCGACGTCGCCCATCTCCTCGCCGATCCCGGAGACCGCCTCGTTGATGCGGGTCTGGGCCTCGGCCGCGGTGTAGGTCGCCTTGATCGTCTCCTTGCGGGTCCGGAAGGACTCGACCTTGGCCTGCAGGCGCTGCTGGGCGAGGGTGAGCTTCTCCTCCTCACCCTGGAGCTGGGCGTGCTGCGCCTTGAGGTCGTTGATCTGGTTGGTCAGCCCCGACTTGCGGGTCAGCGCCTCACGAGCGAGGTCCTCGCGGCCCATCGCGATCGACTTCTCGGCCTGGTCCTGCAGCTTGGTGGACTGCTGGACGAGCTGGTTGACCTGGAGCTCGACGCGCTTGCGGCTGGTCGCGACGTCGGCCACGCCGCGCCGTACCTTGGTGAGCAGCTCGAGCTGGCGCTGGTAGCTGTAGTCCAGCGTCTCGCGCGGGTCCTCAGCGCGGTCGAGCGCGTTGTTGGCCTTGGATCGGAAGATCAGACTGATGCGCTTCATGAGACTCATGGGGATGCGGCCCCTCCTCGTACTGTCGGGCGTCGGTGCTGGTCAGCCCACCCTATAGTCTGGATCCCACACTCCTCGCTCACGAAGGCAGCATCGTTGTTCCGTCGCAGCAAGACCGAGAGCCCCATCGTCACTCCCACGACCCCGGACCTGGTCAAGCGGGACGGGAAGGGGCGGCCGACCCCCAGCCGACGGGAGGCGGAGGCGGCCGCGCGCGCCCGGGCCAAGACGCCCCGCTCGCGCAAGGAGCTGGCCCGCGCCCAGCGCAGCTCGCGCAGCGAGTCGAGCCAGAAGATGCGCGCGGCGATGAAGACCGGCGACGAGCGCTACCTGCCGCCGCGCGACAAGGGCCCGGTCAAGCGCTTCATCCGCGACTTCGTCGACACCCGCTTCTCGTTCACCGAGCTGGTGCTGCCGCTGCTGCTGCTGACGATGTTCCTGGGCTACTCCGGCAGCGCCCGGCTGGCCGGGATCGGCAACACCCTGATGTTCGGCGTCTTCGCGGTCGTGCTGATCGACGTCGTCGTCCTGCGTCTGCGGTTGCGCCGTGAGCTGCGCCGGCGCTTCCCGGAGGCGCCGCTGAAGGGCACCACCTATTACGCCCTGATCCGGGCCCTGCAGATGAGGTTCCTGCGCCTGCCCAAGCCGCAGGTGAGGATCGGCCAGGAGCTGCCCGAGCACTACCGGTGATCGTCGGCCTGGTCGCGGCGCTGGCCGCGGCCCTGCTCTTCGGCGCCAGCGCGGTCCTGCAGGCCCACGCGGTACGCCGGCTTCCCACCGGCGGCCAGGACCTGGTCGGCTTCGTCGCCTCGGCGCTGCGCAACCGCTGGCTGATGGTGGTGGTGGCGGCCTACCTGCTCGGGTTCGTGCTGCACGCCGTCTCGATCTGGTACCTGCCCCTCTACCTGGCCCAGGCGACGATATCGATGTCGATGCCGGTCACCGCCGTGCTCTCCGCGGCGCTGCTGCGCGAGCCGGTGGGGCGCCGACGCTGGCTCGCCATCGCCGCAGTCACCGCCGGCCTGGTCCTGCTCGCCGTCGGGAGCGGGGCTGTCGGGGAGGTGCGCTCCTCGGACGGCTTCGCCCTCGCCCTGTGGAGCGCGGTGGTCGCGATCGCCGTGCTCGGCTTCCTCGTACGCCGCAGCGCGGGCGCCTCCCTCGGCTGGCTGGCCGGCCTCGCCTACGCCGGCTCCGCGATCGCGGTGCGGGGCTTCGACGCCGCCCTCGATCCGGCCGACGTCGCGGCGGGCCTGGCCGTCCCGGCCTTCGGTCTGCTCGGCTTCTGGCTCTACTCGCTGGGTCTCGAGCGAGCCGCGGTCACCTCCTCGACGGCCCCGATGATCGTCGCGCAGACGTTCGTGCCGGCGCTGGCGGGCATCCTGCTCCTGGGTGACGGCGTCCGTGCGGGATGGTCCGCGGGCGTGGTGGCGGGGCTGCTGCTGGCGACCGTCGGCGCCATCTGGGTGAGCCGGGCGGGAGCACCGGGCGACGCCCCGTCCGGGCCGCCGGCCGGCGGTGTCAGGATGGCGCCATGAGCACTCCCCCTCCCAGCAGCCCGCCCAGCGGACCCAGCGCCGACGTCTCGGTGCGGGTCGCCTGGTCCGACGACGCCGACGCGGTGGCGGCGGTGCAGCTGCGGGCGTGGCGCGTGGCCTATCAGGGACTGCTGCCCGACGAGCTGCTGGCCAGCGACCCGGCCGCCCTCGCGGCCACCTGGCGCAGCGCGCTGGCCAAGCCGGGCGACGCCCGCAACCGGGTGCTGGTCGCCCTGGAGCGCAACCGGGTGGTGGGCTTCGCGATCACCGGACCGACCGGCGACCCCGACCGGGACCCGATCGCCGACGGCGAGCTCCGGGAGTTCACCGTGGACCCGGACGAGCGCGGCAAGGGACACGGATCGCGGCTGCTCCAGGCGGCCGCCGACACCATGGTCGCCGACCGCTTCCAGCGCGCGCTGACCTGGGTGCTCTCCACCGACGACACGCTGCGCGCGTTCGTCGAGGCCGCCGGCTGGTCCCCCGACGGAGCGCACCGCGAGCTCGACCTCGACGGCGCCGGCACCACCGTCGTGCGCGAGGTGCGCCTGCACACCTCCCTCGTCTAGACCTCTTTGCTTTCCGCCAGCCACGCGCCACCATGGTGTGACCGGCGCCTCACGGCGCCGGGCGGGCCCCAGCCTCGTGGGTCCGCACGCGCCAAGGGAGGCACCCGTGCTCGGTCCACTGCCGCGCCTGTACCGCTTCGTTCTCGCCGTCGTCGCCGTCGTGGCATTCCTGGGCGTCGGGGCCTGGCTCGCCCAGGTCACCGCGCTGCCAGTGATGGCCTCGGTGGGTGCCGGGGTCGGCGCCGCCGTCGGCCTGGTGGCCGCGTACCTGCTGGTCCACGACTTCTCCGCCCACGCGGCACACCGCAGCCCGGCCCGGCACAGCCCTCGACGGCACTGAGCCTCCCGTCCCGGCCACCGGGGGGCGGGCGCTCGGGTCGTCCGAGGGGCGCCGAGGTCTCGGCATGACCGACGAGATGACGCCCTCGCAGCGTCGCGCGATCATCCGCGACAGTCTCGCCGTGGCGCTGGCCACCGGCACGTACGGCGTCTCGTTCGGCGCCGTCGCGGTCGCCTCCGGCCTCTCCCCCGCCCAGGCGTGCGCGCTCTCACTGCTGGTCTTCACCGGCGCCTCCCAGTTCGCCTTCGCCGGAGTCCTCGCCGCCGGCGGCACTCCCCTCTCCGGGGCGCTCACCGCTCTGCTGCTGGGCAGTCGCAACACGCTCTACGGCCTGCGACTGGCTCCGCTGCTCGACTGGAGGGGCTGGCGCCGCACCGCGGCCGCTCAGCTGGTCATCGACGAGTCGACGGCGATGGCCATCACCCGCGAGTCCACGAGCGCGGCCAGGCTGGGGTTCCTCACCACCGGCCTCGGCGTGTTCGGCCTGTGGAACATCGCCACGCTGGCCGGCGCGCTCGCCGGTGAGGCGCTGGGCGACCCTCGCACCTACGGCCTGGACGCGGCGGTCGGAGCGGCGTTCCTGGCGCTGCTCTGGCCGCGCCTGCGCGAGCGCCGCAACCAGCTGGTGGCGGCCCTCGCCGCCGGCGCGGCGCTGTGCCTGGTCCCGCTCACCGCGGCGGGGGTGCCGGTGCTCGCCGCCGGAGGGGTGGCCCTGCTCGCGGGGGTCGTGCTGCGCTCGACCCCGGCCACGACCCGAGGACCCCGATGATGTGGGCGGTCATCGTGGCGACCGGCGTGGGGTGCTGGCTGCTCAAGCTCGCCGGGCTGGCGGTGCCGCCCGCCGTGCTCGAGCGCCCGCTCGTGCAGCGGGTCGCCGACCTGCTCCCGGTCGCCCTGCTCGCGGCCCTGGTGGCGGTACAGGTCTTCGGCGACCCGGGCGCGCTGGCGCTCGACGCCCGCGCCGGTGGACTCGCCGCGGCCGTGGCACTGCTGGTGCTGCGCGCGCCGTTCCTGGTGGTGGTGCTCGGCGCCGCCGCCACCGCGGCCCTGCTCCGGCTCTGAGCCCGAGGCCCTCATCCGGGCACCCCCGTTTATCTGGGTTTCCGGCATAGAAATCGACCGACCATCTCTTGACGCCACATGATCGGGTCCATATAAAGGTAAACACAGATGTGAGGAGCCTCACAGCCTTCTTCTTGGAGGAACCATGGCCATCCCAGACGCAACTGCCAACAAGAACCTCGAGGGAAGCGGAGTACGCGCCCGCGTCCAGCGCTTCGGCGGCTATCTCGCGGGGATGATCATGCCCAACATCGGGGCGTTCATCGCCTGGGGCCTGATCACCATGCTGTTCATCGAGGACGGGTGGACACCCAACGCCGACCTGGCCGAGCTCGTCGACCCGATCATCAAGTACCTGCTCCCGATCCTGATCGGCTACACCGGCGGACGGATGGTCCACGGCCAGCGCGGCGCCGTGGTGGGCGCCATCGCCACCATGGGTGTCATCGTCGGCTCCGACGTGCCGATGTTCCTCGGCGCGATGATCATCGGCCCGCTCGCGGCGTACTTCATGAAGCTCGTCGACAACGCCATCCAGGACCGGGTCCCCTCCGGCTTCGAGATGCTCATCGACAACTTCACCGCCGGCATCGTGGGCGGCGTCTTCGCCTGCCTGGGACGGCTCGCGATCGGCCCCGTCGTCTCCAACGTCGTGGAGTGGCTCGGCGACGGCGTCCAGACCCTCGTCGACAACAACCTGCTGCCGCTCGCGTCGGTCATCGTGGAGCCCGCCAAGATCCTGTTCCTCAACAACGCGATCAACCACGGGGTGCTCTCCCCGTTGGGGGCCAACGAGGCCAGCGAGACCGGCAAGTCGATCCTGTTCATGGTGGAGTCCAACCCCGGCCCCGGCCTGGGCATCCTGCTCGCGTTCATGTTCTTCGGCCCCAAGGTGATGCGTCCGACGGTGCCCGGCGCGATCATCATCCAGTTCCTCGGCGGCATCCACGAGATCTACTTCCCCTACGTGCTGATGAAGCCCCAGCTGGTGCTCGCCGCGATCGCCGGCGGCGCCGCGGGCATCCTCACCGGCACCATCCTCGACGCCGGGCTGGTCGCGCCCGCCTCACCGGGCAGCATCTTCGCCTACCTCGCGGTGACCCCCAAGGGCGGCTACTTCCCGGTGCTCGCCTCGATCATCGTGGCCGCGGCGGTGTCCTTCGCGGCGGCCTCGGTGCTGCTCGGCTTCGGCCGCGGGGAGCGCGAGCCCGACGAGGCTCGACTGCCCGAGGACGAGGTGGTGGTCGGCAGCTGAGGCGCTGCCCTGGACCCGCAGGCGCACGCACGACACCGCACGCACCAACCCCACAGGACAGGAGACTCGAGATGCCGAAGGTCAACGGATCGGACGTCAAGAAGGTGATCATCGCCTGCGACGCCGGGATGGGCAGCAGCGTCATGGTCGCCAGCACGATGAAGAAGAAGCTCAAGAAGTACGGCGTCGCCGTGGAGCACACCCCGGTGAACTCCATCCCCGCCGACGCCCAGGTGGTGCTCTGCCACGCCGGTCTGGCCCAGCGCGCCACCGGCATCAACCCCGACGCCGTCGTGGTGCCCTTCCAGGTGTTCATGGGCGACCCCGCCTTCGCCAAGGTCGAGAGCGCCATCAAGGACGGTGGAGTCCTTGAGTCCTGACGCCGCCCAGGTGCTCGCACCCGACGCCGTGCGGCTCGGGCTGCGGGCGGTCGACAAGGCGGATGCCCTGCGCCAGTGCGGCGAGGTCCTCGTCGAGATCGGCGCGGCGGACTCGGTGTACGCCGACGCGATCCTCGAGCGCGAGCGCTCGGTCTCCACCTACATGGGCGAGGGCATCGCGATCCCGCACGGCACCGACGAGAGTCGCGAGCACATCCACCGCGCCGCCCTGGCGTTCCTGCAGTTCCCCGACGGCGTGGACTGGAACGGAAAGACCTGCCACGTCTGCATCCCCATCGCCTCACGCAGCGACGAGCACATCTCGATCCTGCAGTCGCTCGCCCTGGTCCTCAGCGACCCGGACGCCGCGGCCCAGCTGCGCACCACCCACGACATCGACGCGGTCCTGGCGCTGCTGGCGCCCCGGGCCGAGGAGGACAACTGATGAAGGCCGTTCGCTTCTACGCCCCCGGCGACGTACGCATCGAGGACGTCGAGGAGCCCACCTGTGGCCCCGACGAGGTCAAGCTGCGGGTCAGGAACTGCTCGACCTGCGGCACCGACGTGAAGATCCGCAACAACGGCCACCAGAACATCACCCCGCCGCGCACCATGGGACACGAGGTCGCCGGCGAGGTCGTCGAGGTCGGCGCCGAGGTCAGCGGGTGGGACATCGGCGACCGGGCCCAGATCATCGCCGCCGTCCCGTGCGGACACTGCTACGAGTGCCGCAAGGGCTGGATGGCGGTGTGCCAGAACCAGACCTCGGTGGGCTACCAGTACGACGGCGGCTTCGCGGAGTATCTGATCGTCCCGCCCCAGGTGCTCGCCGTCGACGGGCTGAACCGGATCCCCGAGGGGGTCGGCTTCGACGAGGCCTCCGCGGCCGAGCCGTTCGCCTGCGCGATCAACGCCCAGGAGCTCATCCACGTCGGGGACGGCGACACCGTGGTGGTCTTCGGTGCCGGCCCGATCGGCTGCATCCACATCCGGCTGGCCCGCGCCAACGGCGCCGCGCGGGTGTTCCTGGTGGACGTGAACGCGGAGCGCCTGGAGATGTCCGCGAAGGCGGTCGGTCCCGACGAGGCCCTCAACGGGGCCGAGGTCGACGTCGTGCAGCGCGTGATGGAGCTGACCGAGGGCCGCGGCGCGGACGTGGTGATCACCGCCACCGCGGCCGGCATCGCCCAGGAGCAGGCCATCCGGATGGCGGCCCGGCGTGGGCGCATCTCGTTCTTCGGGGGTCTGCCCAAGGACAAGCCGATCATCGCCTGCGACTCCAACCTCGTGCACTACCGCGAGCTGATGATCATGGGCGCCAACGGCTCCGCGCCCTCGCACAACAAGCGGGCGCTGGAGTACATCGCCTCCGGCAAGGTCCCCGTCAAGGACCTGATCACCGCCCGGCTGCCCCTCGAGCGCGCGCTCGACGCCTTCGACATCGTGGCTCGGGGGGAGGCCATCAAGGTGACCGTGGAGCCGTGAGCGGGCCGGCGCGCCGCGGTGGCGCCGGGCTCACTCGAGGTCGAGGAACTCCTCCAGGCCGACGGTGAGCCCGGGGTGGGACCGGATGGCGCGCAGACCGGCCAGCACACCCGGGGTGAACGACGCCCGGTCCAGCGAGTCGTGCCGGATGGTGAGGGTCTCCCCCACCCCGCCGAGGATCACCTCCTGGTGGGCGACGAGCCCGCGGATCCGCAGGCCGTGCACGCGCACCCCGTCCACGTCGGCGCCGCGGGCCCCGTCCAGCTCGGTGGTGGTCGCGTCCGGCTGGGCGCCGAGACCGGCCTCGCGGCGGGCGGCGGCGATCAGCTGCGCGGTGCGGCGCGCCGTCCCCGACGGCGCGTCTGCCTTGCCGGGGTGGTGCAGCTCGATCACCTCGACCGACTCGTAGAACGGGGCGGCGGCGGCAGCGAAGCGCATCATCAGGATCGCGCCGATGGAGAAGTTGGGAGCGATCAGCACGCCGACCTCGGGCGCCCGCTCCAGCCACCGGCCCAGGGTCGCCAGCCGTGACTCGTCGAAGCCGGTGGTGCCCACCACCGCGTGGATGCCGTGCTCGACGCAGAAGCGGAGGTTGTCCATCACCACGTCGGGGTGGGTGAAGTCGACGACCGCCTCGGCCCCCGCGGCGAGCAGCTCCTCCAGCGAGTCGTCGGCGTCGATCTGCGCGACCAGCTCGGCGTCGTCCGCGGCCTCCACGGCCGCGCAGACCTCGCTGCCGACCTTGCCGCGGGCCCCGAGGACCCCGACCCTCAGCCGGGCGCCCGGCGAGGCTCCTGGCGCGTCCTGGGCGTCTTCGCTGGACCGGGGCTGCGACGTCTCGCCTGATGCACTCACGCCCCCTAACCTATCCTCGCTGCGTCCCAGACGCGTCCCGGTGCCTGACTCTCGGACCGGGTAGTGGCAGGCTGTCTCCCATGGCACAGGCGATACCGGCGCGAATCAGATGGGCCGTCGACGTGATGGACGTCCGTCCCGATGACTCCGTTCTGGAGATCGGATGCGGACCCGGCGCGGGGGCGGAGCTGATCTGTGAGCGCCTCGAGACAGGCAAGCTCTTCGCGATCGACCGCTCCGAGTCCGGCGTCGACCGCACCAAGCGCCGCAACGCGAAGTACGTCCAGGCCGGGCGCCTGACCGTGCGTCAGATCGACCTCGCCACGCTGCGGGTGCCGGTCAAGCGGCTCGACAAGGTCTTCGCGTTCAACGTCAACCTGTTCTGGGTGCGCGAGTGCGCCGACGAGATCGCCCTGCTCCACGAGCGGCTGGTCCCGGGCGGAGCCATCTTCCTGTTCTACGAGGCGGTCAACCGCGAGCGGATCCCGCACATGATCGAGAAGGCCTCGAAGTCGCTCGTGGACGGGGGCTTCCGGGTGTCGCTGGTCGAGCAGAAGGCCCCGCCCGTGGTCGGCATCATCGGACGCCGCTAGGCCGGCTCCGCGCCCCCGGGCACCGGGCCGACGATGGCCAGCACCTCGGGCTGGGTGAAGATCTCGGCCGCGAGCGCGCGCACCTCCTCGAGCGTCACGGCGTCGATGCGGGCGATGACCTCGTCGAGGCTGAGCATCTCGTCGTAGACCAGCTCGGCCTTGCCCAGCCGCGACATCCGCGAGCCGGAGTCCTCCAGGCCCAGCACCAGCCCGCCGCGCAGCTGGCCCTTGCCGCGCTCCAGCTCCTCGGCGCTGATGCCCTCGGCGGCCACCAGCGCCAGCTGCTCGCGCACGGTGGCCAGGACGTCGTCGAGCTTGGCGGGCAGGCAGCCGACCGACACCCCGACCAGTCCGGCGTCGGCGTGGTGGGAGGCGAAGGAGTACACCGAGTACCCCAGTCCCCGCCGCTCGCGGACCTCCTGGAAGAGCCGTGAGGACGTCCCTCCCCCGAGTGCGGTGTTGAGCACGCCCAGGGCGAAGCGCCGCTCGTCGTTGCGGGAGATCCCCTTCATCCCCAGCACCAGGTTGACCTGCTCCAGGGCCCGCACCGCGGTGACGGTCCCCGGGGTCACCCGCCGGACCCCACGGCTCGGGGCGGGCCGCACGGGGGCGTCGGTGCCGCTGAGGAACCCGTTGCGCGCGAAGGCCGTGCGGACCTGGCGCACCACGGCGGCGTGGTCGACGTTGCCGGCCACGGCCACCACCACGTTGGGGGCGCGGTAGTGGGTCCGGTAGAAGCGGACGATCTGGGCGCGGGTGAGCGCGGCGATCGACTCCTCGGTGCCGGCGATGTCGCGCCCCAGCGGGGAGTCGCCCCAGGCCTGGCGGGCGAAGAGGTTGTGGACCACGTCGTCGGGGTCGTCGTCGTGCATCGCGATCTCGTCGAGGATCACGTCACGCTCGGCCTCGACGTCCTCGTCGAGCAGCGTGGAGCCGGTCACCATGTCACCGAGCACGTCGACGGCCAGCGGCAGGTCGACGTCGAGCACGCGGGCGTGGAAGCAGGTGTACTCCTTGGCCGTGAACGCGTTGGACTCACCGCCCACCGCGTCGAGCTGCACCGAGATGTCCATCGCGGAGCGCTCGCGGGTGCCCTTGAACAGCAGGTGCTCGAGGAAGTGCGAGCAGCCGTGCAGGCTGGGCGTCTCGTGACGCGAGCCGACCCCGACCCAGACGCCGATGCTGGCCGAGCGCACGCCGGCCATCTGCTCGGTGACGACCCGCAGGCCGCCGGGCAGGACGGTGCGCCGGATCTGGGAGGTCACCGCCCCGGAGTCGTCGGTGACGGTCTGCAGGGTGCGGGTGCTGCCGACGGGCTGAGAAACGGCCAACCGGCCAGCAGAAGTCTGCTGGCCGGCTGCCGTGTCTGGCCCCGTGAGGGGAGGGGTCATGCTCAGTCCTCGGCCGGAGCCTCGGCCTCGGCCGTCTCGTCGGCCGACTCCTCGACCACCGGGATCAGCGAGAGCTTGCCGCGGTCGTCGATCTCGGCGATCTGGACCTGGACCTTCTGGCCCACCGAGACGACGTCCTCGACGGCGTCCACGCGCTTGCCGCCGGCCAGCGAGCGCAGCTTGCTGATGTGCAGCAGGCCGTCCTTGCCGGGCATGAGCGAGACGAAGGCGCCGAAGTTGGTCGTCTTCACGACCGTGCCGAGGTAGCGCTCGCCGACCTCGGGCATGGTCGGGTTGGCGATCGCGTTGACCGCCTGGCGAGCCGCCTCCGCGGCCTCGCCGTTGGTCGCACCGATGTAGATGGTGCCGTCGTCCTCGATGGACAGCGACGCCCCGGTGTCGTCCTGGATCTGGTTGATCACCTTGCCCTTCGGGCCGATGACCTCGCCGATCTTGTCGACGGGGATGCGGACCGTGATGATGCGCGGCGCGTGCACCGACATCTCCTCGGGCGCGGCGATCTCCTCGTTCATCACCTCGAGGATCGCCAGGCGGGCGTCGCGGGCCTGGGTCAGCGCGCCGGCCAGCACGTCGGCGGGGATGCCGTCGAGCTTGGTGTCGAGCTGCAGCGCGGTGACGAACTCCTTGGTGCCGGCGACCTTGAAGTCCATGTCGCCGAACGCGTCCTCGGCGCCGAGGATGTCGGTCAGCGCGACGTACTGGGTCTCGCCGTCGACCTCACCGGTGATGAGGCCCATCGCGATGCCGGCGACGGGGGCGCGCAGCGGCACGCCGGCCTGCAGCAGCGACAGCGTCGAGGCGCAGACCGAGCCCATCGAGGTGGAGCCGTTGGAGCCCATCGCCTCGGAGAGCTGGCGGATCGCGTAGGGGAACTCCTCGCGGGTGGGCAGCACCGGCAGCAGCGCCCGGCGGGCGAGCGCCCCGTGGCCGACCTCGCGACGCTTGGGCGAGCCCACGCGGCCGGTCTCGCCGGTGGAGAACGGCGGGAAGACGTACTTGTGCATGTAGCGACGCGTCTTCTCCGGGGAGAGCGTGTCGAGCTTCTGCTCCAGGGTGAGCATGTTCAGCGTGGTGACACCCAGGATCTGGGTCTCGCCGCGCTCGAACAGCGCCGAGCCGTGCACCCGCGGGATCACGCCGACCTCGGCGTGCAGCGGCCGGATGTCGGCCAGCCCGCGGCCGTCGATGCGGACCTTGTCGCGCAGCACCCGCTCGCGGACCAGCTGCTTGTTCAGCGCGCGGAACGCCGCGCCGATCTCCTTCTCGCGACCGGCGAACTGCTCGCCGAGCTTCTCCAGCAGCGAGGCCTTGATCTCGTCGAGCTTGTCCTCGCGCTCCTGCTTGGGCCCGATGGTCATCGCGGCAGCGGTGTCGCTCTTGACCGCGGCCTCGACGGCGGCGTACACGTCGTCCTCGAAGTCGAGGAAGATCGGGAACTCCTGGACCGGCTTGGCGGCCTCCTTGGCCAGCTCGGCCTGGGCCTCGCAGAGCTGCTTGATGAACGGCTTCGCGGCGTCCAGACCGGAGGCGACGATCTCCTCGGTCGGCGCCTGCACGCCGCCCTGGACCAGGGTCCAGGTCTGCTCGGTGGCCTCGGCCTCGACCATCATGATCGCGACGTCGCCGGTGTCGGTGACGCGTCCGGCGACGACCATGTCGAAGACGGCGTTCTCGAGCTGGCTGTGGGTCGGGAACGCCACCCACTGACCCTCGATCAGGCCGACGCGGACGCCGCCGACGGGGCCGGAGAACGGCAGGCCGGAGAGCTGGGTCGACAGCGACGCGGCGTTGATGGCCAGCACGTCGTAGGGGTGGTCGGGGTCGAGCGCCATCACGGTGATGACGACCTGGACCTCGTTGCGCAGCCCCTTCTTGAACGTCGGGCGCAGCGGCCGGTCGATCAGCCGGCAGGTGAGGATGGCGTCCTCGCCGGGACGACCCTCGCTGCGGAAGAACGAGCCGGGGATCTGACCCACGGCGTACATCCGCTCCTCGACGTCGATCGTCAGGGGGAAGAAGTCGAAGTGGTCCTTGGGGTGCTTGCCGGCCGTGGTGGCCGAGAGCAGCATGGTGTCGTCGTCGAGGTAGGCCGTCACGGAGCCGGCGGCCTGCCGGGCCAGCAGCCCGGTCTCGAACTTGACGGTGCGGGTGCCGAACTTGCCGTTGTCGAGAACGGTCTCGACCGCGGAGATGACCGGTCCGGCCGGAGTGGAGTCTGTCAAGGGTTCATCCCTTTTCTCTTCGCGGAGCGATCCGCAGGTCCGCCTGTCGGCGGGGCATCGAAGGTGTCCCGCCTGGGTGTGCCCTCCCGTTCGAGGGAGGGGCCGGTCTTCGATCGAGGCTCGCGGAGCCCTGCTCCGAAAGCCACTACCGAGGACCGGGCCGGCGTCTGCGGGTCGCTCCTGGTGATGTGTTCAATGTGGAGTTGTGGGGTTCAGCGGTGAGGTCTGAGACCGACACTAACGAATCGGGCCCGCGAGCCGAAACCCGCCGGCGTCCTGGTCCGGGGCATCGCTACCGCGAAAGGCCCCGAGAGCGCGAGAAGCGGCCGCCACCAGGTGGCGACCGCTCCTCACAGAGACGTCAGGCAGATCAACGACGCAGGCCGAGGCGCTCGACGATCGAGCGGTAGCGAGCGATCTCCGTCTTCTGCAGGTAGTTCAGCAGGCGACGGCGCTGGCCGACCAGCAGCAGCAGACCACGACGGCTGTGGTGGTCGTGCTTGTGCTGCTTGAGGTGCTCGGTCAGGTGCGAGATGCGGTGGCTCAGCAGCGCGATCTGCACCTCGGGCGAACCGGTGTCGCCCTCGGCCGTGGCGTACTCGGCGATGATCTTCTTCTTGGTCTCCGCGTCGGTACCGATCGACATACGGGGGCTCCTTTCGATTCGCTGCGCGGCGCGCCGGGGCCTGTTCACCCGGGCACTCTGGATCCGCGGCCGTTCCTACGGCGGTGTACTGGTCGTCACCCTGTCGGATCCGGCGAGGCCGGGTCCGGGCAACCGCGCAAGATTATCAGCGTCGCGACCGCAGCGGCGAATCCTGCCGCCTCCCGACCCTCGCCAGGTGGCGCGAGCGCCCAACCGGATCGGTGCACGCCGGCGGTTCCCCGGGGGCCCGATCGGTGTGAGGATGCCCGGATGAGGCCAGGGGCCGCCACCGGCGAGCAGAAGCGTATCGGCGTGTGCAACCTGTGCGAGGCGATCTGCGGCCTCGAGCTGACCCTCACCGACGGCGTGGTCACCTCGGTGCGCGGCAACCCCGCCGACCCGCTCTCCCGCGGCCACGTCTGCCCCAAGGGCATCGCCCTGGCCGACGTGCACGCGGACCCGGAGCGGCTGCGCCGGCCGCTGCGCCGGGTGGGCACCGAGCCGGACGGCAGCCCGCACTGGCGCGAGGTCGAGTGGGACGAGGCGCTGGACGCGGCGGCGGAGGGCCTGGCGCGCACGATCAACGAGCACGGCAAGGACGCGCTCGGCGTCTACCTCGGCAACCCCAACGCGCACAGCCTGGGGTCGCTGACCCACGGGACGACCCTGGTGAAGTCCCTGCGCACGCACAACAAGTTCAGCGCGACGTCGGTCGACCAGCTTCCCCACCAGCTGCTGGCGTACCTGATGTACGGCCACCAGCTGTTCCTGCCCATCCCGGACATCGACCGCACGTCGTACTTCCTGGTGGTGGGGGCCAACCCGATGGCCTCCAACGGCTCGCTGATGACGGTGCCGGACTTCCCCGCGCGCCTGCGCGAGCTGAAGGCGCGCGGCGGGCGGATGGTCGTCCTGGATCCCCGGCGCAGCGAGACCGCCCGGGTCGCCGACGAGCACCACTTCGTGCGTCCCGGCTCGGATGCGCACGTGCTGCTGGCGATGGTGCACGTGCTCCTCGCCGAGGGGCTCGCCACTCCCCCGCCGTACGTCGACGGGCTGGACGCCGTGAGCGAGGCGGTCACCGGCTTCACCCCGGAGCGCGCCGAGGCGCTCAGCGGCGTCCCCGCCGCGGAGATCCGCCGGATCGCCCGCGACTTCGCGGCGGCCCGGAGTGCGGTGGCCTACGGCCGGATCGGCGTGTCCACCCAGGCCTTCGGCACCGTGTGCCAGTGGGCCGTGCAGCTGCTGAACCTGCTGACCGGCAACCTCGACCGGGTCGGCGGCGCGATGCTGACCACCCCGGCGATCGACGCGGTGGGCACCGGCCTGATCGGGCGCGGCCACCACGACGCGTGGCGCAGCCGGGTCCGCGGCCTGTCGGAGTTCGGCGGCGAGCTGCCGGTGGCGGCGCTGCGCGAGGAGATCGAGACTCCCGGTGACGCCCAGATCCGCTCGATGCTGGTCCTGGCCGGCAACCCGGTGCTGTCCACCCCCGACGGCGCCCGGCTGGACCGGGCGCTGGCCGGCCTCGACTTCATGGCCTGCGTGGACATCTACCTCAACGAGACGACCCGGCACGCGGATGTGATCCTGCCGCCGACCACCGCTCTGGAGCGCGACCACTACGACCTGGTCTTCCACGTCCTCGCGGTCCGCAACACCGCGCGCTTCACCCCCGCGGTGCTGGCCAAGCCGAAGGACGCCCTGCACGACTGGCAGATCTACCGCGAGCTCGCGGTGCGCATCCAGCGCCGGCTGAACAGCCCGGCACCGCGCAAGGTGCGGCTGCGCCAGCGACTGCGGCTCTCGACCAGCCCCACCCTCCTGGTCGCCGCGCTGCTGCGCCGCGGCCGCTCCGGCGTCACCCTGCGCAGGCTGCGGGCGAACCCCGCCGGCATCGACCTGGGGCCGTTGCGTCCCGGGCAGCTGCCGGACCGGCTGCCGCACCGCAGCAAGCGGGTGGACGCGGCGCCCGGCCTGGTCCTGGCCGACCTCGACCGCCTGCACGCGGCAGCCGTGGCGGCCGCTGACGAGGGGTCGGGTGACGCGCTGGTCCTGATCGGCCGGCGTCACCAGCGCGACTGCAACTCCTGGCTGCACAACGTGGAGCGGCTGACCCGCGGCCGCGCCCGCCACCAGCTGCTGATGCACCCCGACGACCTCACCGCCCGTGGCCTCGCCGAGGGCGCCGCGGTGTGCGTCACCTCGCGGGTGGGGTCCGTGGAGGTGGAGGTGCGGGCCAGCGACGAGATGATGCCGGGCGTGGTCAGTCTCCCGCACGGCTACGGCCACCAGCAGGCCCAGCGCCAGGGCGCCCGGATGCAGCACGCCGGGCAGGTGCCCGGAGTGTCGATCAACGACCTGACCGACCCGGACCTGCTCGACGTGAGCGGCAACGCCGCGTTGAGCGGGGTCCCGGTCACCGTGACGGCGGCCGGGCGCTAGGCAGGCGGCACCAGGGCGCGGCGCGCGCCGCTCAGAGGCCGAGCGCGACGCGGGCGGCCGCGCGCCCCGCCAGCGGGCTGTCCGCGGCCAGCGCCGCCTCGGAGGCCTCCTCGCACGCGGTCGCGGTGACCAGGGACAGGCGCGCCCCCACCGGACGCACCGCGGCGGCGGCCATCGACAGCGAGGTGACCCCCATGCCCACCAGGGCGCAGGCCAGCAGCGGGTCGGCAGCGGCCTCGCCGCACACTCCGACCGGCTTGCCCGCCTGGCGACCCGCGGCGGCGGTGATCGCGATCAGCTGGAGGACCGCCGGCTGCCAGGCGTCGGTGAGGTGAGCCAGGTCGGTCTCCATCCGGTCCGCGGCCATCGTGTACTGCGTCAGGTCGTTGGTGCCGATGGAGAGGAAGTCGACCACCTCGAGCATCCGGTGCGCCAGCAGGGCCGCGCTGGGCACCTCGACCATGATCCCCGCCTTGAGATCGTGGCCGCGCACCATCGTGGCGAACTCGCGCGCCTCGGCCACGGTGGCCACCATCGGGGCCATCACCCAGGTCTCCACCCCGGTGCGCTCGGCGGCCAGCGCGATGCCCGCCAGCTGGCGCTCCAGGAGGCCGGGGTTGTCGAAGGCCAGTCGCAGCCCCCGCACCCCGAGCGCCGGGTTCTCCTCGCCCTCGTGGGTGGCGAAGGCGATCGGCTTGTCCGATCCCGCGTCGAGGGTGCGCACCACGACGTGGCGCCCCGCACCCGCGAACGGCGCCAGCACCTCGGCGTAGAGCTCGGCCTGCTCCTCGACCGAGGGCTCCTCGCGGCGTCCGAGGAAGCTCAGCTCGGTGCGGAACAGCCCGACCCCCTCCACCGGGGCCTGAGCCGCGAGACGGGCGGACTCCGCGTCGGCCACGTTCGCCAGCACCTTCACCGCGGAGCCGTCCCGGGTCTTCGCCGGCCCGGTCCACGCCTCCAGCGACGCCCGCAGCTCACGGTCGGCCGCCACCCGGCGCTGCGAGTCGGCCTCGTCGGGCTCGGCTTCGACGATCCCCGTGGTGCCGTCGACGAGCACGGGCGTGCCGCCGGGGATCTCCCGCACCCCGGAGCAGCCGACGACGCACGGGATGCCCAGCTGGCGGGCGATGATCGCGGTGTGGCTGGTGGAGCCCCCGCGCTCGGTGACCAGGGCCAGCACCCGGGCGGGGTCGAGCCCCGCGGTGTCGGAGGGGGCCAGGTCCGCGGCGAGGAGGACCGACGGCTCGTCGGGCGTGGGGACACCCGGCTCCGGGGCCCCCACGAGGTGGGCCACCACCCGGCGCTCGATGTCGTGCAGGTCGGTGACCCGCTCGGCCATCAGCCCACCCATGTCGGCGAACACGTTCGCGAACTGCTGCACCGCCGCGCCGACCGCGGCCAGGAGGTCGACCTCGCCCTGGCCCAGGTGCTTGCGCACCGCCGTGCGCAGCCCCTTGTCGCGGGCGAGTCCGGCGCTGGCGGCCAGCACCTCGGAGGCCGAGCCGGACGCCGACTCCGCCTTGCGCGCGTATCCCTGAGCCACCTCCTGCACCGCCGCGTCGTACGCCGCGAGCGCCTGCTCGGCGTCCTCGAAGCCGCCGGTGCCGAACGCCTCGACCAGACTCGGCTCCACGGTGCCGATCACGTGGACGGCGGGGCCGACGACGACCCCCGCGACGACAGGCGTGCCCTGCAGGTGCCGCGAGCCGCGGCTGGTGTCGGTCTGGCTGGTCATGCCTCCCATGAAACCCGCCGTACCCTTGACAGTCAACACAAACGGGGACTAAAACAACATAAACGCAGATCGTGGGGGACGGTCCAGGGATGGAGGCCGAATGTATGCCGAGGAACGCCAGCAGGCGATGGTCAAGCTGGTCACCCGTCAGGGTCGGGTGTCGGTCAGTGACCTGTCCCGCGAGTTCGACGTCACGACCGAGACCGTGCGCCGTGACCTGTCCGCCCTGGAGCGGCTGAACCTGCTGCGCCGCGTGCACGGGGGCGCTGTGCCGGCCGACACCTTCACGGTGATCGAGGTGGCCCTCAGCGACCGGGACGCGGCCAATCCCGAGGCCAAGGAGCGGATCGCGGCGGCCGCGATCGACCTGCTGCCCGGCGCCGCGTCGACCGTGCTCATCGACGCGGGAAGCACGACCGGACGGTTCGCAGCCCTGATCCCCCGTGAGCGTCCCCTCACCGTCTTCACCCATGCGGTCCCGATCGCCGCCAGGCTGGCCAGCCAACCCAACGTCGAGCTGCACCTGCTGCCCGGTCGGGTCCGCGCGACCACGCAGGCCGCGGTGGGCGCGGAGACCGTCGAGGCGCTCGGCCGGATCCGGGCCGACATCGCGATCCTGGGCACCAACGGCATCTCGGTCTCGCACGGGCTGTCCACTCCCGACGACGCCGAGGCCGCGGCCAAGCGCGCGATGGTCGCCGCCGCGCAGCGGGTCGTGGTGCTGGCCGACTCCGCGAAGATCGGCCAGGAGCGGACCCTGCGCTTCGCGGAGATCTCGGACGTCGACGTCCTGGTCACCGACGACGCGATCACCACCTTCGACCGGGCCGCCCTCGAGGAAGCCGGCGTCGAGGTGGTGGTCGCATGATCGTCACCCTCACCCCCAACCCGAGCGTGGACCGCACCGTCAACCTCGACGGCCCCCTGGAGCGCGGCGGCGTGCTGCGCGTGGAGTCCGGCCTCTCGCAGTCCGGTGGCAAGGGCGTCAACATCTCCCGTGCGGCGGTGGCCGCGGGCATCCCCTCGATCGCGGTCCTGCCCGCCGACAGGGAAGACCCCTACGTGACCGAGCTGCTCGCCGTGGGTGTCGACTGCCGCCCCGAGGAGCCGACCGGCCCGATCCGGGTCAACCTCACGATCACCGAGCCCGACGGCACCACCACCAAGCTCAACACCCGCGGGGCGGTGGCCACGCCCGAGTCGCTGGGCCGGTTGCGCGACGCGCTGCTGCGCCGCGCCGACAGCGCCGACTGGGTGGTCCTGGCCGGCTCGCTGCCGCCCGGGGCGCCGGTGACCTGGTACGCCGAGCTCGTGGCCGCCCTGGCCCGCGGCTCCGCCAAGATCGCGGTCGACACCAGCGGGGAGCCCCTCTCCGCCGTGGTCGCCGGCCTGGACCGCGCCGCCCCCGATCTGATGAAGCCGAACGCCGAGGAGCTGGCCTCGCTGACCGGCTTCTCCGCGCAGTCGCTGGAGAGTGACCCGGCCGCGGCCGCCCAGGCAGCGCAGGGTCTCGTCGCGCGCGGGGTGGGGTCCGTGCTCGTCACCCTCGGCGGCGAAGGCGCCGTGCTCGTCCGGGCCGACGGCGTCTGGCAGGCCACTCCCCCACCGACCGTGCTGGCCAGCACGGTCGGGGCCGGCGACGCCAGCCTGTTCGGCTACATGCTCGGCGACATCACCGACAAGTCGCCGGCCGATCGCCTCGCCCTCGCCGTGGCCTACGGCAGCGCGGCGGCGAGCCTGCCGGGGACGGGCGTCCCTGACCCGTCCCTGGTCCACCCCGAGCTGGTGCACGTCCGCTCGCTCGCTCTCCCCTCGATACCTGGAGGCCACCCGTGACCGCCCTCCTCACCGCCGACCTGGTCCGGCTCGACGCCGACCTCGGCACCGACAAGCACGACGTCATCCGTGCCCTGGCCGACGTCGTCCACGACGCCGGACGCGCCACCGACACCGCCCAGCTCGTGACGGACGCGCTGGCCCGCGAGGCCACCTCCGCCACCGGCCTGCCCGGCGGCATCGCCATCCCGCACTGCCGCACCTCGGGAGTGGAGACCCCCACCCTCGCCTTCGCGCGGCTGAGCCCACCGGTCGACTTCGGCGCCAAGGACGGACCCGCCGACATCGCCTTCCTGATCGCCGCGCCCGCGGGCGGGGACACCACCCACATGCAGCTGCTCACCCAGCTGGCCCGGGCCCTGGTGAAGCCCGACTTCACCAGCGCCCTGCGCTCGGCGGCGAGCGCCGAGGAGGTCGTCGCGATCGTCTCCGGGATCTTCCCCGACGCCGCCCCGGCAGCCGGTACCAGCACCGGCGCCCCCGGTGGGGCGCACGCGGCGGACACGCCCGCGCCCCCGGCCACCGGCGCCAGCCCCACAACGCCGGCTCACGCTGCGGGCGACGCCGGGGCCGAGCGGCCCAGCCTGGTCGCGGTCACCTCGTGCCCGACCGGCATCGCCCACACCTACATGGCCGCCGAGGCCCTCGAGGCCGCCGCCCAGCGCGCCGGAGTGGAGATCGCGGTGGAGACCCAGGGCTCGGCCGGCGCCTCGCCGCTGCCCGCCGACGTGATCGCCCGAGCCGGGGCGGCCATCTTCGCGGTGGACGTCGGGGTGCGCGACCGCGGCCGGTTCGCGGGGCTGCCCGTGGTCCGCTCCGGCGTGAAGCGCCCGATCGACGAGGCCGACCAGATGATCGCCGAGGCGCTGCGGGCCGTCGACGACCCCTCGGCGCCGCGCGTCGAGGGCAGCGCCGAGGAGGCCAGCACGGCCGGGGCCGGCGAGTCCTGGGGGGCGCGGGTCCGCCGGGTGCTGATGACCGGCGTCTCCTACATGATCCCGTTCGTGGCCGCCGGCGGCCTGCTGATCGCGCTCGGCTTCCTGTTCGGTGGCTACGCGATCAACTTCGCCGGCACCTTCAACGGGGAGGAGGTCAACGTCGCCAAGCACATCGTCACCAACTCCACGATCTTCGACCTGCCCGACCCCTCGGCGTACGACCTCGACCAGTCCGAGCTGGCCCGCGGACCGCTGCTGACCTACATCGGGGCGCTCCTGCTGGTGCTCGGGCAGGCGGCCTTCACCTTCCTCGTCCCCGCCCTGGCCGGCTACATCGCCTACGCGATGGCCGACCGGCCGGGCATCGCGCCGGGCTTCGTGATGGGCTGGATCGCCACCGACACCCTCAACTCCGGATTCCTGGGCGGCCTGGTCGGCGGTGTGCTCGCCGGCTTCGTCGCCTACTGGATCTCCTCGTGGAAGGTCCCGGTCTGGGCGCGCGGCCTGATGCCGGTCCTGGTGATCCCGCTGGGCGCCACGCTGATCTCCGGCGTGGTCATGCTGGCGGTCCTCGGCAAGCCGCTCACCGCACTGACCAAGGCGCTCTCCGACGGCCTCAACTCGATGAGCGGCGGCTCCGCGATCATCCTCGGCGTCGTGCTCGGACTGATGATGGCCTTCGACATGGGTGGGCCGTTGAACAAGACGGCCTACGGCTTCGCCACCGCCGGGCTGGGCGCCGCGGCCACCGCCACCGACGCTCCCGAGCTGAAGATCATGGCCTCGGTGATGCTCGCCGGCATGGTCCCGCCGCTGGCCCTGGCGCTGGCCACCGTGCTGCGTCCCAAGCTCTTCACCCCGGCCGAGCGGGAGAACGGCAAGGCGGCCTGGCTGATGGGCGCCTCCTTCATCACCGAGGGCGCCATCCCGTTCGCCGCGGCCGACCCGCTGCGGGTGATCCCGGCGATCATGCTCGGCAGCGGCGTCACCGGTGGACTGTCCCAGGCGTTCGACGTGGCGCTGCGGGCTCCGCACGGCGGTGTGTTCGTGCTCTTCGCCGTCGACAACGTGCTGGGCTACCTGATCTCGCTGGCCGCCGGCGTGCTGGTCGCCGCCCTCGCCGTGATCGTGCTGAAGAGCTTCGGCCGCACCCCGGCCGACGAGTACGCCGACACGAAGGCCGCGACTCCCGTTGCCCTCTGAGCAGCCCAGCCACGCACCCCACCCCCTCGAAGGAGCTCACATGCCCAGCAAGACCGTCATCGTCGGATCCGCCGTCGGCCTGCACGCCCGTCCCGCCTCGCTCATCTCCGAGGCGGCCGGGGAGCTCGGCAGCGACGTGTTCATCTCGATGCCCGGCGGGGACCCCGTGGACGCGAGCTCGGCGCTGATGATCATGACCCTGGGCGCCGGGAACGGGGCCGAGGTCGAGGTCTCCGGCGACGACCAGACGGCGGTCGACAAGATCGCCGCGATGGTCGAGCAGGACCTCGACGCCTGAGCCCCGCCAACGGCTCTCACCACCCACCGCAGCGGGCGGCGCCCTACAGCGTCTGCCCGCTGTGCGCGCGCAGCGCCCGGTAGACCGCCCGCACTCCGACGGCGCGCTCCATCTCGCGCAGCACGCCGGAGAAGAACTGGGCGCGGTAGGTCTCGTCGGTGAGCGCCGAGACCGTGAAGTACAGCCCGGAGAAGGCGGACAGGAAGGTGGCCACCTTCAGCAGCGGGAGCGAGGTGTTCGGCAGGCCCGGGAGGTGCCCGACGTCGCCGGCGGCCTCGTCGGCCCAGACGAGCACCACGTCGTTGGTCATCGCCAGCGAGCCGAACGCCATCAGGAACGCGAACACCGAGAGCACCAGCAGCAGCACCTGCACGGCCTGGACGATCATCAGCACCAGGATCAGGTTCCAGCGCTCGTAGCCGGTCACGGTCGCGTACGACGCGGGGTCGCTGTCGGGATCGGCGACCAGGTCACGCGCGGCGGCCTCCAGCGGGGTGCCGGTGCACGCCGTGAGCAGCAGGCGGTCGTCGACGGAGTCGTCGGTGCGGTCCACCTCCTCGGGCAGCCGACCGAGCAGGAAGCCGGCGCCCATCAGGCAGAAGAGCAGCACGGTCAGCCACAGCACGCCGCCGGTCCAGCTGGCGGCGACCTCCCAGACCTCCGCGTTGATGAACAGGAACGTCACGAACAGCAGCAGCAGCGGCAGCGCCCGGACCACCATCGGCATCAGCATCCGCAGGCTGGACATGGTGCGGCCCAGCGCCCAGCCCAGCAGCGGTCGCGCCCGCAGCGCGGTGACGCCGTAGAACCCGGCCGCCGCCACCCCGATCGAGAACAGCGTGGCGGGGGCGAAGGCGAGATCCTCCGAGACCCAGGCCAGGGCCCACCCGGCCCCCGCGGCCACCAGGCCGACCAGCAGCACCAGCGGCAGCGTCTTGCGCGGATGCAGGGCCGCACGCGCGGCCTCGCGCTCGGCGGGCACGAAGTAGGGCAGCCCGTTGCGCAGGAACCAGGCCTCGGTCGAGCGCAGGGTGTCGGCCTCGTGGATCCGCGAGCTCACGACCCGAGCAGCTCTCGGGCCCGGGCGACGTCGTCGCCCATCCGCTCGACGAGCGCCTCGACGTCGGCGAAGCGGACCATCCCCCGCAGCCGGGCGACGAAGGAGACCTCGACCTCGACGCCGTACAGCTCCAGGTCGGTGCGGTCGAGCACGTAGGACTCCACCCGCCGCTCCCGCTCTCCGTCGAAGGTGGGGTTGGTGCCCACGCTGATCGCCGCCGGCAGCACCTCGCCGGTGTCGAGGCGGCGCATCCAGCCGGCGTAGACACCGTCGGCGGGGGCTGCTGCCATCCCGCTGGTCGGCACGTTGGCCGTGGGGTAGCCCAGCCCGCGTCCGCGCTGGTCGCCGCGGATCACGGCTCCGCGCACCGAGAAGTTGCGCCCCAGCGCCTCGGCCGCGCCCTCGACGTCACCGGCGGCCAGGCAGTTGCGCACGTAGGTCGAGGACCACACCTGCGGTCCGCCGTCCAGGGCGATCCCCTCCGCGACGAAGTCGCTGTCGGCGCCGACCCGCTGGAGCAGCGCCACGTCGCCGGCGGCCCGCTTGCCGTAGCGGAAGTTGGCTCCGACGACCACGGCGCGCGCGTGCAGCGCCTCGACCACGATCCGCTGGATGAACTCCTCGGGCGCCCAGCTGGCGATGTCGCGGTCGAACGGCACGACCAGGGCGTCGTCGACACCGGCTCGGGCGAGCAGGTCGAGTCGGGTGTCGATCGTGGTGAGTGTGGGGGGCGCGTGCTCGGGACGCAGCACCGCGATCGGGTGCGGGTCGAAGGTCACCGCCACCACGCCCTCGACGCCGAGGGCGTCGGCGACCTCGCGCGAGCGGCGTACGACGTGCTGGTGACCGAGGTGGACACCGTCGAAGTTGCCGATGGTGACCACGGTGCGACCGAGATCGGCCGGTACCTGGTCGAGGGAGCGCCACACGCGCATCGGCCCACCGGCCTTCCTGTGCTGCTGGATCATCGCGGGTCAGCCTTTCACAGCGGCTGCGCTGGCGGGCATGGAGTGCGCCTTCAGACGAAGACGGCGACGGCACGTGCCTGCGCGCCGCGCTGCTCGTAGAGGGCCAGGAACTCCCCGGAGGGGTCGAACAGCGCCGTCGGCCGGTCGGGCAGCTCCAGCTCCAGGGCCCGGCCGACGCGCACGTCGGCCGCCTGCTCCTCCCCCAGGTCGTACGACGTGAAGCTGGCGCGCGCGGCCTGGGCGATCGGGATCATCGTGAACTCCTCGGCCAGCTGCTCGAGGCTGCTGGCCACGTCGAGGGAGAACCCGCCCACCGCCGTGCGGCGCAGCGCGGTGAGGTGCCCGCCGACGCCCAGGGCCGAGCCGAGGTCGCGGGCCAGTGCCCGGACGTAGGTGCCGCTGGAGCAGCGCAGCTCGACGTCCACGTCGACGACGCCGTCCCCGCGGCGCGGGACGCCGGCGGTGAGCTCGTGGACCGTCACCGGGCGGGCCTTGAGCTGGACCTGCTCGCCCTCGCGCACCCGCTGGTAGGCACGCTTGCCGTCGACCTTGATCGCCGAGACCGCGGTCGGGACCTGCTCGATGTCGCCGACGAAGCGCTGCAGGGCCTGCGCGATCTCGTCGTCGCCGAGGTGCTCGGCTGCGGACCGCGCGAGGACGTCGCCCTCGGCGTCGTCGGTGACGGTGCTGACCCCGAGCCGGATCGTGGCGGCGTACGCCTTCTCGGTGAGCATCAGGTGGCCCAGCAGCCGCGTGGCGCGGTTGACGCCGAGGACGAGCACCCCGGTGGCCATCGGGTCGAGCGTGCCCGCGTGACCGACCTTGCGGGTGCCCGCCAGGCGGCGCACCCGGGCGACCACGTCGTGGGAGGTGAGGGCGCCGGGCTTGTCGACGACGACGAGGCCCGAGGGCGAAGGGGCGTTCACGCCCCGCGGGTGCCCTCGGCGGCGTCCTCGGGCGAGGGGTCCGGCTCGTCCTCGAGCTGGTCCTCCTCGTGCGGCTTGCGGTAGGGGTCCGCCTCGCCGGCCGGCTGGGCGCCCTCGCGGGCGGCGGCCACGGCCGCGTCCGACTCACGCACCTTGGCCAGCAGGTCCTCGATCTGACGCGCGTTCTCGGGCAGCGCGTCGTGGACGAAGGTGAGCGTGGGCACGGTGCGCATACCGAGCTGCTTGCCGACCTCGGCGCGCAGGACGCCCTTGGCCGACTCCAGGGCGGCCGCGCTCGCGGTGACGTCGTCCTCGTCGCCGAGCACGGTGTAGTAGACGGTCGCGTGCTGGCTGTCACCTGTCAGCCGGACGTCGGTGATGGTGACGAACCCGAGCCGCGGGTCCTTGATCCGCCGCTCGAGCATCTCCGCGACGATCACCTGGATCCGGTCCGCGATCTTGCGGACACGTGGGCTGGCCATGACTTCTCCCTGGTTCGAACGTGGGGCGGGGCGCGTGGTCACGCCCCCGCCATTATGCGCAGAACGGCCGGGCGCCCCCGAAGGGGGACGCCCGGCCGCGTTGCCTGGATCAGCTGCGCGGGATCTCGCGCATCTCGAAGGACTCCACAACATCCCCGATCTGGATGTTCTGGTAGTTCTTCAGCACCAGACCGCACTCGAAGCCCTCGCGGACCTCCGACGCGTCGTCCTTCTCCCGCTTGAGCGAGGCGAGGTCGAGGTTGTCGGCCACCACGGCGCCGTCGCGGAGCACACGCGCCTTGGCGTTGCGCCGGATCGTGCCCGAGGTGACCATGCAGCCGGCGATGTTGCCGATCTTGCTGGAGCGGAAGATGTTGCGGATCTCGGCCTGGCCGAGCACCGCCTCTTCGTACTCCGGCTTGAGCATGCCCTTGAGCGCCGCCTCGATCTCCTCGATCGCCTGGTAGATGACCGAGTAGTAGCGGATCTCGACACCTTCCTTGTCGGCCATCTGGCTCGCCTTGCCCTGGGGCCGGACGTTGAAGCCGATGATGATGGCGTCGGAGGCGGCGGCGAGGTCGACGTTGGTCTCGGTGATCGCACCGACACCGCGGTCGATGACCCGCAGGCTGACCTCGTCGCCGACGTCGATCTGGGCCAGCGAGTCCTCGAGGGCCTCGACCGAGCCGGACACGTCGCCCTTCAGGATCAGGTTGAGCTCCTGCGTCTCGCCCTTCTCCATGGAGGCCATGAAGTCCTCGAGCGTACGACGCACGCGGCGCTTGGCCTGCATGGCCGCCCGCTCACGCGACTCGCGCTTCTCGGCGATCTGGCGTGCCATCCGGTCGTCGTCGACGACGATGAAGTTCTGGCCCGCACCCGGAACCGCGGTGAGACCCAGGACCATCGCCGGGCGCGACGGGTCGGCCTCGGTGATGTTGTCGCCGTGCTCGTCGAGCATCGCCCGGACCCGGCCGTAGGCAGGACCCGCGACGATGGACTGACCGACGCGCAGCGTGCCGCGCTGGACCAGGATCGTGGCGACCGGGCCGCGACCGCGGTCCAGGTGCGCCTCGATGACCAGACCCTGAGCGTCCTGGTTGGGGTTGGCCCGCAGGTCCAGGGACGCGTCGGCGGTGAGCACGATCGCCTCGAGCAGCTTGTCGAGGTTGAGCTCGGACTTCGCGGAGACGTCGACGAACATCGTGTCGCCGCCGTACTCCTCGGGGACCAGGCCGTACTCGGTGAGCTGGCCACGGACCTTGGTCGGGTCCGCGTCGGGCTTGTCGATCTTGTTGACCGCGACCACGATCGGCACGCCGGCGGCCTTGGCGTGGTTGAGCGCCTCGATCGTCTGCGGCATGACGCCGTCGTCGGCCGCGACCACCAGGACCGCGATGTCGGTGGCCTGCGCACCACGGGCACGCATCGAGGTGAAGGCCTCGTGACCCGGGGTGTCGATGAACGTGATCAGACGCTCGTCGCCGTCGACCTCGGTGGCGACCTGGTAGGCACCGATGTGCTGGGTGATGCCACCGGCCTCCTTCGCCGCCACGTTGGCGCTGCGCAGGGCGTCGAGGAGCTTGGTCTTTCCGTGGTCGACGTGGCCCATGACCGTGACGACCGGCGGACGCGCCGACAGGTCGGACTCGTCGCCCTCGTCCTCACCGAACTCGAGGTCGAAGGACTCCAGGAGCTCGCGGTCCTCGTCCTCGGGAGAGATCACCACGACGTCGTAGTTGAGCTCCTCGCCGAGCAGCTCGAACGTCTCGTCGTTGACCGACTCGGTCGCGGTGACCATCTCGCCCAGGCTGAACAGCATCTGGACCAGCGCTGCCGCGTCCACGCCGATCTTCTCGGCGAAGTCGGTCAGCGAGGAGCCGCGGGCCAGACGCACGGTCTCGCCGTTGCCCTTGCGGACGCGCACACCACCGATGGTGGGCGCCTGCATGGCCTCGAACTCCTGACGACGCGCGCGCTTCGACTTGCGACCACGACGCGAGGGGCCACCGGGACGCCCGAAGGCACCCTGCGTGGTACCGCGCTGACCGGGACGACCGCCGCCGGGGCGGCCACCGCCGCCGGGGCGACCGGCGAAGCCGCCGGGACCACCGGGGGCACCGCCGGGGCCACCGCGACCGGGCGCGCCGGGACGACCGGCACCACCGCGGGCGGGGGCGCCGGGACGACCCGGACCGCTGGCGCGGCCGCCGGGGCCGGCACCGAAGGCGGCCGGGGACTTCGGCATCATCGCCGGGTTGGGGCGCGGCATGCCGGGACGCCCGGGGGCGCCACCGTCGCGTGCCGACGGCGGACGCGGCGGACGCTGGTCGCCACCGGAGGCGCCGGGAGCGCCTGCGGGAGCACCGGCGCCGGCGCCGGGCGCGCCACCGTCACGCGGAGCGGACGGTCGACGTCCCATGCCCTGGCTGGGCGAGAAGGGGTTGTTGCCCGGGCGCGGCGAGCCGGGACGGCCCACCGGTCGGGGTGCCGGCGACTTGGGCGCGGGCGCCTTCGGCGTCGGGCCACCGGCTCGAGCGGCCGGAGCGGCCGGAGCTGCCGGAGCCTCGGGAGCCGCCTGCGGCTCGGGAGCCGAGGGCGTGCGGGGACCGGGCTTGGGACCGGGGCGCGGCGCACCGGCCGGGGGCTGAGCCGCGCGAGCGGCGGGCGCCTCCGGTGCGGGAGCTGCGGCCGGAGCCTGGGCAGCAGGCGCGGGGGCCGGCGCTGCCGGAGCCTGCGGCGCTGCCGGGACCTCGACGGCTGCCGGGGCCTCGGGTGCCGGTGCCGCGGCCCGCTTGGGGCCGGGACGCGGGCCGGGAGTGCCCGGCGCCTTGGGGGCGCTCGTGCTGGGTGCTGTAGGGGCGGCCTGGTCGGCTGCCTGTGCCGGCGCAGCAGTCTTCAACTGCTCGCCGAACTGCTTCTTGAAACGCATCTCGACCGGGGGCTCGACCGTCGACGATGCCGACTTGACGAACTCCCCCATCTCCTTGAGCTTCTCGAGAACGAACTTGCTCTCGACGCCGAACTCTTTTGCGAGTTCGTGGACTCGGGTCTTAGCCACGCTGCTCCTTCTGGCCCGAGCCCCGTCTCAAGGGGTGCTGCGGACCGTTAGTGGTTGTGCATGCTCATCGGGAAGTACTCATCGAGTGCTCATGAGCTGCTGCTCCAGTTCCTGTAGGTCACACGTCGGTCATGTCAGCGACTCTGCGAGTCAACGCATGGTCTTCGTCACGCTGGCTTATCAACACGCGGAGCGAGTCGAGGTAGGCCCTCACCGGCTCGGCACTGAGCGCTCCCTGGACCCGAAGGGCCCGAGGGAATGCCTTGCGCCGCACCGCGAGGTCGAAGCACTCGGCGCGGGGATGCAGATGCGCCCCTCGGCCGCGTGCAGTGGCCCCGGGATCGGGCACCAGGGCTGGTGAGCCCCAGGCGTCCGAGCCAGCGACCACTCGCAACAACTCGCTCTTCGTGGCCCGCTCCCGACACCCGACGCACGTCCTGACCGGTCCCCCGCCACCAGCGGGCGATGAGCCAGCGGGCGTACGGCGGTGATCGGGGCGTGCGGGAGGGGTGAGTTCGCGTGCCACTGGCAACAACACTACTCCTTCGGGCGTCGTTCACCGAACCGGGCGGCCCGATGTGGCCGCGGCGCACTCAGCGTGGCGCCGGCGCCTCGTCGGAGCGGATGTCGATGCGCCAGCCGGTCAGCCGCGCCGCCAGGCGGGCGTTCTGGCCCTCCTTGCCGATCGCCAGCGACAGCTGGAAGTCCGGCACCACGACGCGCGCGGAGCGGGCCGCCAGGTCCACGATCTCGACCGAGCGCACCTGGGCGGGCGACAGCGCGTGGGCCACCATCTGGGCGGGGTCCTGCGACCAGTCGACGATGTCGATCTTCTCGCCGTGCAACTCGGCCATCACGTTGCGGACCCGCTGGCCCATCGGGCCGATGCAGGCACCCTTGGCGTTCACGCCGGGGATCGTGGAGCGCACCGCGATCTTGGTGCGGTGTCCCGCCTCACGAGCGATGGCGGTGATCTCGACGGTGCCGTCGGCGATCTCGGGCACCTCGAGGGCGAACAGCTTCTTGACCAGGTTGGGGTGCGAGCGCGAGAGCGTGACCTGGGGGCCGCGCATCCCCTTGCGCACCGAGACCACCAGGCACTTGATCCGGCTGCCGTGCTCGTACTTCTCGCCGGGGACCCGCTCGCCCACGGGCAGCAGCGCCTCGAGCCGGCCCAGGTCGACCAGCACGTCGTCGGGGTTGCGGCCCTGCTGGATCACGCCGGACATCACGTCGCCCTCGCGTCCGGAGAACTCGCCGAACTTGAGCTCGTCCTCGGCATCGCGCAGGCGCTGCAGCATGATCTGCTTGGCCGTCGTCGCCGCGATCCGACCGAAGCCGGCCGGGGTGTCCTCGAACTCGCCGATCTCGTTGCCGTCGTCGTCGACCTCGGTGGCCATCACCGTGACGTGGCCCGACTTGCGGTCGAGCTCGACCCGCGCCCGGGCTCGGGCTCCCGGGGACTTGTGGTAGGCCGTGAGGAGGGCCTGCTCGATCGCCTCGACGAGCACGTCGAAGGAGATCTCCTTCTCGCGCTCGAGCATGCGCAGGATGCTCAGGTCGATGTCCATCAGGCGTCGTCGTCCTTTCGGGCCTTGCGGTTGAACTCGACCTGGACGAGGGCCTTGGCGATGTCGCGGTAGGCGATCTCGTGGCTCTCCCCGTCGATGTCGAGGGTGACGGAGGTCTCGTCGCTGGTGGTGATGCGACCGGTGAGCTCACCTTCCTCGAGGAGGGTGACCTTGACCAGCCGGTCGGCGTTGCGGCGCCAGTGGCGCGGCAGGGTGAGGGGGCGGTCGACGCCGCGCGAGGTGACCTCGAGCGTGTAGGGCATCTCCCCCATCACGTCGGATTCGTCCAGCACCTCGGAGATGGCACGGGTCGCGTCCGCGACGTCGTCGAGGGTCACACCCCCATCGGTGTCCACGGCGACGCGCAGCACGCGGCGCTTGCCGGCGGGCGTGATCTCGACGGCCTCGACATCGAGACCCAGCGCACTGAGGGGTCCGGAGAGCTCGGACTCGATGCGGTCCCGGGTGGCGTCCTGACGGGCGGTACTCACGGGGATAGCTACCTCCTTGTGCTGTTGTAGAGCCTCCACCTTAGCCGTTGCGAAGGCCTTCCCGACCATCGCCGTTTGCGCGTCCCGGCGGCGTCGTCGGCGCCGTCCCGACGCGCGGCGATAGGGTCGTCGGCGTGTCCAGCACCGACCTCGCCCGCCCGGCGCACGACCTGGTCCCATGGGGACGGCGCGAGACGACCCGCCGGGCGGCGCTGCGCGGCGGCGTACTCGCGGTCGGCGTCACGGCACTCACGGCCTGCGACACCCCGGGCGCCAGCCCCGAGCCCTCCGGCTCACCGTCCCCCGACAGCTCCCCCTCCGACGAGGCCGTCCTCGACGAGAGCCTGGCCGCCCAGGCGCTCGAGCGCATCGACGCCGCCCTCGCCCTCGTCGTGGCGGTTGCCGCGCGCCACCGCTCAGCCGCGGGCCTGCTCGCCCCCCTGACCCAGGCCCAGCAGGCCCACCGCGACCTGCTCAGCGAGGCGGTCCCCGACCCCGCGCCGCCTGCCAGCGCCACCAGCCCGGCCGACCCCGCCCGGGCCTGGGCCGGCCTGCGGCGCCGCGAGCAGGCGCTGCAGAGCGACCTCGGCTCGCTCGCCGAGCAGGCCGACAGCGGCACCTTCGCCCGGCTGCTCGCGATGATGGCGGCCTCGGTGGCCCAGCACCTGGCGGCTCTTCCAGTCGCGCTGCCGGCCTCGCCGGGATCGGCGGAGACCTCGTGAGCACGCCGGAGGCCCTGCAGCGCACGCTGGCCGCGGAGCACGCCGCGGCGTGGCTCTACGCGGTGCTGGGCGCACGGACGTCGGCCTCGGCGGAGGCGGAGCTGAACGCGGAGCTGACGCGGGGCTACGCCCTGCACCGCTCCCGGCGCGACGAGCTCTCCCGGGCGCTGCGCGACCTGGGCCAGGAGCCGGTCGCGGCCGCCTCGGCCTACGAGATCCCCGCCCCGCTGCGCACCTCCCAGCAGCGCCGCGAGGCGGCCATCGAGATCGAGGACGGCTGCGCCGCGACGTACGCCGCACTGGTCGCGAACAGCGTCGGCGCGCAGCGGGCCTGGGCCGTCTCGGCGCTGGTGGACGCCGCCGTGCGCCGGGTCCGCCTGGGCGGGGCGCCCCAGGACTTCCCCGGCGAGTGAGCTCGCCCGCCCGGTGACTGCGGTCCGCAGAACGGGGTATCGGGTCCCGGCACAGACCCGCACAGTGACAGGAGACGTTCCATGAAAGCCGTCAGCAGTCTGCTCAGCGCCCTGATCGTGGTCTGGCTGGTGATCGGCGCCCTGGCCGCCTACCAGCGGGACTACTTCTCCGACGATCGCAAGGTGAACTGCAAGACCACCAGTGACACCGTCCTCACCATCGTGGCCGGGCCGCTGAACTACCTCGGGGTGAACCCCAAGGTCGACTGCACCGTCCCCGAGCCCTCGAAGTAGTCCGGGCGCCGGCGGAGCTGGACTCGGATCGCCGAGGGGCGAGCGCGAGGGGGCGTCCTCAGGATCAACTCGAATGAGTTCTCCACAGTCCGCGTGTCGTGGCGGTTTCTGGGGGCAGGACTGTCGGTGGCGCCTGCTTGAGTGGATCCATGACCCGGACCGCGACTCCTGACACCGCCCGTGCGGTGCTGGACGCCGCGCGAGTACGGCGCACCACCGCGGACCGCGCGGAGGCCGAGCAGCTGCAGCTGGCGGTGGACTGGGCCGCGATGCACTCGGTGGAGTCCCTGGAAGCGGCCGCGGTCATCCACGGGCCGTACGGCGACCACGGGATCCCCGTCGCCGGACCCGGGGCGCCCTTGGTGGCGGAGTTCGCGGTCACCGAGTTCGCCCTCGCGATCGGCATGTCCACCGACGCCGGGCGCCGGTATGTCGGGCAGGCCCTGGAGCTGCGCCACCGCCTCCCCAAGGTCTGGGCGCAGGTCGTCAGCGGTGATCTCGTGGCGTGGAAAGCCCG
Organism: Nocardioides sp. Z21_20; assembly: GCF_059766585.1. Lineage (NCBI taxonomy): Bacteria > Bacillati > Actinomycetota > Actinomycetes > Propionibacteriales > Nocardioidaceae > Nocardioides > Nocardioides sp. Z21_20. The sequence continues at coordinate 271,907 of NZ_JCBAJX010000003.1, forward strand.
GCGCATCGCGGACGCCACGATGAGCCTGGTGCCAGCGGGTGCGGGGTTCGTGGACACCCACGTCGCCGCAGTCGCACACAAGATCGGTCTCGCCGCCCTGGACCGGCTCATCGAAGAGGCGCGGGTCCGGTTCCAGCCCGAGGAGGCCGAGCAACGGCGCCGGGCCGCTGCGGACGGGCGGTGCTTCGACATCGACACCGACCAGGTCTCCTACGACGGCACCATGACCGTGCGCGGGGAGCTCGACCTCGCCGACGCGCTCGACCTCGACGCCGCCGTCGCCGCCGGTGCGGCGCAGCAGCAGGCGCTGGGCTCGGTGGACCCGCTCGGGGTGCGGCGGGCGAAGGCCGCCGGGGACCTCGCCCGGCGTCAACTCGCCCTCGACCTGGGCGCAGGCGAAGGGCCGGGCGCAGGTCAGTGCGGTGGATCCGACGCACCAGGTGCTTCCGATCAACCGCACAACCCGCATGACGCGGGTACTGCCGCCCCCCGGTCGAATGCAGCGGCCCGACGACCGCGTCAGGTCGTGCTCTACGTCCACCTCTCCCACGACGCGCTACGCGCCCGAGGCCTCGACGACACCGGCGTACACCTGGCCCGCGTGGAGAACACCGCCTCCTTCGTCTCCGCCGACCAGGTCCGCGACTGGTGCGCCACCCCCGACACCCAGATCACCATCAAGCCGGTCATCGACCTCGAGGACCACGTCCACGTCAACGCCTACGAGACCCCCGACCGCCTCGTCGAACGCCTCACGCTGATCGAGCACACCTGCGTGTTCCCCTGGTGCACCCGACCCGCCCGAAGGCTCACCCCCGAGCAGCACCGCGCCGACTGCGACCACATCCAAGACCACGCCACCGGCGGCACCACCTGCTCATGCAACCTCGCCCCGCTCTGCCGACGACATCACCGTCACAAGACCCACAGCCCCTGGACTTACACGCACCTCGACAAGGGCTGCTACCTCTGGACCAGCCCTCAGGGTTACCAGTACCTGCGCGACCACACCGGCACCCTCGACGTCTCCCGGGACCGCCGACGGCACACCCCGCAGCACCCGGACGATCCGCACCCGCCTCAGCAACCCGCCGCGACGTCAACCGACCTGCCGCCACCCGACCAGTAGCTGCTCCGTCCCGCACCCCGCCCAGGCACCGCCCGGCGGGGCCAGCGGCACGCGCGGGCACCACCTGGAGGAACGCGCGCCAAGCACTCCCCCACGCGGCCAGCGGACGATGAGGGCGAGGCGCCGCCTACGCGGCCACGCGGCCAGCGGAACAGCCCCGGCACACAGACACCGTCCAGCCCGGCGCAGTCGCTACCCGTGGCGGTGCCAGCCCCCACCGCAGGGGGACGTACGGAAGCCGAAGGGCCGAGGAGCGAGGCCGCCAGCCGGCCCAGACCGCAGAGCGGGTGAGGTGGGCCGCCGACCCGAGTTGCCCCGAAATGGCCTCGGTCCGCGAACACGACATCCAAGGAAGTCCCGAGATCTTCCCCGAGTGGACGTGTTCGCGGACCATGAGACGGAGCCGGTCAGCGCGGCACCTGGTGGTGATCGGCGGCGCAGACGCCGGTCACCGGTTCAACTGCGGCGGGTTGCCCGAACAACCTGCCGTGCAAAACAATGCAATACGGAGCGACAGAAGGCCAGCACTTACAGACTGCATGTCCTTGCAATGCAGCAAGTTGCAGGAGTTCGCCCGGCCGCGGTGGACGCCCTCAGCCCCGACGCGACCAGCCGGCCACGATGTCGAGAACATCGAGAAGGCGGTGCGCCACCGCGTCTGGCTCGCCCTCGGTGTGGCCCACCTGCTGGGCAGGGATGCGGCTGTGCGGCACGTGGATGGCGCGCAGCCCGGCGTTCTTCGCCCCCCAGACGTCGTCGAAGAGCCGGTCGCCCACGTAGACGCAGCGACCGGGGTCACGGGCGCCCACGGCCTCCATCGCCGCGCCGAACGCCCGCGGAGACGGCTTGGTCCACTCGATCTCGCTGGTGTAGACGTCGCCGTCGATCAGGTCGAGGACGCCGTCTCGCTCGAAGAACCCCCGATGCCACTCCCGCGGCCAGATGGTGTTCGACAGCACGCCCACCTTGACGCCGCGCTCGCGCAGCGCCTCGAAGACCGGCCGCACGTCGGGGTCGGTCGCCGTGTGCGGCTCCCAGAACTCGTAGTAGGCGTGCAGCAGCTCCGGGTCGTGCTCCAGCCCCGCCTCGTCGAACAGATCCGCGACGGTGGCGCTGCGCTGGTGGTCGCGCGAGCGCCCCCAGACCGCGTCTCCCGCGGCATGCAGGCGTCTGCTCGCGGAGTCCAGGTCGTGGTCGGTACCGACCACGGCCTGGGCCAGTGCCAGCGACTCGGCGTGGAAGTCCACGTCGCTCCAGCGGGTGAGCGTGCCGCCCCAGTCGAAGATGACCGCCTCGACGTCCGGACCGCTCACATGTGACCCGTCTCGAGGAACCGGCTGTGCCAGCTGAGCGCCTCGTCGAGCAGGTGCGGCGTGTGGCGCGCGGTCGGTCGCGCGGCCTTGGCGCGGTCGACGTAGTCCTGGAGCTGGTCGCGGAAGTCCGGGTGCGCGCAGTTGGCGATGACCCGGTCGGCCCGGTCGGTCGGCGAGAGCCCGCGCAGGTCGGCGAGCCCCTGCTCGGTCACCAGCACGTGCACGTCGTGCTCGGTGTGGTCGACGTGGCTGACCATCGGCACGATCGCCGAGATCGCCCCGTTCTTCGCGGTGGACGGCGAGACGAAGAAGTTCAAGAAGGCGTTGCGGGCGAAGTCGCCGCTGCCCCCGATCCCGTTCATGATGCTCGAGCCCATGATGTGGGTGGAGTTCACGTTGCCGTAGATGTCGGCCTCGATCATCCCGTTGATCGCCACCACGCCGAGACGGCGGACCAGCTCGGGGTGGTTGGAGATCTCCTCGCTGCGCAGCAGGATCCGGCCCTTGTACGAGCTCACCTCGGAGAGGAAGCGCTGCACGCCGTTGGGCGAGAGGCCGAACGACGTCGCGGAGACGCCGACCAGCTTGCCGCTGTCGAGCAGGTCGAGCAGACCGTCCTGGATCACCTCGGTGAAGGCGATCATGTTGTCGAACTCGCTCACCTCCAGCCCGGCCATCACCGCGTTGGCGACGTTGCCCACCCCGCTCTGCAGGGGCAGCAGGTTGCGCGGCATCCGGCCCGCGGCGACCTCGTGACGCAGGAAGTCGACAAGGTGGTCGGCCATCGCCTCGGACAGGGCGTCCGGCGGGGTCAGCGGGGTGTTCCGGTCGGGGCTGTTGGTCTCCACCACCGCGACCACCTTGGACGGGTCGACGCGCAGGTACGGGTCGCCGATCCGCTGCATCGGCTGGGTCAGGTGGATCGGGCTGCGGTGCGGGGGCAGCGCCGCCCCGTAGTAGACGTCGTGGAAGCCCTCGAACTCACGGGGCTGCCAGCTGTTGACCTCGAGGATCACGCGGTCCGCGCGGTCGAGCCAGGTCTTGTTGTTGCCGATCGAGCTGCTGGGCACCAGCAGGCCGTTGGGCAGGATCGCGGTGACCTCCACGACCGCCACGTCGAGCGGGCCGTAGAAGCCGAACCACATGTGCTGGGCCGAGTGGCTCAGGTGGGTGTCGACGTAGTCGACCTCACCGGAGTTGATCAGCGCCCGCAGCGTGGGGTCGGAGTTGTAGGGCAGCCGCTTGTCCAGCCCGTGCACCGAGGCGAGCACACCGTCCACCTCGGGGGCGGTCGACGCACCGGACCACAGCCCGATGGTGAACTCCTCGCCGCGCGCGTGCGCCGCCTCGATCCGGCGGGCCAGCGCCTGCGGGATCGCCTTGGGGTAACCGGCTCCGGTGAAGCCGCTGATCCCCACGGAGTTGCCATGGTGGATGAACTCGGCCGCGGCCTCGGGGGTCGTGACCTTGGTGGCCAGCGACGGACAGCTGATGCGTGACATACGTGCTCCCGTGAGATGGGTGACCCGAGGATCAGGGCCGGACGACGGACATGAGATGGGCGACGACATCGGCGACGGGGACGTCGAGACGCTCCCCGCTCCGACGGTCCTTGACCTCGACGGTGCCATCCGCGAGGCCCTTGCCGACCACCGCGATGGTGGGAACGCCGATGAGCTCGGCGTCCTTGAACTTGACGCCCGGGCTGACCTTGCCGGTCCGGTCGTCGAAGATGACGTCCACGCCCGCCGCGCTCAGCTCGGCGGCGATCCGCTCGCCCTCGGCGAACAGCGCGGGGTCCTTGCCGGCGGCGACCAGGTGCACCTGGGCCGGCGCGACCTCGCGCGGCCAGCACAGGCCCAGCTCGTCGTGGTTGTCCTCGGCGATCACCGGCACTGCCCGGGACACGCCGATGCCGTAGGAGCCCATGGTGACGGTGACCAGCTTGCCGTTCTCGTCGAGCACCTTGAGGCCCAGCGCCTCGGCGTACTTGCGGCCGAGCTGGAAGATGTGGCCCATCTCGATGCCGCGAGCGGTCTCCAGGGTGCCCTGGCGGCCCTCCGGGGCGCACTGCGGGCACGCGTCGCCGTCGCGGACCTCGGCGGCCTCGATGGTGCCGTCCGGGGTGAAGTCGCGCCCGGCGACGAGGTCGAGCACGTGCTGCCCGGCCACGTCGGCGCCGGTGACCCAGCGAGTGCCCTCGACCACGCGCGGGTCGACGAGGTAGCGGATGCCCGAGGGCGACTCCTCGCCGAGCGCGCGGGGGCCGATGTAGCCCTTGACCAGCTCGGGGTGCTTGCGCAGCTCCGTCTCGTCCATCGCCTCGACCTCGATCGGCTCGAGCTGGCCCTCGAGCCGCTTCTGGTCGACCTCGCGGTCGCCGGGCAGCCCGATGGCCAGCGGCTCGCGGGTCCCGTCGGGGTGCTTGAGCACGACGAGGACGTTCTTCAGCGTGTCGCCGGCCGCCCAGGGCCGGTCGTCGCGGGGGAACTTCTCGTTGAGGTGGTCCACCAGCGTGTCGATCGTCGGCGTGTCCGGCGTCTGCTCGGCGTGCGCGGCCGGGACGTCGTCGTAGCCGCGGGGGGCGGGGGCGGGGACGGTCACCGCCTCCACGTTGGCGGCGTAGTCGCACGTGGTGCACTGCACGAACGTGTCCTCGCCGACCGTCGAGCGGGCCAGGAACTCCTCCGAGCGCGAGCCACCCATCGCGCCGCTGGTGGCCTTGACGATCACGTAGTCGAAGCCGAGCCGGTCGAAGGTCTTGACGTAGGCCTCGCGGTGGGCGTTGTAGGAGGCCTCGAGGCCGGCGTCGGTGGTGTCGAAGGAGTAGGAGTCCTTCATCACGAACTCGCGCCCGCGCATCAGACCGGCGCGGGGACGCGCCTCGTCGCGGTACTTGGTCTGGATCTGGTAGAGCCAGACGGGCAGGTCCTTGTACGACGAGTAGAGGTCCTTGACGACGAGGGTGAACATCTCCTCGTGGGTCGGGCCCAGCAGGTAGTCCGCGCCCTTGCGGTCCTGGAGGCGGAAGAGCCCGTCGCCGTACTCGGTCCACCGGCCGGTCGCCTCGTAGGGCTCGCGGGGCAGCAGCGCCGGGAACTGCAGCTCCTGGGCGCCCATCGCGTCCATCTCCTCGCGCACGATCCGCTCCACGTTGCGGTACACCCGCAGGCCCAGCGGGAGCCAGGTGTAGATGCCGGGCGCGGCCCGGCGGATGTAGCCCGCACGCACCAGCAGCCGGTGACTCGGCACCTCGGCGTCGTTCGGGTCGTCGCGCAATGTGCGGACGAAGAGCTGGGACATACGCAGGATCATGGGAGCCAGGTTATCCGTGGCGCGCGCCCCGACGTGCATCCGATGGTCCCCTGCGTCACAGACGACGCGCTCGAAGCCATCGGGCGAGGGCGCCCGCGCTCAGCCTCGGGCAGCCCGGAGGGCAGCACGGATCATCGGCAGCTGCAGCGGAAGCCGACCGTAGGCGATCGCCTTGAACCGCCTGCTGCGCGCGCGCCTGGCGTCGCCGGCCATCTTCAGGTTGCCCGGGTAGACGCCCACCAGCACCGCGGCGCTCGCCCACCCGGCGACCCGGCGGGTGCGGGGGAACACCAGACCCGCGGCGCACGCCAGCTCGGCGATGCCGCTGGCGAGGATCAGCTCGCGGTGCGCCGGCAGCGCGGCCGGCATCACCGGCTCGAACGTCGCCGGCCGGACCAGGTGGATCACCCCCGAAGTGGCGAAGGCGGCGGCGAGCACCCGGGCATCCCAGGGCAGAGCAGAGGTCGACATGGCGAGAACCTAGCGGCTCAGAACATGATTGTGGAGAACCGGGCGCTCTCGCGGAAGCCGGCGCGCTCGTAGGCGGCGCGGGCGGGGTCGTTCCACTCGTTGACGTAGAGCGAGACGGTCGGCGCGATCTCGGCCAGCACGATCTCCGCGACCGCGGCCATCCCCCGGGTGGCGAGCCCCTCCCCACGCCGGTCGGGCGGCACGTAGACGCCCTGCACCTGCGCGGCGTACGGCGAGGCGCAGGCGACCTCGGCCTTGAACACCACCCGGCCCTCCTCGAAGCGGGCGAAGGACCACCCGCGCGAGACCAGCTGCATCACCCGTGCCCGGTAGAGGTCGCTGCCCCCGCCGAACTCCGGGGAGACGCCCACCTCCTCGGTGTACATCGCCACGCAGGCGGGGTAGAGCTGCTCGAGGTCCTCGCTGGTGGTGCGCCTGACCTCGGGGTCCCCGGCGATCGCCGGCGGCCCGGAGAGCTCCAGGTGGGGCTGCCGGCGGCGGATCTCGCGCGGGCTCCCCCAGCTGTCGCCGACCACCCCCCAGAAGGCGGAGACCGCCTCCTCGGGGCCGACCAGCGTCGAGACGGACCGTCGCTTCGCCAGGGCTCGGGCGGCGAACGCCACGGCGTCGTCCGCGCTGGCCTGCACGGGCACCAGGTTGGCGCCGACATGACAGGCGGCGGTGAGCCGGCCGTCGTCGAAGCGGCCCCACATCTCACCGCCCAGCCAGCGCGGGTCGAGGTTCGTCGTACGGGCGCGGTAGTCCGCGAACACGTTGACGACCGGGTCCTGGGCGGTGAGGGCCAGGAACTCGTCGAGATCCGGCGTGCCCAGCAGGTGCACGCCGTGCCGGGTGGAGAGCACGTCGGGAGCCTACTTCTCGTCCGGCTCTCGCGCTCAGCTGACGCTGACGGAGGCTTCGGCGCCCTCGACGGGCTCCATCTGCTCGGCGAGGCGCATGGCCTCCTCGATCAGGGTCTCCACGATCTGGCTCTCCGGCACGGTCTTGATGACCTGGCCCTTGACGAAGATCTGTCCCTTGCCGTTGCCCGAGGCCACTCCCAGGTCGGCCTCCCGGGCCTCACCCGGGCCGTTCACCACGCAGCCCATCACGGCCACGCGCAGCGGCACCTCGAGCCCGTCCAGACCCGCCGTGACCTGCTCGGCCAGCGTGTAGACGTCGACCTGGGCGCGCCCGCACGAGGGGCACGAGACGATCTCGAGGCGGCGCGGGCGCAGGTTCAGCGACTCCAGGATCTGCAGCCCGACCTTGACCTCCTCCACCGGCGGCGCGGAGAGCGAGACCCGGATGGTGTCGCCGATGCCGCGCGAGAGCAGCGCGCCGAACGCGGTCGCGGACTTGATCGTGCCCTGGAAGGCCGGGCCCGCCTCGGTCACACCGAGGTGCAGCGGCCAGTCGCCCCGCTCGGCGAGCATCTCGTAGGCCCGCACCATGACCACGGGGTCGTTGTGCTTGACCGAGATCTTGAAGTCGTGGAAGTCGTGCTCCTCGAAGAGACCGGCCTCCCAGACCGCGGACTCGACGAGCGCCTCGGGCGTCGCCTTGCCGTACTTCTCCAGGAGCCGCTTGTCGAGCGAGCCCGCGTTGACGCCGATCCGGATCGAGGTGCCGCGGTCCTTGGCGGCCCGCGCGATCTCCTTGATCTGGTCGTCGAACTGCCGGATGTTCCCGGGGTTGACCCGGACCGCGGCGCACCCGGCGTCGATCGCCGCGAAGACGTACTTGGGCTGGAAGTGGATGTCGGCGATCACCGGGATCTGCGAGTGCTGCGCGATCTGCGGCAGGGCGTCGGCGTCGTCCTGGGAGGGGCACGCGACCCGGACGATGTCGCACCCGGCGGCGGTCAGCTCGGCGATCTGCTGCAGCGTGGTGTTCACGTCGGAGGTCAGCGTGGTCGTCATCGACTGCACCGAGATCGGGTGGTCGCTGCCGACGCCGACCTTGCCGACCTGGATCTGCCGGGTCGGGCGGCGGGGGGCCAGCACGGGCGGGGGTGCTGCGGGCATGCCAAGGCTGACTGCGGTCATGCTCCCGATCCTAGCGATGTCACCCTCGCCTCGGCGCCGCCGGCTGCTAGGACTCGTAGAGCGACAGCGGGACCACCAGGTCGCCGACGATCAGCACCGCGCCCATCACCAGCAGGGCGAGGCCCACCACGTAGGCCACCGGGAGCAGCCGGGCGACGTCGACGAAGCCGGGGTCGGGGCGTCGACGCAGCCGGGCGAAGCCGCGGCGCACGGCCTCGTAGAGCGCCCCGGCGATGTGGCCGCCGTCCAGCGGCAGCAGCGGAACGAAGTTGAACATCCCGATGAAGAAGTTGAAGCCGGCGATGAGCATCAGGATGAAGACGGTCTTCTCGGCGACCGGGAACGTCTCGTGCGAGACGGTCTCCCCCGCCAGGCGTCCGCCGCCCACCACGCTGACCGGGCTGTCGGCGGCACGCTCCTCGAGCCCGACGATCGCCTGGGCGACGTCGAAGACCTTCACCGGCAGCGTGCCGAGCGCCTTGACGGTCTCGACGGTCATGTCGCCCATCTGGCGCAGCGTGTAGAGCGGCCCGCCCTCGGCGAAGCCGGCGAAGGTCGGGGTGACGCCGAGGAAGCCGACCTCGGTGAGGGTCTCGTCGGTGGCCGACGTGGGGCGCGACTGCACGGTGGTGCTGGTCCGCCCGGTCATCTCCTCGCCGTCGCGCAGGTAGGTGATCTCCGCCTCGCCGCCGGCGTTGCCGCGGATGGCCTTCTGCAGCCCCTCCCAGTCGTCGATCGGCGTGCCGTTGAAGGCGACGATCTCGTCGCCGGGCTGCAGGCCGGCCTCGACGGCCGGGCTGACCGGGTCCTTCGCGGTGCAGACCCGGTCGCTCTCCTCGTAGGGGACGACGCAGGCGGACACGTCGTCGACGACCGGCTCGAGGACCGGGTCGTTGGGGTTGCCGTACGTCGCGAAGACGCCGGCGAAGATCACGAACGCGATGGCGATGTTGACCGAGGGGCCGGCGGCCATCACGATCACCTTCTTCCACCAGGGCATCCGGTAGAAGAGCCGGTCGTGGTCCTCGGGCGAGATCGTCTCCCACTCCGCCGCCCGGGCGTCGGAGATCAGCTGGGTGAACATCCCGGTGTTGGACTTGCGCACCTTGTAGACGTGGTTGCCCGCGGCGTCGACGCCGTCCGGCTCGGCGATGTTGCCGGCCCCCGGCGGGAGCATGCCCACGATCTTCACGTAGCCGCCGAGCGGGATGGCCTTCACGCCGTACTCGGTCTCGCCGCGCCGGCGCGACCAGACGGTGGGGCCGAAGCCGATGAAGTACTGCGTCACCTTCCCGCCGAACTTCTTCGCCGGGATCATGTGCCCCAGCTCGTGCAGTCCGATGGAGACGAGGATGGCGAGGACGAAGACGACCACACCGAGGATGTAGAAGAGCGCGGTCATGCGGCGGGGAACCCCTCCCGGATCAGGCGGACGGCCTCTGAGCGAGCCCAGACGTCGGCGGCGAGGACGTCGTCCACGCTCAGCTGTGTCGTCTTCGAGGGTACGCCGTGCAGGGAAAGAACGGCGGCGATCGTCGCCACGATGTCCACGAAGCGCAGCCGGCCGGCGAGGAACTCCTGCACGCAGACCTCGTTGGCGGCGTTGTAGACCGCCGGCGCCGTGGCTCCCAGCGCGCCGGCCCGCTTGGCCAGGGCGACCGCCGGGAACGCCTCGTCGTCGAGGGGGTGGAACTCCCACGTCTCCGGGCGGGTCCAGTCCACCGGCGGCGCCGCGTCGGCGACCCGGTCGGGCCAGTCCAGGCCGAGCGCGATCGGGATCATCATCGTGGGCGGCGAGGCCTGCAGGATCGTGGAGCCGTCGCAGAACTCCACCATCGAGTGGACCACCGAGGTGGGGTGCACCACGACCTCGATGTCCTCGAAGGGCACCCCGAAGAGCAGGTGCGCCTCGATCACCTCCATCCCCTTGTTGACCAGGGTGGCGGAGTTCACCGTGATCACCGGGCCCATCGCCCAGGTGGGGTGGTTCAGCGCCTCCTGGGGCGTCACCTCCAGCAGGTCCTCGCGGCTGCGGCCGCGGAACGGCCCGCCGCTCGCGGTCAGCACCAGGCGGCGCACCTCGCCGCGGGCACCGGCACGCAGGCACTGCGCGATCGCGGAGTGCTCGGAGTCGACGGGCACGATCTGGCCGGGCCTGGCCCGCTGGGTGACCAGGGACCCGCCGATGATCAGCGACTCCTTGTTGGCCAGGGCGAGGGTGTTGCCGGCGTCGAGCGCGGCCAGGGTGGGCCGCAGCCCGACGGCTCCGGTGATGCCGTTGAGCACCACGTCGCAGGCCATCGCCGCCGCCTGGACCGAGGCGTCCTCCCCCAGCCCGGAGAAGGCGGGGGCGAACTCGCGCACCTGCTCGGCGAAGAGCTCGGGGTTCGAGCCGCCCGCGGTCAGCGCGACCACCCGGAACCGGTCGGGGTGGGCGCGCACCAGGTCGAGGGCCTGGGTGCCGATCGAGCCGGTGGAGCCGAGGATCACGACGTCGCGACGCTGCGCGCGAGAGGCTGGAGAGGTCACCGCGCGATTCTCCCAGCACCCCGCGCGGCAATGCCGCAGCCCCCGGCGCGGCGCCCGGCGGGCCGTGTCCTCACGGGCGTCGCAACGCGGGGCGCAGGTCGTCGAGCACGGTTGCGTCCTCGATCGTCGAGGGCACCTTCGGGTCCTTGCCGTCGGCGATCTCACGCATCGTGCGGCGCAGGATCTTGCCCGAGCGGGTCTTGGGCAGTCCCCCGACCACGGTCACCGACTTGAACGCCGCGACGGCGCCGATCTCGCCGCGCACCAGGGCCACCAGCTCCTCGACGATCGTGTCGGGGTCGGCCTCGACACCCGACTTGAGCACCACGAACCCGTGCGGCAGCTGCCCCTTGAGCGGATCGGCCACGCCGATCACGGCACACTCCGCGACGGCCGGGTGCTGCGCGATCACCGCCTCCATCGCCCCGGTCGAGAGCCGGTGGCCGGCCACGTTGATGACGTCGTCGGTGCGCCCCATCACGTAGAGGTAGCCGTCCTCGTCGACGTACCCGCCGTCCCCGGTGAGGTAGTAGCCCTCGAAGGTGGACAGGTACGACGTCACGTAGCGCTCGTCGTCGCCCCACAGGGTGGGCAGGGTGCCCGGCGGCATCGGCAGCTTGAGGCAGATCACACCCTCGGTGCCGGCCGGCACCTCGCGGCCGTGCTCGTCGAGGACCTCCACCTGGAACCCCGGCACCGGCACCGACGGGGAGCCGGCCTTGAGCGGCATCGGCTCGAGCCCGCGCAGGTTGGCCGCGATCGGCCAGCCGGTCTCGGTCTGCCACCAGTTGTCGACCACGGGCACCCCGAGCTTCTCCCCCGCCCAGCTCCAGGTGTCGGGGTCCAGGCGCTCTCCGGCCAGGAAGAGGGTCTCCAGCGAGGACAGGTCGCGGCCCGCGGCGAGCTCGCCCTCGGGGTCGACCTTGCGGATCGCGCGGATCGCGGTCGGGGCCGTCAGCAGGGCCTTCACGCCGTACTCCTCGATCACCCGCCAGAACGCCCCGGCGTCCGGGGTGCCGACCGGCTTGCCCTCGTAGAGCACGGTCGTGGCGCCGTTGATGAGCGGCGCGTAGACGATGTAGGAGTGGCCGACCACCCAGCCGACGTCGGAGGCCGCCCACCACACGTCACCGGCGCCGCAGCCGTAGACCTGCGGCAGCGACCAGGCCATCGCGACCGCGTGCCCGCCGTGGTCGCGCACCACGCCCTTGGGCTTGCCTGTGGTGCCGGAGGTGTAGAGCACGTACAGCGGGTCGGTGGCCGCCACCTCCACGCACTCGGCGGGCTTGAGCCGGCCGATCCTCATCGCCTCGTCCCAGTCCACGTCGCGCCCCTCGACCAGGGTCGCCTCGACCTGGGGGCGCTGCTTGACCACGACCGCGCTCGGCTCGTGGCCGGCGAGCTCGAGGGCCCGGTCGACCAGCGGCTTGTAGGCGATGGTGCGGCCCGGCTCGATCCCGCACGAGGCGGTGACCAGGGCCTTGGGGCGTGCGTCGTCGATGCGTACGGCGAGCTCGTGCGGCGCGAAGCCACCGAAGACCACCGAGTGCACCGCCCCGATCCGGGCGCAGGCCAGCATCGCCACGACGGCCTCGGGGATCATCGGCAGGTAGATCACCACCCGGTCGCCTTGCTGCACGTCGAGCGCGCGCAGCACGCCGGCGAAGGCCGCCACGTCCTCGAGCAGCCGGCCGTAGCTGACCCGGCTCTTGGTCTCGGTCAGCGGCGAGTCGTAGATCAGCGCCGTGCGGTCGGCGTGGCCGGCGACCACGTGCCGGTCCAGGGCGTTGTAGCAGGTGTTGAGGGTCGCGTCCGGGAACCAGCGGTAGAACGGCGGCCGCTCGGCGTCCAGGGCCCGGGTGGGCTTCTTGAACCAGTCGACACGGGTCGCGGCCTCGCGCCAGAAGGCGTCGGGGTCGGCGACGGAGGCGGCAAAGGTCTCGCGGTAGCTCGGCATGGTCACCATCGTGGCGTCCGGGCCCGGGAGCGTCCACCCGGGTCCCGGGCCGCGGGTCCCGGGCCGCGGTGAGCGCTCCGGCGAGCGCCCGGCTCAGACCAGGCCGTTGTCCGCGGTGCGCGCCGGCCGGGTGGTGCTTCGCAGCCAGGCGTCGAAGAACCCGGTCAGGTCCTCGCCGCTGATCTCGGCGGCGAGCGCCTCGAAGTCGGCGACGCTGCCGTTGCCGCCGGCGCGCCCCTGGGTCCACGCCTTCAGCAGCGTCCAGAAGTCCGCGTCGCCGATCCGGTGCCGCAGCGCCTGGACGACCATCGAGCCCCGGTCGTAGACCTCCATGTCGAACAGGTGGCGCGGGCCCGGGTCGGCCAGCTTCAGGCGCCAGAAGCCGCCGCCGGCCAGGCGCCACTGCTCCAGCAGCCAGCTCTGGGCGGGCGGGCCGCCGTGCGTCTCCTCCCAGAGCCGCTCCATGAAGCTCGCGAACCCCTCGTTGAGCCAGATGTCGCGCCAGCCGTGCACGGACACCGAGTCGCCGAACCACTGGTGGGCGGTCTCGTGCACGACCAGGCCGACGTTGCGCCGCCCGCCCACGAACGGGTAGGTCGAGCGGGTCTGGTTCTCCAGCGCGAAGCCCACGCTGAGCCCGGTGGTGAGCCCGCCGGCGATCGAGAACGGGTACTCGCCCAGGTAGCGCTCGCTCCAGCGCACCACCTGCGGGGTCCGCCGCATCAGGGCCATCGCCTGGCGCCGGGCCGCGGGCCTCAGCGTGCGCGAGACCGCGGACAGCCACCGCACCCCGCCGTCGGTGCCGCGGGCGATCTGGAAGTCGCCGGCGGCGAAGAACGCCAGGTAGGGGGCCATCGGCTCCTTCGCCCGCCAGTGCCAGGTCGTCTCGGTGCGGGTGCGGGTGCGGCCCACCAGCTCGCCGTTGGCGATCGCCTGGCGGCCCCGCGGGACGCTCACGTGGATGTCGAAGGCCGCCTTGTCGCGGGGGTGGTCGTTGGCGGGGAACCACCAGGCGGCCATCTGCGGCTCGCCCATCGTGACCACCTCGCGGCGGTCCGCCAGCCACGGCCGCTCGCCGCGCCAGCGCTGCCCGCCCGGCTTGCCGGCGTAGGCCACCCGCACCCGGAACGTGGCACCTTGCGCGATCGGGCGCTGCGGGACGACCCGCAGCTCGTGGCGGTTGGGGCGGCTGAACGTCGCGGGCCGGCCGTCGACGGTGACCTTGCCGACCTTGAGCATGAAGTCGAGGTGGAGGCTGGACAGGTCCTGCTCGGCACGCGCCGTGATCCGGGTCCAGCCGCTGAGCCGCCCGGTGGCGAAGGCGTAGCGGTCGTGCACGTCGTAGTGGGACACGTCGTAGCCCCCGTTGCCGTCCTGGGGGAAGTAGGGGTCCCCGATGCCGGCGGCCCCCGGGGCCGGGGCCACCCGCTGGCCGGCGCCGTGCGCGGTGTCCTGCCCGCTGGCGGGAACGACGGCGGCGCCCGCCACCAGCGCGGCGGTGCTGAGCGCCACCAGCGCAGCGCGGGCGCGTCGAAGTGGCTGAACGGTCCTCGTGCTGCACCTGGATGTCATGGCGCTCCCCCCTGTCGCAGTGGGCAACGTATCCGAAAACCCGTTGCCGACCCGCGAGCGGGGCCACCACGATGGCACCAGCGTGCGCCCGTCGGGGCGTGCCCCGATCGAGAGGAGCCGTGCCATGACGACTGTGCCCGGCCTGTCCGCAGACCACCTCTCGATCACTTGGAGCACCCCCGATGCCGCACGACTTCAGCGAGCCCGTCACTGACGCGCCGCACCCCCACGACGAGCGTCTCGCCGGGCTCGACCCGGCGTTCGTCTTCGACTTCACCCCCGCCGACGAGCCGGACGGGCCCGGCCGGCGCTGGTCGACCTGGGCCAGCGTCGAGCCGCTGTGCCGCGGGCCGCGGCCGCGCCCGGCCTGGGTGGTCACCGACCAGGGCGCCCTCGACACCGACCTGGGCATCCTCAAGACCGGCAAGGAGGCCGACGTCTTCCTGCTCGACCGCGCGGTGCCCGGCGGCGCCTCGGCGGTGATGGCCGCCAAGCGCTACCGCGGCGCCGAGCACACCAGCTTCCAGCGCTCCGGGGTGTACGCCGAGGGCCGGCGCACCCGCAACAGCCGCGATGCCCGGGCGCTGGCCCGCAAGAGCGCGCACGGTCGCGCGGTCGCCGCCGGCCAGTGGGCGTGGGCCGAGTGGGAGGCCCTGGTGCGCTGCTGGGGGCTGGGGCTGCCGGTCCCCTACCCGGTGCAGATCGACGGCACCGAGATCCTGATGGAGTGGATCACCGTCGAGGACGAGACGGCGCCGCGCCTGGCCCAGACCCGGCCCGCGCCGGCGCTGCTCGCGTCGTACTTCGATCAGCTGCGCGAGGCGATGGCCGAGCTGGCCCGGCACGGGCTGGTGCACGGCGACCTCTCGCCCTACAACCTGCTGGCGGCGGGTGATCGGCTGGTGATCATCGACCTGCCCCAGATCGTGGACCTGGTCGCCAACCCGCGTGGGACGGACTTCCTGATGCGCGACTGCATCAACGTGGCCACCTGGTTCCGCTCGCGGGGCCTGGGCGTGGACGAGCACGCGCTGTTCGCGGAGCTGGTGGGGCACGCGTTCTGAATCCGGCGCGCGGTGCGCCGGGTCCGCACCGCGCCGCCTAAGGTCGCGGCATGAGACACAGCCGTGGACGGGTCATCGAGGTCGCCACGCTCGCCGACCTGGAGCGACGCCTGGCGGCCGGGGTGACCTCGATGAGCGGGTGGCACCTGCAGGGCCTGGACCTGAGCGGGCAGCGCGAGGCGCTGCGCCGCTGCCGGGTGGCCGGTGCGCTGTTCGTCGGGTGCCGCTTCGGCAACGGCGACGAGGAGTCGGTGCGCGCCCGCGGGGCGATCGTCTTCCCCGAGGTGCCCGGGGTGCCGGTCGACAGCTACCGCACCGCGCTCTACTCCCCCACCGAGCTCTTCGACAGCCGCACCTACGCCGACACTCTCGACGCCCGGGCCTATGCCTGGGCCCAGCAACCCGGTCGCGCCGGGCGGGCGGTGACGCTCGCGCGCGCCCTGCACGACCATGCCGTCGACGCGGCCCTGCGCGGCTGGGTGGCCCAACGGCGGCGCGCGGGTCGCCCGCTGGTGGGGGTGATGGGCGGGCACGCGCTCGCGCGCGGCAGCGAGGAGTACGCCGCGGCGGCGCGGCTGGGCCGGGCCCTGGGGCGCTCGCTCACCGTGGCGACGGGCGGCGGGCCGGGCGCCATGGAGGCGGCGAACCTGGGCGCCTACCTGAGCCGGCAGCCGGATGAGGCGGTCGAGGAGGCGCTGCGTGCGCTGGCCGCGGCGCCGTCGTTCCGGCCCTCGGTGGAGGCCTGGGCGGACGCGGCGTTCGAGGTGCTCGCGCGGTTCCCCGAGGGCGAGCAGTCGCTGGGCATCCCCACCTGGCACTACGGCCACGAGCCGCCGAACCCGTTCGCCACCGCGATCGCGAAGTACTTCGCCAACCCGGGCCGCGAGGCGGTGCTGCTCGAGGTGTGCGACGCCGGGATCGTCTTCCTGCCCGGCGCCGGCGGGACGGTCCAGGAGATCTTCCAGGACGCCTGCGAGAACTACTACGCCGACGAGTCGTCGTTGGCGCCGATGGTCCTCGTCGGTCGCCGCTACTGGACCGAGCAGCTGCCGGCCTGGCCGCTGCTGCAGGCCCTCGCCGAGGGCCGCCCGATGGCGCCGCTGGTGCACCTCGTCGACACCGTCGAGGAGGCCGCCGCCCTGATGACCCTGCGGTGCGCCTGACCCGGTCGGGGCGGCGGGTCCGGCGGGGTCAGGCCTCGGTGGCGGCGAGCTGACCGCAGGCGCCGTCGATCTCGCGGCCGCGGGTGTCGCGCACGGTCGTGGAGATCCCCTTCGCCTCCAGCCGGCGCACGAACTCGCGCTCGTCTGCGGGGTCCGAGGCGGTCCACTTGGACCCGGGCGTCGGGTTCAGCGGGATCAGGTTGACGTGCACCCAGCCCCAGTCGCCGTAGGAGTTGAGGACGTCGCCGAGCAGGTCCGCGCGCCAGGCCTGGTCGTTGATGCCGCGCATCATCGCGTACTCGATCGACACCCGACGCTTGGTCTTCGCGGCGTAGTCCCAGGCCGCCTCGACGGTCTCCGCGACCGAGAAGCGGGTGTTGATCGGGACGAGCTCGTTGCGCAGCTCGTCGTCGGGGGCGTGCAGGGAGAGCGCCAGGGTGACCGGGATGCCCTCCTCGGTGAGCTGCCTGATCCGCGGCACCAGACCGACGGTGGAGACGGTGATCCCGCGCGCGCTCATCCCCAGGCCGGCGGGGGCCGGGTCGGTCAGCCGACGGACCGCGCCGATCACGGCCTTGTAGTTCGCGAGCGGCTCGCCCATTCCCATGAAGACGACGTTGGAGACGCGTCCGGGGCCGCCGGCGACCTCGCCGCGCGCCATCGACCGGGCGCCGGCGACGACCTGCTCGACGATCTCGGCGGTGGACATGTTGCGCTGCAGGCCGCCCTGGCCGGTGGCGCAGAACGGGCACGCCATGCCGCACCCGGCCTGCGAGGAGACGCAGACCGTGGCTCGGTCGGGGTAGCGCATCAGCACCGACTCCACCAGCGCGCCGTCGAACAGCCTCCACAGCGTCTTGCGGGTGGTGCCCTTGTCCGCCTCCATCGTGCGCAGCGGGGTCATCAGCCGCGGCAGCAGCGCCTCGACCAGCTCCGTGCGCTGGGTGGCGGGCAGGTCGGTCATCTCGGCGGGGTCGTCGACCAGCCGCGCGAAGTAGTGCGTGGACAGCTGCTTGGCCCGGAAGCCGGGGAGCCCGTGGCTGGTCAGCAGCTCCTTGCGCTCGGCCTCGGTGAGATCGGCGAGGTGCCGCGGGGGCTTCTTGCGCCCGCGCGGCTCGTCGAAGACCAGCTTGAGAGGGGTGGTTCCGGCAGCGGCGGGGGTGGGCTCGTCAGACATCACCTCGATCATCCCACCGAGGGGAAGGATGGACGAAAACCTCAGCCCTCGATCATCACCATCAGCCACAGCACCAGTGCCCCCACCCCGAGCACCACGACGAGGGTGGCCAGCATCCCGAGCAGCATGTACAGCCCGAAGCGCCGGCTGCGCTGGGGGACCAGGAGCGCGAACGGGAGCGCCAGCGTCAGCACGACGAAGGGATACAGCCCCCGGGCGGTCTCGTAGTGGAAGAACAGCCGCAGGATCGTCGCGAACGCCCCGGGCACGAACACCATGAAGAGCAGGCCGGTGAAGAACCCCGCGATCGGCGTGAACGTCGGGTGGTCGCGGTGCCACCAGCTGGGCGCCCGCTCCTCGCGGAGCCGACCGTCGGAGGTCTCTGTGGGGAAGTCGGTCATGAGTGCATCTGGGAGGTGATGAGGTAGATGAGGGTGAGGCATGCGCCGGCCAGCACGATGAACGTCAACGCGATGCCGATGATCGCGCCCAGCGCCCACCAGCGCGTCGCCGGATGGGTGAGCCCCGCGACCAGGCCGACCACCATGGTAATCGCCAGGCCGAACAGCCCCCCGCTGCTGAGCACGCCGTCCAGCCCGGGCACCGAGGCCAGCGCATTGACGAAGGTGCCGCCGAGGACCAGCAGCACCGGGCCCAGGAAGAACCCGACGGCCAGGCCCACCCAGCGCATGGTCCGGTCGGGCCCGCCGCCGTTCGGCCCGGGCGTGGTGTACGGCGAGGGGTAGGGGCCGGGCCCCGGCGGAGCGGGCGGTCCATAAGGCGAGGGCTGGCCGTACGGAGCGGGCTGGCCGTACGGAGCGGGCTTGCGGTACGGGTCCGGCGGGCCCGCCGGGGCGCCGTACGGCGGCGGCGCGCCCCAGCCGCCCTGGGGCGGGCCCTGGGGCGGTCCCTGGGGACGATCCTCGGGTCGGGACTGCCCCCCGTTCGGTGGCTGCTGACCCGTCGGTGGCTGGCTCATTCGGACACACCCCGCTCTCGCGCCTCATGGTAGGGCTCGAGGGGGCGACGTGGGCGCGACGCGCGCAGGGTCCTCACCGGAGCCACCACCAGATCCCGGTCAGCCCGGCGGCCACCAGCAGCGCCAGGTAGGCGAGCACCAGCCGGGTGTCGCGCAGCAGGCACTGCGAGCGGGTCAGCCCGGCCCGGTGCGCGCGCCAGTAGCCGACGAAGCCGAGTCCGGCGAACCCGACCAGCGCGACCGGGCCGAGCACCCAGCCCAGCAGCGCGACGGTGGCGAAGACGCACAGCCGCAGCGGGTCGAAGGGCTCGGCGCCCGGGGCGCCGGCCGCCGGGGAGGGCACGGCGCGCGCGGGCTCCACCAGGCGCGGGTCGCGGCTCATCGCGGGCCCTCGACCAGCGGCAGCCGCGGCCCGGCTGCCGGTCCGACACCGGCCCCCGCGGGAGCCCCGGTCGCCGTGGAGAGCCGGGTGCGCCCCAGCGGGGCCCAGGCCTGCACGGCGCAGAACGGCGCGCACTGGTGGGCCGCGGTGTCGGCGTTGACGGTGCCGACGTGCACGCAGCACTGGGTCAGCCGCTCCTCGATCATCGTGTTCATGTCCATGAACGGCTTCACGGTCACCCGCAGCACCCGCTCCCCCAGCATCCGCCTCAGCCGCTGGTGCTGCCCGGGGAGCTTGGAGGCCACCAGCGTGCTGAGGGTGCCGATGCCCAGGTCGCAGTTCTGGCAGATGTCGCGCCAGATCGAGGTCATCGACGGGTGCGAGAGCGACGACTGCTCCGAGAGCAGGTCGAGCAGGGAGTCCTTCACCACCGCCCGCAGCGAGACCGGGAGGGAGTCGTCGGCGATCCGGTTCGCCAGGGTGTCGGGCTCCAGGTCGAGCCACTGCTTGAGCCGGTCGTGGCCGATCAGCGCGGTCAGCGAGCGCCAGCTCCCGGAGTCGTCGCGCAGCAGGTAGCCGACCGAGCAGCAGTGCGGGTGCGAGCAGGGCAGCGCGGTGAGGTCGCGCCAGGTGACCACCCCGGCGGTCTGCTCCTCCAGCCGGGCCAGCACCCCGGTGTGGGTCAGCCGGTCCAGCGCGTCGATGGCCCCGGAGCGGCCCGAGCCGAACACCGGCTGGATCGTCACGCCGCCGACGTAGGGGGTGTCCAGGGCCCGCTTGAGGACGTAGCCGATCTCGTCGTCGTTGACCCCCAGGGCGGCGGTCATCGTGAGCGTGGTGAACACCCCCGCGCCCGAGAGCCGCTCGATGGCGCGCTCCTTGAAGCGGCGGATGTCGGCGCCGCGGTGGTGGCGCGATGCCTGCGCGGACTCCCCGTCGTACTGCAGATAGACCTCGACGCGCTCGCGGTGGCGGCGCAGCAGCGCGAGCAGCTCGTCATCCTGCGCGATGGCGAGGCCGTTGCTGTTGATCAGGATGCGTACGACGGGGCGCGCCACGACCGCGTCGAGCAGCTCGGCCAGCCACGGGTAGAGCGTCGGCTCGCCGCCGGAGAGCATCAGCACGTCGATGCGTCCGTTCTCGCGGGCCAGCCGGGCGTCGATCGAGGCGAGGACCTGCTCGAGCGGAGCGACCGAGGCCAGCGCCGGCGAGGACTCCGCGAAGCAGGTGGGGCACTTGAGGTTGCAGTGGTCGAGCAGGTCCTCGAGCAGGATGCAGGTGTGCTGGGTCTGCATCTCCGGCAGTCCGTGCTCGTAGGCCGACGGCACCGGCCGGAAGTTGCCCCTCAGGTCGGGCTCGTGGACCTTGGTGGGCGCGGTCCACTGCTCGAGGTAGGTGAGGATCTCGGGCGACTCGTCGTACAGGGTGCGGACCAGGCCGTGGCTCGGGCAGCCACGCTCGAGCCAGATCCGGTCGTCGCGCTCGACCAGCCAGCCGCTGAGCCGCTGCACCTCGGCCAGCGGCCGGTCCGGATGCTCCTCGTGGCACAGCGGACAGAACGCGTTCACGTAGCGATGGATCCGGTCCCCGCGCAGCGGCATGCCCGCCCCGCGCTCGCCCTGTTGTGCCGTGCTCATGCGGCCACCTCCGGTCGGGCCGGCATCGATGGCCGGCGATAGGCGCCCCGCCGGTAGCGCCAGGCGATGCGCGCCAGGAGCAGCGGGACGGTGAGGGCGAGGAAGAGCTGGGGGCGGGTCAGGCCCGCCCAGGCCACCTCGTTCGCGCGGACGAACTCCACGAGGAAGCGGAAGACCCCGTAGCTCACGATGTACCAGACGAAGGTCTCCCCCGGTGGCAGTTCGCGAT
Organism: Nocardioides sp. Z21_20; assembly: GCF_059766585.1. Classification (NCBI taxonomy): domain Bacteria; kingdom Bacillati; phylum Actinomycetota; class Actinomycetes; order Propionibacteriales; family Nocardioidaceae; genus Nocardioides; species Nocardioides sp. Z21_20. The sequence goes on from NZ_JCBAJX010000003.1 coordinate 292,872, forward strand.
GGCGCAGCCAGAGCCAGAGCACCGCGAACGCCGCCGCGTGGAAGACGATCTCGTAGACGAACGACGGATGCAGCCCCACCCCGGCCGGCGCGCCGACCCGGGCGGCGGCGTCGGCCTGGAGGGTGATCCCCCAGCCGCCGGCGGTGGGCGTCCCGGGGGTCTCGGTGAGCAGGCACCCGATGCGCCCCACAACCATCCCCAGCGCCACCGCCGGCGCGAAGAGGTCCCCGGTGCGGGCGCGGTAGCCCACCACCCGTTTGGTGACGTGCACCCCCAGCCACGCGCCGACCAGCCCGCCGAGAATGGAGCGGTTGCCGTAGAGCCACTGCTCGGCCAGGGAGGCGTTCTGGCGCAGGTCGACGTGCTGGAGCCAGGTGCCCATCCGCATCATCACCGCGCCCCCGACCAGGGCGCCGGCCACCACGAAGACGAGGCGCTCGTCGGAGCTCCCGCGACGGCGCGCCTCCAGCGCGAAGACGACGCCCGCGGCCAGCACGCCGAGGGCCACGAAGAGCTCGTGGGTGGGGACGGGGAGGCCGAGCAGCGCCTCGAGTGTGGGATACATGTCCGCCTCAGCCCAGAGCGGGTGTGAGGGCGGACCCGCAGACGCCGCTGCCGACGACGATCCCGATGGCCAGCCCCATCACCACGCCGGCGCCGGCCTGGCGGGTGCGGGGAACGACGAGCAGGACCAGCGCGAGCACCAGCGGGATCAGCGCGGCGGCGATGACGAGCAGGGCGAAGTTCCACGAGCGCAGGAAGCCCTCAGCCTCCGCGTTGTAGGCGATGCCCAGGCCCCCGAACACGACGATCGCGATCCACAGCCAGCTGAGCGCGAAGCCCAGCACACCCCCGGCCACCAGCGCGACGGGATGCACCGGCCTCGCGGGAGGGGGCTGGTGCGGGTGGTCCATGCTGCCTCCTGTGTGCCCAGCCGTCGCGGTCGCCCCACCCTTTCATGGCGGGGCGCTGCGCAGGCGCGGTTCACGCAGAGAGGGACGAGTCGAGCCCGGCTGGGCCCGGGGAGGTCGCGCGTCAGCTCACAGCACCAGGTAGTGCAGCAGCAGCCAGGTGGGGGCGATGGTGGCGAGCAGAGAGTCGAGACGGTCCATCAGGCCGCCGTGGCCAGGCACGATCTGGCTCATGTCCTTGACCCCGAGGTCGCGCTTGATCACCGACTCGCACAGGTCGCCCAGGGTGGCCATCACCACCACGATCAGGCCCAGGACCACGCCCACCCACCAGTCGCCGTCGAGCAGGTAGACCACCAGCAGCCAGCCGGCGACCACGCAGGCAACCGCGGAGCCGGCGAACCCCTCCCACGACTTCTTGGGCGAGATCACCGGCGCCATCGGGTGCTTGCCGAACAGGACACCGGCCACGTAGCCGCCGGTGTCGGAGGCCACGGTGACCAGGATGAACGCGACGATGCCCTTGGCGCCGTCGTCCTCGGCCAGCAGCAGGGCCACGAAGGAGCCGAGGAACGGGACGTAGACGAGGGTGAAGACCGCGGCCGAGGCATCGCGGACGTAGCCGTCGACTCCCCCGCCCAGGCGCAGCAGCATCAGCACCAGGGCGGTCACGGCGGTGGCGGTGACCAGCGCGGGGGCGCCCCAGAAGTAGGCCACCACCACCATCACCACACCGCCGAGCATCAGCGGCCGCTCGGGCAGCACGATCTGCTTGGCGCGCAGCCCCTGGTGCAGCTCCCAGATCGCCACCACGACCGCGGCGGCCACGATGAACATGAACGCCGTCTTCCAGAAGTACAGGGAGAGCGCGACGGCCCCCAGCAGGACCACCGCGGAGGTGATCGCGGCCGGCAGGTCGCGGCCGGCTCGGCCGTGGCCCGCGGGGGCCGGTTGCTGGGGTGGGGACGAGGGAGAGGAGTCGGTCATCAAGGGGTGGCTCAGACCTCGAGCAGCTCGGCTTCCTTGTGCTTGAGCATCTCGTCGATCTGATCGGTGTGCTGCTTGGTCAGCGCGTCGAGCCGCTTCTCGGCGCCCGTCACGTCGTCCTGGCCGACCTCGCCGTCCTTCTCCATCTTGTCGAGGGTCTGCTTGGCGTTGCGGCGGATGTTGCGCACCGAGACCCGGCCGTCCTCGGCCTTCGCCTTGGCGACCTTGATGTACTCCTTGCGACGCTCCTGGCTCAGCTCGGGGAACACGCAGCGCATCGTCTTGCCGTCGTTCGAGGGGTTGACGCCGAGGTCGGAGTCGCGGACGGCCCGCTCGATGGCACCCATCGCCCCCATGTCGTAGGGCGAGATCAGGATGATGCGGGCCTCGGGCGCGGTGAACGACGCGAGCTGCTGGATCGGCGTGGGCGAGCCGTAGTAGTCGACCAGGATCTTGTTGAACATGCTCGGGTGCGCACGACCGGCCCGGATCGCCGCGAACTCCTCGCGCGTCGCCTCGACGGACTTGGTCATCTTGTCGTCGGCCTCGTTGAGGACTTCCTTGATCACGGGTTCTCCTTGTGTCGTGTGGTGCGTGGGGGCGTCGACGGCTCAGTCGCGCGAGAGCGTGGTCCCGATCTTCTCACCTGTGACCGCGCGGCCGATGGTGCCCGTCTCGGAGAGGTTGAAGACGATCATGTCCATGTCATTGTCCCGGGCCAGGCTGACCGAGGTGGCGTCGGCGACCAGGAGGCCCCGGGCCAGGAACTCGTCGTAGGTCAGGGCGTCGAACTTGACCGCGCTGGGGTTCTTGTGGGGGTCGGAGTCGTAGACGCCGTCCACGCCCTGCTTGCCCATCAGGATGACCTGGCAGCCGATCTCGAGGGCCCGCTGCGCCGCCACGGTGTCGGTGGAGAAGAACGGCATGCCGGCGCCGGCGCCGAAGATCACGACCCGGCCCTTCTCGAGGTGACGGATCGCGCGCCGCGGGATGTAGGGCTCGGCGACCTGTCCCATCTCGATGGCGGTCTGGACCCGGGTCTCGACGCCGTGCTTCTCGATGAAGTCCTGCAGCGCCAGGCAGTTCATCACGGTGCCGAGCATGCCCATGTAGTCGGCGCGCGCGCGCTCCATGCCGCGCTGCTGGAGCTCGGCCCCGCGGAAGAAGTTGCCGCCACCCACCACGATCGCCACCTCGGTCCCCCCGCGGGCGACGTCGGCGACCTCACGGGCGATGTTGTTGATGACGTCCAGGTCGAGCCCGACCTTGCCACCGCCGAACACCTCGCCCGACAGCTTGAGCAGCACTCGCTTGTATGCGGTCACTGGAGATTCCCTTCGTACGGCGGTTGGCGGGCGGTTCGCGGCGGTGACCGCTCAGCGCCCGGGGTCGTCTGCACAGCGAAGGAGGCCGGCCCGACGATGACTCCGATGTTCTCGGATCATGTGGGACCGGCCTCCTCGAGCTCGGACCGCCGGCGGGCGGTCCGAGCAACCTTACTGGGTCAGGCGCCGACCTCGAAGCGCGCGAAGCGCTTCAGGGTGGTGCCGGACTCGTCGAGCACCTTCTGGACCGACTTCTTGTTCTCGGTGACCGAGGGCTGCTCGAGCAGCACGACGTCCTTGAAGAAGCCGTTGAGCCGGCCCTCGGTGATCTTCGCGATCGCCTGCTCGGGCTTGCCCTCCTCACGCGAGGTCGCCTCGGCGATCTCGCGCTCCTTGGCGACGATGTCGGCGGGGACCTCGTCGCGGGTGAGGTACTGCGGGCGCATCGCGGCGACCTGCATCGCGGCGCCGCGGGCGGCGTCCTCGTTGCCTTCGTACTCCACCAGCACGCCGACGGCGGGCGGGAGGTCGCTGGCACGCTTGTGCATGTAGACCACGACCGGGCCGTCGAAGTACGCGACGCGACCGAGCTCGATCTTCTCGCCGATCGAGACGGCCAGGTCGTGCACGGTCTCGCCGACGGTCTTGTCGCCGAGCTGGACGGCGCTGAGCGTCTCCGCGTCGCCGGCCTTGGCCTCGGCGGCCGCGTCGGCGATCCGCTGCGCGGTGGCGATGAACTCGTCACCCTTGGCCACGAAGTCGGTCTCGCAGTTCAGCTCGACCAGGGCGCCACCGGAGGTGGCGACCAGACCGGCCGACGCCTCGCGCTCGGCGGCGCGCTCGGCCATCTTCTTGCCACCCTTGATCCGCAGGATCTCGATGGCCTTGTCGAAGTCGCCCTCGGCCTCGGTGAGCGCCTTCTTGCAGTCCATCATGCCGGCGCCGGAGAGCTCACGGAGCTTCTTGACGTCAGCGGCGGAGATGTTCGCCATGGTCCTTCTTCCTGGAAGTAGTCGAAAGCGTTGCGCGGGCGCGTCAGGCCGGGGCGTCGGTGGACGTCTCGGCGGGAGCGTCGGCGGACGCCTCGGCGGGAGCGTCGACAACGGCCTCGGCGGCAGCGTCGGACTCGGCGGCCTCGGTGGACGCACCGGTCGCCTCGGAGGCGGGAGCCTCGGCGGCGGCGTCGCCACCGGTCGCCTCGACGGCGACCTTCTCGGCGTCACCGGTGAGCAGCTCGCGCTCCCACTCGGCCAGGGGCTCGGCAGCGGTGGTGCTGTCCGCGGCCTCGGCCTTGCCACCGGAGCGGGCGATGAGGCCCTCGGCGACGGCGTCGGCGACCACGCGGGTCAGCAGGCCGACCGCGCGGATGGCGTCGTCGTTGCCCGGGATCGGGAAGTCGACCACGTCGGGGTCGCAGTTGGAGTCCAGGATCGCGATGATCGGGATCCGCAGCTTGCGGGCCTCCTCGACCGCGAGGTGCTCCTTGTTGGTGTCGACGATCCAGACGGCGGACGGGGTGCGGCCCATCTCGCGGATGCCGCCGAGGGTCTTGTCGAGCTTGTCGCGCTCCCGCTTCATCTGAAGCAGTTCCTTCTTGGTGCGACCCGAGCCCGCGACGTTGTCGAAGTCGAGCTCGTCGAGCTCCTTGAGGCGGTTGATCCGCTGGTGCACGGTCTGGAAGTTGGTGAGCATGCCGCCCAGCCAGCGCTGGTTGACGTAGGGCATCCCGACGCGCGTCGCCTGCTCGGCGATGGCCTCCTGGGCCTGCTTCTTGGTGCCGACGAACATGATCGTGCCGCCCTTGGCCACCGTCTCCTTGACGAAGGCGAAGGAGCGGTCGATGTAGGCCAGCGACTGCTGCAGGTCGATGATGTAGATGCCGTTGCGCTCGGTCATGATGAAGCGCTTCATCTTCGGGTTCCAGCGACGGGTCTGGTGTCCGAAGTGGACGCCGCTCTCGAGGAGCTGGCGCATGGTCACGACTGCCATGAGGGTTTCTCTCCTGTTGTGTGGAGGCACCGCCGCTGGTGCCCGCCCTTCAGCAGGACGGACCGGTGGTGCTCTCCGGTTGTTTTCAGTTCCTGCGACCGACGGGTGCCGGTCGCCCTGACGCTCGTACGGGAACCCCACCCGGTTCCGAGCTTGCGCTCAGGGCCGAGACCGAGGGTCGCCGCCCGCGGGCGGGTCGGCGTGGAGCATGCCGGGCCGCCGCGGAGGACGTGCGTGCGAAGTCAGTCCATAGGACTGCTGGTGGCAGCGTAGTCCACGTGAGCGGGTACCCGCCAATCGCACGGGCAGCCCAGCCGGCGTGCACAGGGGCGCTCGGCCGGGCCTGTGTCCACAGCCGCCGGCAGGCCGCGGCGGCGCACCCGCGAGGGCGGGCACCGTGGGCCCATGTGCCGCTCCTGGATCCTTGTGCCGCTGTTGTTGATGCTCCTCCTGGCGGCCCCTGCCGGGGCCCGGGCCGAGGGTGAGGCGCCCGCCGAGCTGATCGGGCGGGGAGTCTGGCCGTTGCGACCCGAGCCCGAGGTCACCGGGGCGTTCCGGCCACCGCGCGACGCCTGGGGTCCGGGCCACCGCGGGGTCGACCTGGCGGGCTCGCTCGCCCAGCCGGTCGTCTCGGCACTGCCGGGCCGGGTGGCGTACGCCGGGCGGCTCGCCGGTCGTGGCGTGGTCACCGTGGACCACGGCGAGACCCGCACGACCTACGAGCCGGTGCGGGCCTCGGTCGCGGTCGGTGACGTGGTGGCGGCGGGGAGGCGGATCGGGACCCTGGAGCTGGCGGGCTCCCACTGCTTCCCGCGCGCCTGCCTGCACTGGGGCTGGATCCGCGACCGGACCTACCTCGACCCGCTGCTGCTGGTCGGCGGCCAGCCGGTGCGGCTGCTGCCGCTGTGGGGCGGCTCCCCCGTGCCCGCCGCGCCGCGGGAGAGCTCGCCACTGCCGTCGTGGCGCCTCCCGCTGCCCTACGCCGGCTGGCTGGCTCAGGCCCTGGGGTGAGCCTGCTGGTAGGCCCGGCGCAGGCGGTCGGTGGTGACGTGGGTGTAGATCTGCGTGGTGGCCAGCGAGGAGTGGCCCAGGATCTCCTGCACCGAGCGCAGGTCCGCCCCGCCCTCGAGCAGGTGGGTGGCGGCGCTGTGACGCAGGCCGTGCGGGCCGATGTCGGGCGCCCCGGGGACCTCCGCGATGCGCCGGTGCACCAGGGTGCGCACGGCGCGCTGGTCGATGCGGCGCCCGCGCACCCCGAGGAAGAGCGCGTCCCCGGATCCGTCCCCGCTCAGCTCAGGTCGCCCGCGGGAGATCCACTCATCCAGCGCGGTCGCGGCAGGCTGACCGAACGGGACGCTGCGCTCCTTGCGCCCCTTGCCCAGCACCCGCACCACGTTGCGCTCGCGGTCCACGTGGTTCACGTCGAGCCCGACGAGCTCGCCGACCCGGATGCCGGTGGCGTAGAGGAGCTCCAGCATGGCGACGTCGCGCAGGCCGGTGGGACCGGCGTCGTCAACGAGGGCGATGGCCGCCTCGAGCAGCCCGCTCGCCTCGTCGGAGCGCAGCACCGGCGGCAGGGTCCGGTGTGCCTTCGGTGAGCGCAGCGAGGAGCCGGCGTCCGTCGCGGCCCGCCCGGTGCGGGCCGCCCAGGCGGTGAACACGCGAGCGGCCGTGGCACGACGCGAGATGGTCGTGCGGGACTTGCCCGTGCTCTGCTGCAGCGCGAGCCAGCTGCGCAGCGTGCGCAGGTCGAGGTCGGAGACCTCCACCAGCCCCATCCGCGCCGCGTGGCGCAGCAGCCCGGCCACGTCGGCCATGTAGGCGCGCACCGTGTGCGGGGTGAGGTCCCGCTCGGAGGCCAGGTGCCGCTCGTAGTCCCCCAGCGCCCGGGCCATCGGCTCGGGCAGGTCCTCGTCCTCGGCCATCGGCCCAGCATAGGGCGCCGCGAGTCACCGCGCCGCGTCCGCGAGCCGCCAGCCGACCCCGGACTGCTCAACCAGCCCCAGCCTGGCCAGGGCGCCCAGGGTCGCGCGGACCTCGACCAGCCCGATGCCGGCCGTGCGGGCGATCGAGTCCACCGGCGCGCCGCTCACCACCGGCACGGCGTCGAGCGTCTGCAGCTGACGCGCGCTGAGCCGGTCCCGGGCCCGCGCCGGTGCCCGCGCCACCTCCACGAGATGCTCGCCCGCTCCCCCGACCTGCTCGAGCACCTCCTGGCCGCTGGTCACCAGCGTCGCCGCTGCGCTGCGGATCAGCTGGTGCACGCCCTGGGAGGGTGCGCTGGTGACGGGACCCGGCACACCCATCACCGGCCTGAGCAGGCGCTCCGCCCAGTTGGCGGTGTTGAGCGCGCCGCTGCGCAGCGCCGCCTCCACCACCACCGTGCCGGCGGTGAGGGCCGCGATGATCCGGTTGCGGGCCAGGAAGCGGACGCGCGTCGGGGCACAGCCCGGTGGTGCCTCCGAGACGATCGCCCCGTGCTCGCCCAGGTGCGCGAGCAGCTGGCGGTGGGCCGCCGGATAGACCCGGTCGGCGCCGCAGGCGAGCACGGCCACCGTCGGTCCCCCACCGGCCAGCGCGCCGCGGTGGGCGGCCTGGTCGATGCCGAACGCGGCCCCGGACACGACGCAGTGCCCGGCCCGCGCGACCACCGAGGCGATCTCGGCCGCCGTGTCCACCCCGTAGGTGGTGGCCGAGCGGGAGCCCACGATCGAGACCGACCGCTCGAGCTGGTCGAGCCGGATCGGGCCCCGGACCCACAGCCCGAGCGGGGGCCCGCCGCGCTGGTGCAGCGGCTCCGCGCCCAGGAGGTCCTCCAGGCGCGTGGGCCACTCAGCGTCGCCGGGGACCACGAAGCGGATGCCGAGGCGGGCGGCCTGGTCCAGCTCGCGGCGCGGATCGACTTCGGCCATCCGCGCCGCGGTGTCGCTGAGCAGGCCCCCGAGGTCGCGCTCCGCGGCCAGGTGGTCGTGCACCCGCACGGCGCCCACCTCCGCGACCAGCGCGATCAGCCGCGGGTCACCCGGCTCGGTGATCCGGTTGAGCGCCACGCGGGCCAGCCGCTCGGCGTCCGGCGCCCCGCTCATCGGGTCGCCCTCTCCAGGCTGGCCAGCGCGAGTGGGTCCCCACTGCGCAGGCACAGCGCCGTCACGAGCTCGGCGATCCCGGGTTGCTCGAGCTCCCGAAGGTCGGTGACCGTCCAGGAGAGCCGGTGCACGCGGGTGGCCCCCCGCCTGCTCAGCCGCCCGGCGTACATCTCGTCGTCGAGGCGCTCCTGCGCCTGCGGGGTCAGCGGCCACCGTTCGCGCAGCACCGGCCCGGGCGCGTGCGCGTTCAGCCGCCAGGTCCGCCCGGCGTAGCGCCGGCGCTGGCGCTCGCGCGCCCGCTCCACGCGCTCCAGCACGCAGGCCGAGGACTCCCGCTCCGCGAACGGGTCACGCGCCTCGTGCGGGCGCACCGGCAGGACGTGGCGCACGATGTCGATGCGGTCGGCGAGGGGGCCGGTGATCTTGCGCCGGTAGTCGCGCCGGCGCACCTCGGTGCAGGTGCAGCGGTTCTCGCTGGCCGTGGGGTGGAAGTCGCCGCACGGGCAGGGGTTGCACGCCAGCACGACCATGCCCCGGGCCGGGAAGGTCGCCGACTCCTCGCCGCGCGAGATCGTCACCTCCCCGCTCTCCAGCGGCTGGCGCAGCGCCTCGATGACGTCGGCGTTGAACAGCGGGAACTCGTCGAGGAACAGCACCCCGCAGTGGGCCCTGCTGACGTCGCCGGGGCGGACCCGGCCCGAGCCGCCACCGAGCAGCCCGGCCTTGCTCGCATTGTGGTGGGGGGCGAAGAACGGCGGCCGGACGATCATGTCGTCGCCCGGCTCCAGCGCACCGGCCAGCGAGTGGATGGCGGTGATCTCCAGGGACTCCTCCGGGCTCAGGTCGGGAAGGATGCCGGGGATCCGCTCCGCCAGCGTGGTCTTGCCCGCGCCCTTGGGCCCGGAGAGCAGCAGGTGGTGCCCGCCGGCGGCCGCCACCTCCACCGCGTAGCGGGCGTCGTGCATGCCGACGAGGTCGGCGAGGTCGAGCTCGCCCATCCGGTCCTGGCCGCGCCACGTCAGCAGGCGGTTGCCCGACATCGGCGCCACCGGCGCAGCCTCGGGGACCTCCGTGCCGCGCAGCTCGGCCACCACCTGCGCCAGCGAGCGCATCCCGAACACCGACATCCCCGGCACCATCGCCGCCTCCCGGGCCTGCGGCTCGGGCACGAACACCCGGGCGATCCCGCGGGCCGAGGCGGCCAGCACCATCGGCAGCACCCCGGGCACCGAGCGCAGGCCGCCGTCGAGGGTGAGCTCGCCGAGGAACACCGTCTGGGCCAGGGACGCGCGCGGCACCTCGCCCGCGGCGGCGAGGACGGAGACCGCGATCGCGAGGTCGAAGTGGGTGCCGCGCTTGGGCAGGTCGGCCGGTGAGAGCAGGATCGTCACGCGCCGGGTGACCGGCCACGGGAAGTGGCTGTTGGACACCGCCATCCGGCAGCGGTCGCGGGCCTCGTTGAGGGCCGAGTCGACGCGCCCCACGAGCGTGGTGCCGACCATGCCCGGGGAGACGTCGGACTGCACGTCGATGAGGTGTCCCAGCGCCCCCTGCAACGAGACGGTGTGGGCGGTGGCGAAGGGCATCAGCCGATCCCCCGCACGTGCTCGATCACCGAGGGCCCGCGACGCGGCCGGACGATGCCGACCATGTCGAAGCGGACCTCGACCGCCTGGAGCCGGTGCTCCTGCAGCCACCGGGCGCCCAGCCGGCGCAGCCTGCGCAGCTTGACCTCGTTGACCGCCTCCAGCGGGCCGCCGTAGTCGAGCGAGGTGCGCGTCTTGACCTCGCAGATCACCAGCACGTCGCCGTCGCGCAGGACGAGATCGATCTCGCCCGCCTCGCACGACCAGTTGCGGTCCAGCACGACCATGCCCTGCGCGCGCAGGTGCCGGGCCGCCAGCGTCTCGCCGTAGTTGCCGAGCGCGAGCCTGCGCGCCGCCGATGCCGAAAGTGTCATGTCGACCTCCTCGACCCAGCGTGGCGCCAGGACGAGGCGAACGGCGGCTGCGTGCCGGGGCCTGTGGAGGAATCCGGGCGGCTCGACCCCTGTGGACACCAGGTGGTCTCGCCGGCCGGCTGGCTACACCTTCGGCGGGTCGATCTCCGAGGGCGCGAGCTCCTCGACGTTCACGTCCTTGAACGTCAGCACCTTGACGTTCTTGGCGAACCGCGCGGGGCGGTACATGTCCCACACCCAGGCGTCGCTCATCGACACCTCGAAGAAGACGTCGCCGACCTCGGTGCGCGCCTTCACGTCCACCTGGTTGCACAGGTAGAAGCGGCGGTCGGTCTCGACGACGTACTTGAAGATCCCGACCACGTCGCGGTACTCGCGGTAGAGGTTGAGCTCCATCTCGGTCTCGTACTTCTCGAGATCCTCGGCACTCATCGCGACTCCTGGACAGAACGTATGGCGGGTGGACATGGCGCGCTCGCCGGCGCGACCGGCGGACTACCGAGCATCCCACAGTCCTCGCCCGGTTCCAGGCCCGCCGCTCGGCGCACGTTGACGAAGCGCCTGCGGTGCACCTCGCAGGGCCCGTGCTCGGTCAGCGCCGCGGTGTGCACGTCGGTGATGTAGCCCTTGTGGGTCTTGAAGTCGTACGCCGGGTACTCGACGTCGAGCTCGCACATGATCCGGTCGCGGGTGACCTTGGCGAGCACCGAGGCCGCCGCGATGCAGGCCGCGACCCGATCCCCCTTCCACACCGCCAGCCCCGGGACCCCGAGTCCGTCCACCCCGAAGCCGTCGGTCAGCACGTAGGCCGGGCGGACCTCGAGCAGGGCGACCGCCCGGCGCAGCGCCTCGATGTTGGCCACGTGCATGCCGAGACGGTCGCACTCCTGCGGCCCGATCACCACCACCGACCAGGCCACCGCCCGCTTCACGACCTCGTCGTAGCAGCGCTCCCGGGCCCGCGCGGTGAGCAGCTTGGAGTCGGCCAGCCCCGGGATGACGCCCCCCTTGCCGGGCGCCAGGATCGCCGCGCCCGCGACCAGGGGGCCCGCGCAGGCACCGCGGCCCGCCTCGTCGACGCCCGCGATCGGCTCGATGCCGACCCGGCGCAGCGCCCGCTCGTAGCCGTACAGGCCGGCGTCGCGCCGTACGGTCAGGCCCCGAGGCAGCTCACTCACGAGACCAGGTCCTCACTGGGCGTCGGGCACGTCCGCGAAGGCGTCGGGCCGGTCCAGCCAGTCCCAGTGGTCGCGCGGCCACACCAGCGCGAACACCTTGCCGACGACCAGGTCCTCGTCGATGAACTCGTCGCCGGGCACGCAGTCGCTGACCTCGTCGGGGCGCGCGCACATGTGGAAGGAGGAGTCCGCCGAGTGGTCGCGGTTGTCGCCCATCACGAAGATGTGGTCCTCCGGGACCGGCCCTGCCTTCCAGTTGCACGAGGACTTCATCGGCCCGGCGCACTGCGCGGTCGAGCCCTCCTTGGTGAAGCCGGACTCGTCGATCGCGACGCCGTTGATCTTCAGGCGGCCCTGCTTGTCGCAGCACTCGATGACGTCGCCCTCCACGCCGATCACCCGCTTCACCAGGTGTCCACCCGAGGGGTACAGCCCGATGGTGGCCATCAGCTTGGCCAACGGGTTGGTGGGACCGGCCGACTCGACGTCGTTGAGCCAGCCGCCGGGGTCCTCGAAGACCACGACGTCACCGCGCTGCGGGGTGCCGCCTGCCCAGTAGGAGGGCTTCTGCACCAGGATCCGGTCGTTCTTGACCAGCCCGGGCTCCATCGACTGCGAGGGGATGTAGAAGGCCTGCAGGAACAGCGCCTTGATCGCCACCGCGAGCACCAGCGCGGTGACCAGCAGCAGGATCGTCTCCTGCCACAGCGGCAGCGCCTTGCGCGTCGTCTTCGCAGCCGCGGGGCTGCCCGAACGCGAAGACCGCGACCCCGGCTCCTCGTCGGTCTCGACGTGGGGAGCGGGATCGCGGTCTTCGGGAGTCACGCGCAGAGCGTAGCCACAGGGCGGATGAGCCGAGGCTCAGGCCTCGCGGCGCTCCTTGATCTTCGCCTTCTTGCCGCGCAGGTTGCGCAGGTAGTACAGCTTCGCGCGACGCACGTCACCGCGGGTCACGACCTCGATCTGCTCGAAGATCGGGGAGTTCAGCGGGAAGGTGCGCTCGACGCCGACGCCGAACGAGACCTTGCGCACGGTGAAGGTGCGGCCGACGCCCGAGCCCTGGACGCGGATCACGACGCCCTGGAAGATCTGGACGCGGGCGCGGTTGCCCTCGACGACCTTGACGTGGACCTTGATGGTGTCGCCGGCGCGGAAGTCCGGGACGTCGGCGCGCTTCTGCGCGTTGCCGAGCTCGGCAATGACGTTGCTCATGTCTGCTCCTCACGGATGCCACAGGCCAACCGCGAAATCGGTTCGAACGAGAAGGCCCGGTACGGGTGGCCGGCGGCGTCGACTCCCCCTGTGGCAGGAGAACAGACGCGGACACCCCGTGCGTGATCCCGGAGCTGCCCTTCGGCCGACTGGGCCGAGGATAGAGTCTGCCACAGTCAGGGACGCCTCAGCCAATCCGGTGGGCGCCGCCGCCGCACCGCCGCGTGGGGGCACTCAGCCGCGAGCGCGCCGCTTCACCAGCCTCGGCGTCCCGGCCGGCGACCGGCCGGCGGGCCGGTAGCCGGCCCGGCGGGCGAAGCGGACGACTGCCTCGCTCCCCGCCCCGACGCACAGCTCGTACGACGTGGCGGCGGGCGCCGCGGCGTCCTCGGCGTGGCCCAGCAGGCTCCGGCCGATTCCCCGCCCCTGCAGGTCGGGCACCACGAGCAGCCGGCCGATGAGCCAGGCGGAGCCGTCCAGCCGGGCGCGGACGGCACCGACCAGCCGGCCCTCGCAGTGCAGCACCCAGGTCTGCCACTGCTCGAGGCCGCGGCGTACGTCGTCGAGGCTCTCGTGGAGTGCCGCGCGGGGCGCGTCGGGGTCGTCGAGCAGGTCCTGGACCAAGCACGCGCGCTGGAGCACCATCAGCTCCCCGGCGTCGCCGCGGGCGGCCGGGCGCAGCCACCCGGACACGTCGGCGACGCTCAGCGCCGCGGCCGGGTGCGCCAGGTCGGGGCGTCGCTCGGCGGTGCGGCGCAGCGCCTGCTCGTGGCGCCACCGCGTGATGGCGCCGTGGTTGCCGCCCATCAGCACGGCCGGCACGTCGAGCTCGCGCCAGGTGGCCGGCTTCGTGTAGACGGGGTACTCCAGCAGCCCGTCCTCGTGCGACTCCTCCAGCAGGGAGGCGGGGTTGCCCATGAACCCCGGGATCAGCCGCACCACCGCCTCGGTGATGGCCAGCGCCGCCACCTCTCCGCCGTTCAGGACGTAGTCGCCGATCGAGATCTCGCGCACCTCGGTGCGGGTGGCGGCGTGGTCGATGACGCGCTGGTCGATGCCCTCGTAGCGCCCACAGGCGAAGATCAGGTGCCGTCGCTGGGCCAGCTCGCGGGCCAGGGCCTGGGTGAGCGGCTGGCCGGAGGGGGTCGGCACCACCAGCGTCGCGTCGTCGAGCCCCAGGTCGTCCAGCGCCTCGCCCCACGGGCCCGGCTTCATCACCATGCCTGCGCCGCCGCCGTAGGGGGTGTCGTCCACGGTCCGGTGCCGGTCGTGCGCCCACTCGCGCAGGTCGTGGACCTGGATGTCCAGCAGGCCGCTGGCCCGCGCCCGCCCCGCCAGGGACAGCTCCAGCGGCGCGAGGTAGTCGGGGAAGATCGAGACGATGTCGATGCGCACTCAGTCGCCGTCCTCGTCGTCGGGGAAGGGGCTCACCAGCCCCGGTCGGTCCGCGATGACCACCCGCCGAGCGTCCAGGTCGACCTCGGGCACGAGCTGGGCGACGAACGGGACCAGAGCCTCACGACCCTCGGGCGTCCTGACCGTGAGCAGGTCCTGGGCGGCGCCGTGGGCCACGGCCGTGACCTCCCCCAGGAGGGCGCCCGAGACGTCGTGGGCGGCCAGCCCGATGAGCTGGTGGTCGTAGAACTCCTCGGGGTCCTCGGGCCGGGCATCGAGCGGCAGGTCGGCGTAGAGCACGATCCCGCGCGCGGCCTCGGCCGCGTTGCGGTCCCCGATCTCCGCGAAGGTCAGCAGCAGCACCTGCTGGTGCCACCGCGACCCGGTGACCGTCAGAGAGCGCAGCGGCGAGGCGGAGCCGGCGGGCGGCTGGGCCCTCAGCGTGGCGCCGGTCGCGAACCGCCGGGCGGGCTCGTCGGTGCGGACGTCGACGGTGACCTCGCCGCGCAGGCCGTGCGGCTTGCCGATGCGGCCCACCACGACCTCGATCGTGTCCTGATCCGACCCGGAGCGCTCCACGCAGGTTCCCTCTCTCGAAGCCGGGGCCCGCGGCCCCGGCATGAATGTGACGTGCGGGCGTCTCCCCCGTGGGACGCCGAATGGGTGCCGCCCCGGTGAGGGACGACACCCATTCTGTCGCGGACGAGCCTCAGCGGCGCCGGTCCACGTCCACGAAGTCGATCCGGGCACCGCCCCGACCGGCCAACGCGGAGATCACCGTGCGGAAGGCGGTGGCCGTCCGGCCGTTGCGGCCGATGACCTTCCCCAGGTCGTCGGGGTGCACCCGGACCTCGAGGAGCGATCCGCGGCGCAGCTGCTTGTCCTGGACCGAGACGTCGTCGGGATTGTCGACGACTCCGCGGACCAGGTGCTCGAGCGCCTCGGCGAGCATCATGCTCAGGCCTCGGTGCTCTCAGTCTCGGCAGCAGCCTCGGCGGGCTTCTCCTCGGCCTTGTCCGCCTTGTCAGCCTTGTCGGCCTTGTCCGCCTTCTTGGCGGCCGGCTTCTCAGACTTCTTGGTGACCGCGTCACCCTTGGCGGAGCTGTGGGCCTCGGCGAGCGCCTCGTTGAAGATGTCGAGCTTGTCGCGCTTCGGCTCGGCGACCTTCAGGGTGCCCTCGGTGCCGGGGAGACCCTTGAAGGTCTGCCAGTCACCGGTGATCTTGAGGATGGCGGCGACGGCCTCGCTCGGCTGCGCGCCGACGCCCAGCCAGTACTGCGCCCGCTCGGAGACGACCTCGATGTACGAGGGGTCCTCCTTGGGGTGGTACTTGCCGATCTCCTCGATCACCTTGCCGTCGCGCTTCTTGCGTGCGTCGACGACGACGATGCGGTACTGCGGCACTCGGATCTTGCCCAGGCGCTTCAAACGAATCTTGACGGCCACGTTTGTGGTGTCTCCTCGGAAATTGTGGTGGGTGAGAACTCCCGGACAGGGTGGGGACCAAGCGGTCGTCCTCCATGGGCGCTGCACTGCCGGTTGAGAGGGACCGTCAGTACAGGACTCAGCCCGTCATTGTGCCAGATGTCGCACGGCCCTCGGAAATCCCGCCCCCGGAAGCCCCACGCGGGACCGCGTTGCACGCCATCATGACGCCATGAGCACGCCTTCACCACCTCTCCCCCCGGCGGGGCCGCCCCCTCCGCCCTGGGCGCCGTTCCCCGCTCCGGCGCGCCCGGCGCGTCCGAGTGCGTGGTGGTTCGCGGTGGGCGGGGCGCTGGTGGTGGCCGGCGCGCTCTGCGGCTTGGGTCTGCTGGTCTGGACGCTGCTCGGACTCGTCCGGACCGACACCGCGGTCCCGGTCGACGGCCGGGCCCATGCCGTGAGCGTGGCCACCGACCGGGACCGGATGCTCTGGTACGACACCTCGCGTCCCCGACCCCGGTGCACGGTGACCGACGCCGCCACCGGCGAGGCCGTCGCCCTGCGCCCGCCGGGCGCGAGGATGACTCGGAGCGTCGGGTCCGCCAGCTGGCTCGCGCTGCATCGCTTCGACCCCGGTTCGGGCGAGCTCGAGGTCGCCTGCACGGAGACCGCGAGCGGACCTGGCAGGACGGAGGTCGAGATCGGGCCCGCCCCCCGGATCGCGGCGCTGCTGGGCGGCATCGCCGCCGCCGTGCTCGTCCCGCTCGTGCTGGGCGCCTCGGGACTGCTGCTGCTCGTGCTCACCGCCGTCCGCTACGCCACCGGCGAGCCTCGCCAGAAGGAGACTGCTGCGTCGTGACCTCTCAGATCGCCGCCGAGACCGCCGATGCTGTGGCCATGGCAATTGCCCCGGCCCCGTCCCCCGCGCCCGTGGCACTGGTCGTCGAGGACGACGAGGACACCGCCGATCTCCTCGACGTGGTCCTTACGCAGGCCGGGTTCTCCGTCCTTACCGCCACCAACGGCGCCGACGGCATGGCGCTGGCTCTGCTGCACCGCCCGGCCCTGGCCACCATCGACATCTCGATGCCGGGGATGGACGGGCTGGAGGCGACCCGGAGGATCCGCGAGTTCAGCGGCACCTACATCGTCATCATCAGCAGCCGCTCCGCCGAGCAGGACATCCTGGCGGGCTTCGACGCCGGGGCCGACGACTACGTCCCCAAGCCGATCCGGCCCCGGGAGCTGCAGGCCCGGCTGGCCGCGGTCGCCCGGCGCCCGGTCGCCGAGGTGTCCGCCGAGCCCGCCGAGCCCGCTGCGACGGCCTGGGCCGTGGCCGAGGAGGACCCCGAGCGCTCGGCGTACCACCAGCAGGTGCGCGCGGGTGCGCGACCCGACAGCGTCGCGCCCTGCGACCCCGCGCCGGAGGCCTCCGGCGACGAGGCGGATCCAGACGAGGACGAGCAGGGCGAGGACGGGCGCAACGGGATGCTCGGGCTCGGGATGCGCTTCGTCGGCAGCTGGGTGGAGTTCAACGGCCTGCGGATCAACCCCGCCCGCGCCCTGGTGGTCGTCGACGACCGCCTCGTCGACCTCAACTCCCGGCAGTTCGACCTGCTCCAGCTGATGCTCTACTCGGGGACCCGCACCCGCACGGCCCGTTACCTCGCGCTGCAGCTGCGCGGCGAGACCGAGGCCAACTCCCGCACCCAGCCCTTCCACGACCGCGACTGGATCGACGCGATGATGGAGAACCTGCTGAACCGGATCGGCGAGCAGCCGGAGGCGCCGCGCTGGGTCGAGGTCCGGCCGCGGTCCCGCTACCGGCTGGTCCAGCCGGCCCCGCCGGCCCCGCCGGAGGAGTCCCCCACGGCGGCTCCCGAACCGGGCTAGGCCACCACCCGGCCGCGCAGGATCACCCGGCTCGGCGAGTAGAGCACGCTCGGATCCGCGACGGGGTCGCGCTCGAGCACGACGAGGTCGGCCGGGGCCCCCTCCGCGAGGGTGGCCTCGAAGCCGAGCCACTCGCGGGCCCGCCATGACGCCGCGGCGACGACGTCCGCGGCGGGCAGGCCCAGCTCGACCATCGCCAGCACCTCGCCGGCCAGGTGACCGTGCCGGGACGGGCCGCCCCCGTCGCTGCCCACGTACAGCGCCACGCCCGCCTCCCAGGCGCTCATCAGCACCTCGCGGCGCTGCGCGTAGAGCTCCTCCATGGTCGCGGCGTAGGCCGGGAACCGCTCGGCCCCGGCCTCGGCGAAGCCCGGGAACTTCGCGGTCTGCATCACCGTCGGCACCAGCGCGACCCCGGCGGAGGCCATCCGCTCCACCTGGTCGAGCCCGAGGCCGGTGCCGTGCTCGATGCAGTCGATGCCCGCGTCGAGGAGCCCCGGGAGGACGTCTCGACCGAAGCAGTGCGCGGTCACCCGGGCCCCCTCGGCGTGCGCGGCCGCGATCGCCGCGGCGAAGGCCTCGGCCGGGAACGACGGAGCCAGGTCGCCCTCCTCGCGCGAGATCCAGTCGCCCACCAGCTTGACCCAGCCGTCGCCGGCACGGGCCTGCTCGGCCGCCCGGGCGGGGAGCTCCTCGGGCTCGATCTCGAGGCCGTAGTTGCGGATGTAGCGCCGGGTCCGGGCCAGGTGGCGCCCGGCGCGCACCAGCCGCGGCAGGTCGTCGCGTTCGTGCACCCAGCGGGTGTCGGCGGGCGAGCCGCAGTCGCGCAGCAGCAGCGCGCCGGCGTCGCGGTCGGCCAGCGCCTGACGCTCGACCTCGTCGTCGTCGACCGCTCCCCCGTCGTCGAGGCCCAGGTGGTTGTGGGCGTCGACGAGGCCGGGCAGCACCCAGCCCCGGGCGACGGTCTCCGCACCGGCCTGCGGCTCGTAGGTGACCCGCCCGTCGACGACGTAGAGGTCGCGGACCTCGCCGTCGGGCAGGACCGGACCGTGGACGCGGAGGACGGGAGCGCTCATGCCCGGGGAGGCTACCGCTCAGAGACGGTCGAGCAACCAGGACGGGGCCAGCGCCATCGCTCCGAGGCCCTGGACGCGGGCCTGCAGCATCCGGTCGGCGGTGACGACGGTGACCCGGTCACCGCGCTCGGCGGCCTCCTTGGCCTGCGCCACGATGGTCGCGTCGCCGTCCCGGGGCGCGTGCACGGTCCGGACGTGGCCGTCCCGGCCTGCAGGCACGCCGCCCTTCGCGGCGCCCTCCAGGACCAGCACCACGACGTCGTGGGGCGTGGAGGCGACCAGCAGCCCCTCGTGCAGGCGGCGGGCGGCTCCGGCACGGTCGCGCCACCAGCCGTCGGGACGGCTGCCCACGACGTTGGCGCCGTCGACGACCAGGACGGTGGCCACTACCGGCTCACTTCAAGACGGGTCACTTCAGGAACTTGGAGAAGTCCTTGGGCAGGTCGAGCGCCGCGGCGGCCTTCTCGTAGTCGACCTCCTCGCCGGCCGGGAGGCCGAAGGGGTTCGGCGCCTCGGCCGCCTTGGTCTGGGCGGCCTTCTTGGCCTCCGCGGCCTTGGCCGGGTTGCCGGAGATCCGCTTGCCCTTGGCCTTCTTGGGCGCCGACTTGGCCTTGCCCTTCTTCGGGCCGCCCATCCCGGGCATGCCCGGCATACCCGGCATGCCGGGCATCCCGCCGCCGCGCGCCATCTGCATCATCATCTTGCGCGCCTCGAAGAAGCGGTCGACCAGGCCGTTGACGTCGGAGACCTGCCGGCCCGAGCCCTTGGCGATCCGGGCCCGTCGCGACCCGTCGATCATCTTGGGGTTGGCCCGCTCGGCCGGGGTCATCGACTGGATGATCGCCTGGATCCGGTCGATCTCGCGCTCGTCGAAGTTCTCGAGCTGCTCACGGAACTGCCCCATCCCGGGCAGCATCCCCATGATCTTCGACAGCGAGCCGAGCTTGCGGACCTGCTGCATCTGCTCGAGGAAGTCGTCGAGGGTGAACTCACCCTGGCCGCTCAGCTTCGCGGCGGCCTTCATCGCCTGCTCCTGGTCGAAGGCCTTCTCGGCCTGCTCGATCAGGGTCATCATGTCGCCCATGTCCAGGATGCGCGAGGCCATCCGGTCCGGGTGGAAGAGGTCGAAGTCGGTCATCTTCTCGCCGTTGGAGGCGAACATGACCGGCTTGCCGGTGATCGAGGCGATGGACAGCGCGGCGCCACCGCGGGCGTCACCGTCCAGCTTGGTCAGCACGACCCCGTCGTAGCCGACGCCCTGGAGGAAGGCGAGCGCCGTGTTGACGGCGTCCTGGCCGATCATCGCGTCGACGACGTAGAGGACCTCGTCGGGGCGCACCGCGTCGCGGATGTCGGCGGCCTGCTGCATCAGCTCGGCGTCGACGCCCAGACGACCCGCGGTGTCGACGATCACCACGTCGTGCAGACGACGCTTGGCCTCCTCGATCGAGGAGCGCGCCACCGACACCGGGTCACCGACGCCGTTGCCGGGCTCGGGAGCGAAGACGGGCACGCCGACCCGCTCGCCGTTGACCTGGAGCTGGTTGACCGCGTTGGGGCGCTGGAGGTCGCAGGCGACCAGCAGCGGCGTCTTGCCCTGCTCCTTGAGCCACAGCGCCAGCTTCGCGGCGAGCGTGGTCTTGCCCGCGCCCTGCAGGCCGGCCAGCATGATCACGGTCGGCCCGGTCTTGGCGTAGCGCAGGCGCCGCGTCTCGCCGCCGAGGATCGTGACGAGCTCCTCGTTGACGATCTTGACGATCTGCTGCGCGGGGTTCAGCGCACCGCTGACCTCCTCGCCGCGGGCCCGCTCCTTGACCGCGCCCACGAACTCCTTGACCACGGGCAGCGCCACGTCGGCCTCGAGCAGGGCGATGCGGATCTCACGCGCGGTGGCGTCGATGTCGGCCTCGGAGAGCCGGCCCTTCCCCCGAAGGTTCTTGAAGGTGTCGGCGAGCCGGTCGGACAGAGTTGCGAACAAGGCGGGTATCCCCTGTGGTCAGCGGTGTGGAGCGACGTCGAGCGGTCGGCGACCACCTTGTGCGGTGAGGGTCGCCAGAGGCAAGACTAGCCGCCGCCGGCCCCCGGGTCCGACTCGCCCGAGAGCGCCGCGCGTACGGCGTGGGCCGCGGCGGCCGCTCGGTCGTCGGCCAGCGCGCCGGCACCGCTCTCCTGGAGGTAGAACACGTCGACCGCCTGCGGCCCCAGCGTGTCGACGTGGGCCGAGCGCACGGCGATGTCCAGCTCCGCGAGCGCGGAGCAGACCAGGAACATCACGCCGGGGCGGTCGGTGGCCCGGACCTCCAGCACCGTCGCGAGACGGGAGGCCTCGGGCCGCACGGCCACCGTCGGGTCCAGCGTCTCAGGACCGGACGGTCGCAGCCTGGCCCGAGGGTCCACCCGACCCTCCGCGACCGCCTCGAAGCGCTGGCGCAGCACGGTGGCGTCGAGGTGCTGGTCGGGGACCTCCCACACCGACACGCCGTACTGGTCCTGCGCCCAGGCGCGCGCCGCCCGGACGTGGGTGCGCTGCAGGGCGAGCATGGCCGCGGCGTCGGCCAGCAGGCCCACCCGGTCGTGCGCGACCACGACCACCCGAGCTCCGTCTGCCAGCGGCTGGACCGTCACCCCCACCGCACCGGGGTCTCGACGCACCTCGTCGGGGATCGGCACCTCCTCGTCGGCGACGCGGGGCACCGAGGCTCCCGCGGCGCGCGCGACGAGCGCGGCCAGCGTGCGCTGGGCCAGCCTGCGCACCAGTCCGGCGCGCCACGCCGACCAGGCCTGGGGCGAGGCCGCCCGGGCGTCGGCCTCGGTCAGCGCGACCAGCAGGGAGAGGGTCTCGGCCGAGGTGATCCGCTGGGCGACGTGCTCGACGGTCGCCGGGTCGTCGGGGTCGCGCGTGGTGGCCGTCTCGGAGAGCAGCAGGTGCCAGCGCACCAGCGTCGCGATCACCTCGACGGTGTCCGCGGCGAAGCCCATCCGGGTTGCCGCCTGCCGCGCGATCGGCTCTCCGGCGACGCTGTGCTCGTTGCGGCCGCCCTTGCCGATGTCGTGCAGCAAGGCGGCCACCAGGAGCACGTCGGGCCGCGCCACGTCGCGGATCAGCGAGGAGGCCTCCACGCAGGTCTCCACCACGTGGCGGTCGACGGTGAAGCGGTGGATGGTCGAGGCGTGTGGCAGCAGCCGGATCCGCTCCCACTCCGGCAGGATCCGCGCCAGCGCGCCGGTCTCCTCCAGCGTCCCCCAGACCGCCAGGAGCCCAGGTCCGGAGGCGAGCAGGCGCACCAGCAGTCTCCTCGCCTCGGCGGGCCACGGCTCGGGCAGGTCGGGGCACTCGCGGACCAGCCGGGCGGCCGTGGTCGGGGACAGCGCGACGTCGCGTTCGGCCGCCTCGGCCGCCGCGCGCAGCAGCAGCAGCGGGTCTCCGGCCGGGGCGACCCGTCCGTCCAGGACGACCTCCCCGCGGGAGAGGGCGACCCCGGTGGCCAGGGGCACGAGCTCGGGGCGGCGCGCTCCGCGCACGGAGGCCGGGCGGGCCAGCACCGCCTGCACCCGGCTCCAGGTGAGCTGGGACAGGTGAGTCACCCGGCGCCCGGCCTCACGGACCCGGCGCTGCACCTCCCCGGCGTCCGCCAGGCCCAGGTCGGCGGCCAGATCACCCCACATCTCGGGTCCGATCCGGTCGGTGGAGCGCCCGGCGTGGGCGTGCAGCACGTCGCGCACGTCGAGCAGGGTGCGCCGTCCTCGCTCGACCTCGGCGTGCGGCACGTCCACCAGCCAGGTGGCGACCAGCCCCTTGAGCACGCAGGCGTCGCGCAGCCCGCCCTCGGCCTCCTTCAGGTCCGGCACGGAGACGTGGGCCAGCTCGCCGAGCAGCCGGTGCCGGGCCTGGACCAGGGCGTGCAGCTCGGGCATCCGCTCCCGGGCGTCGCGACGCCACTGGGCGAGCATCGTGGTGCGCAGGCGCAGGGTGAGGTTCGGGTCGCCGGCGAGGTGGCGCAGGTCGAGCAGCCCCAGCGCGACCTTCAGGTCGTCGGCGGCGGTGCTGACCATCTCGCTCACCGAGCGCACCGAGTGGTCCAGGCGGGCCCCGGAGTCCCAGATCGGGTACCAGAGCTTCTCCGCCAGTCCCCCGGGGTCGACGTCGTCGTCATGGACCAGGACCACATCGAGGTCGGAGTACGGCGCGAGCTCCCCGCGCCCGTAGCCCCCGACCGCCACCAGGGCCACCCGCTCCTCCGGGCCGCAGCTCT
Organism: Nocardioides sp. Z21_20; assembly: GCF_059766585.1. Lineage (NCBI taxonomy): Bacteria > Bacillati > Actinomycetota > Actinomycetes > Propionibacteriales > Nocardioidaceae > Nocardioides > Nocardioides sp. Z21_20. The sequence goes on from NZ_JCBAJX010000003.1 coordinate 315,562, forward strand.
CGCGGTAGGCCCGCAGGCACAGGTCGTCGGCCTGCTGGGTGCGCGCGGAGCGCTGCGCGGCGGTCATCGGGTGCCCCGTCCGGCGTCGGGCTCGCGTCCCGAGATGGTCACGGGCTGGTCCTTTCCACAGGGACCGGGACGCGGGCCGGCCCCGGCTGTCGGTGACAGCCGGGGCCGGAGAGCGCTCCCGGGCTCGGATGAGTCGGGGTGAAGTGCCACGGCTCTCAGATCGCCGCTTCGTCCCGGTCTCCGGTGCGGACCCGGACCACGGTCTCGATCGGGCTCACCCACACCTTGCCGTCGCCGATCCGACCCGTCTGGGCGGTCTTGACGATGATCCCGACGATGTCGTCGGCGTCGTTGTCGTCCACGGCGATCTCGATGCGGATCTTGGGCACCAGGGCGATGTCGTACTCAGCGCCGCGGTAGACCTCCGTGTGCCCCTTCTGGCGTCCGTAGCCGCTGACCTCGCTGACGGTCATGCCGGTGACGCCGAAGGTCTCCAGGGCCTCGCGGACCTCTTCCCACTTGTGCGGCTTGATGACCGCGGTGACCAGCTTCATGCGTTGGCTCCTTCCGAGACCGAGGTGGTCTGCTTGTCCAGCACCGAGGGCGTACGGCGGGCGCCGCCGCCGGTGGCGAAGTCGTAGGCGGACTCGCCGTGCTCGGCGAAGTCGATGCCCTCGACCTCGTCCTCCTCACTGATCCGCCAGCCCATGGCCGCCTTGATGGCGAGGGCGATGAGGAGCGTCGCGATCCCGGACCAGATCATCGCGAACACCGCGACCGCGACCTGGACGACGAGGAGCTTGACGCCGCCACCGTAGAGCAGGCCGAGGTCGTCCTTGGCCAGGAAGCCGATGCCGATGGTGCCGACCAGACCACCGACCAGGTGCACGCCGACCACGTCGAGGGCGTCGTCGTAGCCGAGGACGTGCTTGAGGCCGACCGCCAGGGCGCACAGCGCACCGGCCACCGCACCGAGGATGATCGCGCCGACCGGGGAGAGCGCACCGCAGGCGGGGGTGATGGCGACCAGGCCGGCCACCACACCGGAGGCGGCGCCGAGCGAGGTTGCCTTGCCGTCGCGGATCTTCTCCACCAGCAGCCAGGCCATGATGGCCGCGCAGGTGGCCACGGTGGTATTCAGCCACACCAGGCTGGTCTCGGCGATCCAGTACGCCGCGTTGGCGTCGTCATCGAGGCCGGAGTTGGGGATCCAGGAGGCGACGTTGAATCCGAACCAGCCGAACCACAGCAGGCCGGCGCCGATCATCGTCAGCGTCAGGTTGTGCGGCTTCATCGGCTCCCTGCCGAAGCCGAGGCGCTTGCCGATCACGATCGCCAGGACCAGGCCGGCGATGCCGGCGTTGATGTGCACGACCGTGCCGCCGGCGTAGTCGATGGGCGCCACCTCGGCGCCGCCGTCACCGGAGAAGATCAGGTCGGCCAGGCCGCCGCTCTCACCGGAGAGGAAGCCCGAGCCCCACACCATGTGCGCGAGCGGGAAGTAGGACAGCGTCACCCAGATCGGCAGGAACACCAGCCAGGCGGAGAACTTCACCCGGTCCGCGATCGCGCCGCTGATCAGGGCCGCGGTGATGACCGCGAACGTCATCTGGAATCCGACCGTCAGGTACTCCTGACCCGAGACCCCGTCGAGGCCGAAGCGCTCGAAGGGGTTGTTGAAGAGCATCGCGATGTCCTTGTTGCCGTAGGACATCGAGTAGCCCCACAGCACGTAGACGATGCCCACAACCCCGATGGCCGAGAAGGACATCATCATCATGTTCAGCACGGACTTCGTGCGGCTCATGCCGCCGTAGAAGAGCGCCAGCGCCGGCGTTGTCATCAGCAGGACCAGGGACGCTGCCATCAGCGTCCAGGCGTGCAAGCCGTACTCCATCGAACCTCCAGGGGTTGCAGTGCGACAGACGGAACTCGGCTCTCGACTGCACTGTCCGCCGGGGGTCCCGCCCCATTGACGACAACCCTCCGGCGGGGAGGTTTCGACCTGCGCTACGACATGTTGCGCTCCGGAAACGACATTCCCGCCTTTGTTTCTGACGCGTTACACGCGCTCTGCCCAGGCTCCACGGACGTGCCTGCCCCGCGGGGTCAGCCCAGCAGGGCGTCGACGAACGTCTCGGCGTCGAACGGCGCCAGGTCGTCGGCGCCCTCGCCCAGGCCGACGAGCTTGACCGGCACGCCGAGCTCGCGCTGGACCGCGACCACGATGCCGCCCTTGGCCGAGCCGTCGAGCTTGGTGAGCACGATGCCGGTCACGTCGACGACCTCGCTGAACACGCGGGCCTGGATCATCCCGTTCTGCCCGGTGGTCGCATCCAGGACCAGCAGCACCTCGGTGACCGGGGCCTGCTTCTCGATGACGCGCTTGACCTTGCCGAGCTCGTCCATCAGCCCGGCCTTGTTCTGCAGCCGGCCCGCGGTGTCGACCAGGACCGTGTCGGCCCCCTGCTCGGCCCCGGCCCGGACCGCCTCGAACGCGACGCTGGCCGGGTCGCTGCCCTCGGGGCCGCGCACCACCGGCACCCCGACCCGCTCACCCCAGGTGGCCAGCTGCTCGACGGCCGCGGCGCGGAAGGTGTCGGCGGCCCCGAGGACCACCTGACGGTCCTCGGCCACCAGGATGCGCGCGATCTTGCCGACGGTCGTGGTCTTGCCGGCGCCGTTGACGCCGACGACCAGGACGACGCCGGGGCTGCCGTCGGCGCCGGTGACCTGCAGGCGGCGGTCCAGGGTGGGGTCGACCAGCGCGAGCAGCTCCTCGCGCAGCACCTCGCGGACCTCGGCCGCGCTGGAGCCCTCCACGCGCACCCGGGTGCGCAGCGCCTCGACCAGCTGCTGGGTCGGGGCGACGCCGATGTCGGCGGTCAGCAGGGTGTCCTCGATGTCCTCCCAGGTGTCCTCGTCGAGGCGGTCGCGCGAGAGCAGCGCGAGCAGCCCGCGCCCCAGCGTCCCCTGCGAGCGGGAGAGCCGCTGGCGCAGCCGGACCAGGCGCGAGGCCGTGCCCTCGGGGCGCTCCAGGGTGGGCGCCGCCGGAGCCACGGGGGCCTCTGCCGGCGGCTCGGCCGTCACCGGAGGTGCGGCCTCGCGCTCCTCGACCTCGGCCTCCGCCGGGGGCGTGAGGACGTCGGTGCCCGCGCCCGGCGGCAGCTGCGAACGCCGCCCGCCGCTGCTGAGCAGCCCGGCCACCGCCAGCACGGCGACGACGGCGATGCCGATGATCAGGAGGAGCCAGTCACCCAGGAAGTCCATGGCGCCCATCCAACCAGACCTGGCAGCGTGCCCGACCCTGCCCCCGCGGCCCCCTCAGCGGCCGCGCCTGATCAGAAGCGGGACTCGTCCAGGACGGGCACGGAGTCCGCACCCTTGCGCAGCAGGCGACCCAGCCAGGGAGCGGCGGGCACGTCCTGGCCACGGTGCGGGTAGGTCACGTAGACCACCACCACCCCGGCGATGAGCAGGATCACGAGCATCGTCGCGACGATGGAGAACAACGGTGGATCACTCCCGAGGGGTTCGCTTCACCGGCCGAGTGCGGCCGTAGGTAAAGGCTCGCACACCCGGTGAAGGACTCGCCGCGCGCCACACGCGACGTGACCCTTCCCACTCAGCGGCGCAGCAGCGGCTCCACCGCCGCGCGGATCGCGTCGGGCAACGGCGCGGTCGGACGACGGCCCTTGCCGTGGGTGTTGTCGACGTAGACGTGGACGAAGCGGCCCTCGGCCGCGGCCTCGTCGCTGTCGCCCTGGAAGAGACCGATCCGGTACACGATCGAGGACCGGCCGACCTTGTCGACGACCAGCCCGGTGTCGATGGGGTCGGGGAAGCCGATCTCGCGGAAGTAGCGGCACGAGGTCTCCGCGACGACGCCGATCTGCGGCAGCTCGCGCACGTTGGTGCCGGTCGCCTCGAAGAGGTGGGCGTTGACGGCCGTGTCGAACAGCTCGTAGTACGTCGCGTTGTTCAGGTGGCCGTAGGCGTCGTCGTCGCGCCAGCGCGTGGTCACCCGGCGCCACGCGACGTAGTCGGCTCGCGTCGGGCGGGCCGCCCGGGGCTCGGCGCCGGTCGTCGCGGCGCTCACGCCGGCTCCGTCTCGCGCAGCCGCTGGCTGATGACGGCCGAGACGCCGTCCCCTCGCATCGTCACTCCGTACAAGGCGTCCCCGACCTCCATGGTCCGTTTCTGGTGGGTGATCACGAGCAGCTGGGAATTCTCCCGCAGCTCCTCGTAGATCTCGAGCAGACGACCCAGGTTGGTGTCGTCGAGAGCGGCCTCGACCTCGTCGAGGATGTAGAACGGCGAGGGGCGGGCCTTGAACAGGGCGACCAGGAACGCCACCGCCACCAGGGACCGCTCGCCGCCGGAGAGCAGCGAGAGCCGCTTGACCTTCTTGCCCGGGGGGCGGGCCTCGACCTCGATGCCGGTGGTCAGCATGTCGCCGGGGTCGGTGAGCAGCAGCCGGCCCTCACCGCCGGGGAAGAGTCGCCGGAACACGTGGTCGAAGGCGACCCGGACGTCCTCCCAGGCCTCGGTGAAGACCTGCTCGACCCGGTTGTCGACCTCGCGGACGATGTCCAGCAGGTCCTTGCGGGTCCGCTTGAGGTCCTCGAGCTGCTCGGAGAGGAACTGGTGACGCTCCTCCATCGCCGAGAACTCCTCCAGCGCCAGGGGATTGACCTTGCCGAGCATGGCGAGCGCGCGCTCGGCCGAGCGCAGCCGCTTGGTCTGCTCCTCGCGCACGAACGGGACCGGGTCGGGCACGACGCCGTCCTCGTCGGGGGCCTGCGTCGAGGGCACCAGCTGGTCGGGGCCGTACTCGGTGACCAGCGCCTCGACGCCCAGGCCCAGCTCGTCGAGGGCCCGCTCCTCGAGCTGCTCGATGCGCATCCGCTGCTGGGCGCGGGCCAGCTCGTCGCGGTGCACCGAGCTGACCAGCTCGTCGTGCTCGCGCTGGAGGTCGCGCAGCGTCGCGCGCACCGAGAGCAGCTCCTGCTCGCGGCCCTGACGGGCCTGCTCGACGTCGGCGCGGACCTCGGCGGCGGCCGTCACCGAGCTCTCCAGCCTCTCCAGCACCCTGGCCGCGGCGGCCCCCACCGCCTCGGCCGCGCGCCCCTCGCGCAGCAGCTGCTGGCGCCGCTCGGCGGCGCGGGCGCGGGCCTCGCGCTCGTTGCGCGCCGAGCGCAGCAGGGCGTCGGCGCGGCCGTGGATAGCCCGGGAGCGCTCCTCGGCGGTGCGCAGCGCCAGGCGTGAGTCCATCTCGGCCTGGCGAGCCGCCCGGGCCGCCTCGGCGAGCTGCTCGCGCGCGCTGGTGTCGGGCTCCTCGTCGGGGGCCTGCTCCGCGCTCGCCAGGCGCTGCTCGAGCTCGGCGAGACCGGCCAGGTCCCGCTCGTGGGCCTCCTGCGCGGCGATGATCGCCTTCGCCAGACGCTCGGCCTCCCCCTTCGCGGCGCGGGACTGCGAGCCGTACTGCCCGAGCTCCTCGGCGACCGCGGCCAGCGTCGCGTCGGACTCGTGCAGACGGGCGAGGGTGGCGTCGGCGCGCTGCTGAAGCTCGTGACGCTCGGCCTCGAGCCGCGACGTCTCGAACGCGAGGCGCTCGGAGTCGGCGACCGCGCGGGCCAGCTGATCGGTGGCCTCGTCGACCGCGGCCTGCACCTCGATCAGGCTCGGCTGCGCCGACGATCCACCGGAGGCGAAGTGCGCCCCCAGCACGTCACCGGCCCGGGTGACGGCGCAGACGTCGGGCAGGTCGGCGACCAGCGCCCGGGCGGCAGGCAGGTCCTCGACCACGGCCACCTTGTGCAGCAGCCGGGTCAGGCCGGCGCGCAGCGTCTCAGGGCACTGCACCACCTCGACCGCGTACGTCGCGTGCCCCGGCAGCGACGGCCAGCCACCCTCGTCCGCCGGGCCGTCGCCCAGCAGCATGCCGGCGCGTCCGAGGTCGGCGCCGGTGAGGTGCTCGATCGCCCGGGTGGCGGCGTCGACGTCGGTCATCGCCACCGCGTCGGCCGCGGCGCCCAGCGCCCCGGCGACGGCCGCCTCGAACCCGGCGCGCACCGAGACCAGCGCCGCCACCGAGCCCAGCAGCCCGGCCACCGGCTCGGCGGCGGCCAGCAGCGCCCCGGCCCCGTCCTTGCGGTTGAGCCCCATCTCCAGGGCGTCCTTGCGGGCGGCCAGGGCCGAACGGTCGCGGTCGGCCTGCTGGGCCTCCTCGCGGACCTTCACCAGCCGTTGCTCGACGTCGTCGAGGGCGAGCAGCGACGCCTCGTGCTCGGCGTCCAGCCCCTCCTCCCCCGCGTCCAGCCCGGCCACCTTGGTCTCCAGGGCGGTGAAGTCGCGCTGCGCGCGCTCGGCCCGGGCCAGCGCCTCCTCGCGGGCGCGGCCGAGCCGACCGACCTCGTCGGCGGCGGCCGCGGCGCGTGAGCGCAGCGCGTTGACCTGCCCGTTCAGCCGGGCCAGCCCCTCGCGTCGGTCGGCGGCCGCGCGCTGCAGGCCGGCGATGCGCCGCTCCTCCTCGGCGGCGGCGTCCTCGGCGGCCTTGCGGGCGGTGACGGCCTCGTCCATCGCGGCGCGCAGTCGCTCGACCTCGGCCGCGATCTGCTCCTCCTGCTCGCGGACCCGTCCGGCCTCGGCCTCCAGCTGGTCGGGGTCGCGGCCCCCGGAGGAGGTCGGCTCGGCCATCGCCGAGGAGGCGTTGCGGGCCCGCTCGGCGGCCAGCGACTGGGTGCCGCGCAGCCGCTCGCGCAGCCCCGACAGCGCGAACCACGTCTCCTGGGCCCGCGACAGCGCGGGGAGGTCCTCGCGCAGGGCCGCCTCCAGCGCCGCCTCGGACTCCCGGGTCGCACCGATGGCGGCCTCCACCTGCGCGCGGCGCTGCAGCAGCACCGACTCGTCGGCCATCTCCTGCTCCAGCGCCGTGCGGGCGGTGACGAGGTCGTCGGCCAGCAGGCGGGCCCGCGCGTCGCGTACGTCGGCCTGGACGGCCGCCGCGCGGCGCGCGACCTCGGCCTGGCGCCCCAACGGCTTGAGCTGGCGACGGATCTCGCTGAGCAGGTCACCGAGGCGGTTCAGGTTCCCCTCGGTGGAGTCGAGCTTGCGCAGCGCCTTCTCTTTGCGCTTGCGGTGCTTCAGGACCCCGGCCGCCTCCTCGATGAAGCCGCGTCGCTCCTCGGGGGTCGCGCGCAGGATCGAGTCGAGCTGTCCCTGGCCGACGATGACGTGCATCTCCCGGCCGATCCCGGAGTCGGAGAGCAGCTCCTGGACGTCGAGGAGGCGACACGAGCTGCCGTTGATGGCGTACTCCGAGCCGCCGTTGCGGAACATCGTCCGGCTGATCGTCACCTCGGCGTACTCGATCGGCAGCGCGCCGTCGGAGTTGTCGATGGTCAGCTGGACCTCGGCGCGACCCAACGGCGGGCGCCCGGAGGTGCCGGCGAAGATGACGTCCTCCATCTTGCCGCCGCGCAGGGACTTGGCGCCCTGCTCCCCCATCACCCAGGCGAGCGCGTCGACGACGTTGGACTTGCCCGACCCGTTGGGCCCGACGATGCAGGTGATGCCCGGCTCCAGCTGCAGGGTGGTGGAGGAGGCGAAGGACTTGAATCCCTTGAGCGTCAGGCTCTTGAGGTACAACGCGCACTCCTCCCCGGGTCGGTGACCAGCAGGCTACCCGCCCGGCGCCGCCGCGCAGGGACGCGCGGCCGTACGCCGCGGGGGCCGTGCCGGCGCGCCGTCAGGCGGGCTGGAGCGCCGCGGCGTCCGTGTCGAGCTGGAGCAGGGAGGCCGCCTCGGCCTCGGTGAGCCGGTCGTTCTCCGTCGAGAGACGAAGCACCAGGGCCTCGAGCTCGCCGACGCGGGTGCGGAGCCGGTGGTTCTCGGCGACGAGGTGTGCCGGGAGGTCGCTGGGCAGGTGACCGATCAGCGCCTTGGCCATGGATGAGCCTTTCGGAGTCGATGAGCGCGAGACCAGGCCCCACACCGGTGGGGCCGGTCCTGGATGGGCGGTCCGCAGGGACCGTCTTCAAGAATCTCACCGGTTCCAGCCCCGGTCAATCCGACGTAGGACCCCTGAAGGCGCAGGTCAGAGGGCCCGTGCGCCGGCCACGCCGGGGCCGGTGCGCCGTGCCCGCGGCGCCGGCTGACAGGTGGGGCAGAAGTACGACGAGCGGTTCATGAACGCGACCCGGCGGATCGGCGTCGCGCAGCGCCGGCAGGGCAGCGCCTCGCGACCGTAGGCGTCCAGCGAGCGGTCGAAGTAGCCCGACTCCCCGTTCACGTTGACGTAGAGCGCGTCGAAGGAGGTGCCTCCCTGAGCCAGCGCGTCGCTCATCACCTGGCGCGCGTGCGCCAGGAGCTCACGGACCTGGGCGACGCGCAGCCGGTCGCCGGGGCGCTCTCCGTGCAGCCGGGCCCGCCACAGCGCCTCGTCGGCGTAGATGTTGCCCACCCCCGAGACCAGGGTCTGGTCGAGCAGGAGGCGCTTGATGCCCGAGGTGCGCCGGCGCACCCGGCGCACGAACTCGTCGTCGTCGAAGTCCGCGTCGAGCGGGTCGCGGGCGATGTGGGCGATCTGGGTGGGCAGCTCGGCCCCGCCGGGCGAGACCAGCAGGCCGCCGAACATCCGCTGGTCCACGAACCGCAGCTCGCGGGCCGCGGCCCCGGGAGCCCCCGGCGCGCCCTCGAGGCGCAGACGCACCCGCAGGTGCCGCTCGTCGGGCGCGCCGTCGGGCTGCACCAGCAGCTGCCCGCTCATGCCGAGGTGGGCGAGCAGGGCGTCACCGTCGTCGAGCGGGAGCCAGAGGTACTTGCCGCGCCGGCGCGCGGCCTCGACCCGGCGCCCGGTCAGGGCCAGCGCGAAGCCGGCCGGCCCTGCGGGGTCGCGGCGCACCGGACGCGTGTGCAGCACGTCCACGTGCGTGATCCGGGCCCCGACCACGTGCCGCGCGAGGCCGGCGCGCACGACCTCGACCTCGGGCAGCTCAGGCACGACTCAGGCCCGGTCGCTGCCGCCGGCCTGGTCGGCGGCGTTCTTGATGGCCGTCCCGGCGATCTCGCCGTACGCCGTCTCCGCGGCGGCCTGCTCGGCCTCCTTCTTGGAGCGACCCACGCCGTGACCGTAGAGCCCGTCCCCCACCCGGACCTGGGCGGTGAACGTCTTCATGTGGTCGGGACCGTCGTCCTCGATGACGTACTCGGGCACGCCGAGGGAGTGCTCGGCGGCGAGCTCCTGCAGGGAGGTCTTCCAGTCCAGTCCGGCGCCCAGCGCGGCGGCGGCCGTCATCAGCGGGTCGAACAGCCGGTGGACCACCTCGCCAGAGGACTCGAAGCCCCCGCCGCTGAGGTGGACCGCGCCGATCACCGCCTCGACGGTGTCGGAGAGGATCGAGGCCTTGTCGCGGCCGCCGGTCGTCTCCTCGCCGCGACCGAGCTTGATGTGGGCGCCCAGACCGATCGTGCGCGCCACCTCGGCCAGCGCCCGGGCGTTGACGACCGCGGCGCGCAGCTTGGCCAGCCGACCCTCGGAGAGGTCGGGATGGGTGGTGTAGAGGGCTTCGGTCACGATGACGCCGAGGACGGAGTCACCGAGGAACTCGAGCCGCTCGTTGGTCGGCAGCCCACCGTTCTCGTAGGCGTAGGACCGGTGCGTGAGAGCGCGCTCGAGGAGCTCGGGGTCCAACTTCGGATCCCCGAGCGCCTCGCGAAGCTCGATGTAGTTGGTCAGGGGACCGGGACCGCGCTCAGAGGACCTGGCGACGGTCGGTCTTGGCGCCGTACTGCCCGCACTCGCCGCACGCACGGTGCGGAAGGTGCTTCGCAGCGCACGCGGGGTTGGCGCAGGTCACGAGGGACGGCGCGACGGCCTTCCACTGCGAGCGACGGTGACGCGTGTTGCTGCGCGACATCTTCCGCTTCGGGACAGCCACTGTTCTCTCCTCTACCTTGGCCGGTCTTCCGGCCACTTGCGTCCAGCCGGTGAAGTGTCCGGCTGGTTCAGTCTTCGCCTTGCTTGAGCTGCAGCAGCCCGCTCCACCTCGGGTCGATCGCAGCCTCGTGCGTGTGATCGGGATCGTCGGCCAGGCGGGCGCCACACTCGACGCACAACCCGGGACAGTCCTCCTCACACAGCGGCTGGAACGGCAGTGCGAGCACCACCGCGTCCCTCAGTAGCGGCTCGAGGTCGAGCAGGTCGTCCTCGAGCCGGCTGACGCCGTCCTCGTCATCGATGTCCTGGCCGTGGTCGTCGTAGACGAACAGCTCCTGGAACCTCGCGGACATCTCGTCCTCGATGGGCTCCAGGCACCGTGCGCACTCGCCGACCAGCTCCGCCGTGGCGGTGCCGGTGACCAGGACGCCCTCCATGACCGCCTCGATCCGCAGGTCGAACTCGACCGGCGAACCTTCGGGGACACGCAGGACCTCGATGCCGAGATCTGCCGGTGCCGGCACCGAACGAAACACTTCGCGTTGGGACCCCGGGCGGCGGCCGAGCTCGCGTGTATCGAGCACGAGCGGCGCTCTCGGGTCCAGGCTGCTCAGAGTTTCACTTCCAGTGACGTGGCACGACAGATCGGGTGGAATCGTAGCCGCCGGTGCGGCCCGCCTGCAAAACCGGGGTCACCCACTCGCCTGCGCCCGCTCGGCGAGGCGCCGGGTGAGGCGCTCGTTGACGAACGCCGGGATCAGCCCGGACACGTCGCCGCCGAACGTCGCGACCTCCTTGACCAGGCTGGAGGCCAGGAAGGAGTACGCCGGGCTGGTGGGCACGAACACCGTCTCGACACCGGTCAGGCTGGAGTTCATCTGGGCCATCTGCAGCTCGTAGTCGAAGTCGCTGACCGCCCGCAGGCCCTTCACGATGGCGTGGATGTCGTGCTCGAGGCAGAAGTCGGTCAGCAGCCCGGTGAAGCCGTCGACGCGCACGTTGGCGAAGCCGGCGCACGCCTCGGTGAGCATCTCGATGCGCTCCTCGGGCGAGAAGAGCCGGTTCTTGGACGCGTTCACCCCGACCGCCACCACCACCTCGTCGAAGAGGCCGCTGGCGCGCGAGACGATGTCGAGGTGTCCGTTGGTGACCGGATCGAAGGACCCTGGGCAGACGGCACGGCGCACTGGCTACTCCTCGCTGGGATGGTGAGAGTGCTCCGGGCCCTGGGCCGGCTCGGAGCTCGGGGGCGAGCCCGCGTGACCGTACCAAAGCACGGTCTCGCCGTAGCGCTTCTCCCGGCTCCCCACGATCTCCGGGGGCCACGCCACCAGCGACCTGCGCGCCGAGCGCTCCACGACGACCAGGGCTCCCGGCACCAGCCAGCCGTTGTCCACCAGCGCGCGCAGGTCGGCGGCGACCTGCTCGTCGGGCAGCGGGTAGGGCGGGTCGGAGAACACCACGTCGTAGGGGGCACTGGGCGGGCGGGCCAGGGTCGCGGCGACGGAGCCGGTCACCACGTCGGCACGGGGGAAGCCGAGCGTGCGGGCGTTGGTGGCGATCAGCATCGCCGTACGGCGGTCCTGCTCGACCAGCGTGACCACTCCGGCGCCGCGCGACCAGGCCTCGAGCCCGACCGCGCCCGATCCGGCGTACAGGTCGAGGAAGCGCAGCCCGCTCAGCGAGCCGAGCTCGTGCTCCAGCGCCGAGAAGAGCGCCTCGCGCACCCGGTCGCTGGTGGGTCGGGTGCTGCTCCCCCGCGGGGTGCTGAGCCGGCGCCCGCCGGCGCTGCCGCCGATGATCCGGGTCACGACTTCTCCAGGAACTCGGACTGCTGGGAGAGCTCGAGGTCGCGCACGGCGCGGGCGAGCCCCGGGGCGGCGCCCAGTCCGGGGTCCTCGGCCATCAGCTCGCCGGCCGCCTCTCGGGCGGCCAGGATCGTCTTCTCGTCACGCAGCACCCGCAGATTCTGCAGGGAGGAGCGGAAACCCGACTGCGACGCGCCGAGCACGTCGCCCTCGCGTCGCTGCTCGAGGTCGACCCGGCTGAGCTCGAACCCGTCGGTGGTGGCCGCGACCGCGTCGAGCCGCTCCCGGGCCGGGCTGCCGGGCTCCGCGTGGCTCACCAGCAGGCACAGCCCCGGATGGCCGCCACGGCCGATCCGGCCGCGCAGCTGGTGCAGCTGGGAGACCCCGAAGCGCTCGGCGTCGAGCAGCACCATCACCGTCGCGTTGGCGACGTCGACGCCGACCTCGATCACCGTGGTCGAGACCAGCACGTCGATGTCCCCGGCCGCGAAGGAGCGCATCACCCGCTCCTTGTCGTCGGGGGCCATCCGGCCGTGCAGGCGCTCCACCCGCAGCCCGGTCAGCGGTCCCTCGCGCAGCGAGGTCACCACCTCCTCCACGGCTGCCAGCGCCCCGGGACGGGTGGTGGGCGACGGCTCCCCCTGCGCGTCCAGCTCCGGTGCGTCGCGCTCCCCCTGCTCGAGCTCTTCGCCGCTGATCCGCGGGCACACGACGTAGGCCTGGTGCCCGGCGGCGACCTCCTCGCGGACCCGCTGCCAGGCACGCTCGAGCCAGTGCGGCTGCTCGGCGATCGCCACGACGTTGGTCTGGATGGGGGCCCGGCCGGCGGGCAGCTCGCTCAACGTCGAGGTCTCGAGGTCGCCGAACACGGTCATCGCGACGGTGCGCGGGATCGGGGTCGCGGTCATCACCAGCACGTGCGGGGGCGTGCCGGCCTTGTCGGTGAGCGCGGCGCGCTGCTCGACGCCGAAGCGGTGCTGCTCGTCGACGACCACCAGCCCCAGGTCCGCGAACGAGACGTGCTCCTCGAGCAGCGCGTGCGTGCCGATCACGATGCCGGCCTCGCCGGAGGCGATGCGCAGCAGCGCCTCCTTGCGCTGGGCGCGCGCCATCGACCCGGTCAGCAGCGCCACCGAGGTCGCGTCCTCGGCTCCGCCGAGCATCCCGCCGCCCGCGAGGTCACCGAGCAGCGCGGTGATCGAGCGGTGGTGCTGCTGGGCCAGCACCTCCGTCGGCGCGAGCAGCGCCGCCTGCCCCCCGGAGTCCACGACCCGCAGCATCGCCCGCAGCGCGACCAGGGTCTTGCCCGAGCCCACCTCGCCCTGCAGCAGCCGGTTCATCGGATGCGGCTGGGCCAGGTCCTCCTCGAGCTGCGCGCCGATCTCCCGCTGACCTCCGGTGAGCGCGAAGGGCAGCCGGGCGTCGAAGCACTCCAGCAGCCGGCCCTGTCCCCCGGTGCGCGCCCGGGCGCCCTGGGCGCGCAGCAGCGCCCGGCGCCGGGCCAGGACGAGCTGGGTGACCAGCGCCTCCTCGAAGCGGAAGCGCCGGTGCGCGGCGCCGACCTGCGCGTAGTCGTCCGGGGCGTGGACCCAGTCCAGTGCGGTGCGGGCGTCCACCACGTCGTAGCGGCCCCGCAGGGCCTCGGGCAGCACGTCGGGCACCTCGTCGAGCACCGTCCGGGCGAAGCTCACCGCCCGCTGCAGGTCCCAGGAGTCCACCCCCTTGGTCACGGGGTAGATCGGGTATAGCCCGCGCAGGTTCTCCAGGACGATCCTGGCGGTCTCGTCGTCGTCGGCGTCCTCGCCGAAGAGCAGCATCTGGGGGTTCGTCAGCTGCCAGGAGTCCCGGAAGGTACTGGCCTGGCCGGTGAAGATGCCTTGGCGTCCCACCGGCAGGCGCCGCGCATGCCAGTCGGCGACGTGCTGGGACTTGGCGAAGAACGTCATCACCAGCGACGGCCCGTTGGTGCGCAGCACCGTCTCCAGCCGGTACGCCGTGCGGCCCGTGCGCCGGTCGGTGTAGGTGCGCACCTGGCTGCGGCTGATCTCACCGACGATGGTGAGCGCCTGGCCGGGCTCGAGCGTGCCCACCTCGGTGAGCTCGCCGGTCTTGAGGTAGCGGCGGGGGAAGTGGTGCAGCAGGTCGCCGACGGTGCGCAGGCCGAGGCCCTCGGTGATCTTCTTGTGCTTGGTGCCGCGGTCGCCCAGCACGGTGGCCACCGGGGAGTCGAGGGTGATCATCGGGTGCTCCTCTCGCTACTCGACCGACACCAGCAGCGGGTAGCGCTCCTGGCCGCCGTCGTAGACCAGCACGTCGACGGTCGGGTGCCGGCGCTCGACGTACTGCGCGCAGCCGGCCGCCAGGCCGTCGGTGTCGTCCTTGCCGGAGACCAGCGTGACCAGCTCGCCGCCGCCGCCGAGCAGCCGGTCGATCACCTCGACGGCCACCTCGAGGAGGTCGGGGCCGACCAGCACGAAGTCGCCGGCGATGACCCCGAGGACGTCGCCGGGCTCGCACGGGCCGGCAGTGGTCATCGCCTGGCGCGCGGCGATGGTGACGGCCCCGTGCCGCGCGTGCCGGGCGGTGGCCGTCATCTCCAGGACGTCCTGCTCGAAGCTGCGGCCCGGCTCGTGCACAGCCAGGGCGGCCAGTCCCTGCACCTGCGCCTGGGTCGGCACGACCGCGACGCGCAGGTCGCCGGACTCCTCGGCGGTGCGTGCGGCGATCTCCGCCACCCGCAGCGAGTCGTGGTCGTTGGGCAGCACCACGACCTCGGCGGCACGGCAGCCGGTGATCGCCTCGAGCAGCATGCCCGAGGACGGCCGGCGGCCGGGCCCGCCACTGACCACCACGGCCCCGGCGCTGGCGAACACCTGCTCCAGGCCCGGCCCGGCGGCGACCGTGACGACCTTGCGACCGGTCCGCCGGCGCAGCTTCGCGCGGGCGCCGGCGACCTGCTCGGCGAAGTGGGTGACCCGCACCCGGTAGGGGCGCCCCACCTCGATGCCCGCCTCGATCGCCGCGCCCACGTCGTCGACGTGCACGTGCACGTTCCACAGGCCCTCACCGCCGACCACCACCAGGGAGTCGCCGAGCCCCGAGAGGGTGGCCCGCAGCTTGGCCACCGCCGCGTCGTCGGCGTCGAGGAGGTACATCACCTCGTAGGCCGGGCCGTCCTCGGTCAGGTCGCCGGAGGGGGTCACCAGCGGGACGGGGATGTGGTGACGCCCCAGCGCGGCCTCCGCGGACACCGGTCGCCGGCCGGTGAGCACCGTCTCGGCGGAGTCCAGCACGACGCTCAGCCCGCGACCACCGGCGTCCACCACGCCGGCGTCGGCGAGCACCTGCAACTGCTCGGGGGTGCGGGTCAGCGCCACCCGGGCGGCCAGCGCGGCGGCCTCGAAGACGTCGCGAGCGCGGGCCGCGGGATCCTCGGCACGCAGCCGCGCGGCGTCGGAGGCCGCGCGCGAGACCGTCAGCATGGTGCCTTCCACCGGCTCGCCCACCGCCGCGTAGCTGGCGTCGGTGGCCTGGCACATCGCCTCGGCCATCACCATGGCGTTGCGCTCCCCCGGCGCGGCCGCCGCGATCCGGTGCGCGATCGCGCCGAGCATCTGGCTGAGGATCACCCCCGAGTTGCCGCGCGCCCCCAGCAGGGCACCGCGGGCGAAGGCCGACAGAGCGCTGCCGAGCTCCTCGCTGCTCGAGTCGGCCGTGGCGATCTCGCGCAGCGCGTCACGAGCCGCCGACATGGTGAGGAACATGTTCGTGCCGGTGTCGCCGTCCGGTACCGGGTAGACGTTGAGCGCGTCGATCTCCTCACGCGCCGCGGAGAGCGCGTCGGTCGCGACGTCGACGAAGCGCAGGACGGTGGCGACGTCGACCTTGTCACCTGGCGGGGTCTGCATGCGTCCACCTCGTGATTAGTCGCGGTGCCCGGGCACGTCCACCCTTGGCGATCAGTGCCACAATGTAATGGCTCGCCCGGACCTGGTGGGCGGCCCGGCTGCCTGAGCCGCTGCCGATTCGCCTGTGCTGCGGGCATCCGATAGTCTGATTCGGTTGCCCGCGACCGTCCATGGTCCACGGGTACCCATCCTCGTTCCAACCTCAATCTCCAGGAGTTCACGGTGGCTGCCGTCTGTGACATCTGCGACAAGAAGCCGGGCTTCGGTAACAACCGTCCGTGGTCGCGCAAGATTACGAAGCGTCGCTTCAACCCCAACATCCAGCGCGTCCGGGGCACCGTCAACGGTGCGCCGAAGCGTCTCAACGTCTGCACCGGCTGCCTGAAGGCCGGCAAGGTGCACAGCTGACCTGAGATCGAGTGTCGTCAGAACCCCCCGGGCCTCGGCCCGGGGGGTTCTTGCGTTCCGGCGCTGCTCAGAAGTGCGTCCAGCCGGGCGCCCCGGCGTAGGGCTCGGTGTCGACGGTGACGCCCTCCCCCTCGCTCACCGAGCCGACCACCAGCCAGCCGGGCGGGACCGCGCCGGCATCGGCGAAGGTCGCCAGCAGCGCGTGGTCGTCCCCGCCACCGAGCACGAACTGCAGCGGGTCGGCACCCAGGGCGGCGCCCACCGCCTGCAGCGGCTCGGCGATCTCGAAGGCGGAGGAGTCGATGTCGATGGCGACGCCGGAGTGGCGCGCGATGTGGCCGGCGTCGGCCACCAGGCCGTCGGAGATGTCGATCATCGCGGTGGCGCCCGCCTCGGCGGCGATCCTGCCCGCGTCGTACGGCGGCTCGGGGCGGCGATAGGCCTCGACGAGCACCCGCGGCGAGCGGAACCCCCGGCCCAGGACCGCCAGCCCGGCACCGGCCCAGCCCTGGCGTCCGCACATCGCCACCACGTCGCCGGGCTCAGCGCCCGAGCGGAGCACCGGCGCCTGGGTGCAGGCCCCGAGCACGGTGACCGCGATGACGATGGCGTCCCCGCGGGCCAGGTCCCCGCCGACGACGCTGGCGCCCACCAGGGCCGCCTCCTCGGCGAACCCGCGCGCGAAGTCCAGCAGCCAGGCGGCGGGCAGGTCGGGCGGGGCCGCGACCGCGACCGTCAGCGAGGTGGCCCGCCCGCCCATGGCGTTGAGGTCGGAGAGGTTCTGCGCGGCGGCGCGGTGCCCCACGTCCGTCGCCGAGGACCAGTCGCGGCGGAAGTGCCGGTTCTCGACCATCAGGTCGGTGGACACCACGACGTGCCCGGTGCGCACCCGCAGCACGGCGGCGTCGTCGCCGGGCCCCACCAGGACGTGCTCGCCTTGCTCGAAGATCTCCGCGAAGGCTGCGATCAGACCGAACTCACCCACGTCCGCGAGGGTCGCGCCGGCATCGAGATGTGTGGGAGGAACCATGCGGACCATCTCATCAGACCACCCCCGCTGAGCCGATTCCGGGCGGGTACCGACACGCGGCTACGTCGCGGTAGGTTGAGGCCTTCACATCTCCGCAACCCCCCTCTGAGGAGCCCTCGATGGTCGTGCAGGCCTACATCCTGATCCAGACCGACGTCGGCAAGGCGGCCGAGGTCGCTGCCGCGATCGCCCAGGTCAAGGGCGTCACGCTGGCTGAGGACGTCACCGGCCCCTACGACGTCATCGTGCGCGCCGAGGCCCGCAACGTCGACGAGCTGGGCAAGCTCGTGGTCGCGAAGGTGCAGACCCTCGACGGCATCACCCGGACCCTCACCTGTCCGGTCGTCCACATCTGAGCGTGTTGGCTCCGATTCGACGCCCCGAGTCCCTACGGACCCGGGGCGTCGTCGTCCCCGCTCTGCTCGGGCTCTGCCTGACCCTGGCCGCCTGCGGCCAGGACGCGGTCGAGGTGGCCTCTCCCGACCTCAGCCGCGCCGACGCCACGACCTGCGCCGAGTTCCTCGACGCGCTGCCCGAGCGCCTGGTCGGCCTGGGGCCCCGCGAGACCACCCCCGAGGGCGCCACTGCGCGGGCCTGGGGCGACCCGGCCGTGGTGGTCGAGTGCGGGACCCCGGTCCCGGCCGAGTTCGACGCGCTGTCCACCTGCCAGGAGGTCGACGGCATCGAATGGTTCGTTCCCGCCGACCAGATCGCCGACCAGTCGGCCGATGTGGTGATGAGCACGATCGGCTACTCGCCGGGCGTCACCGTCCGGGTGCCCGCGCAGCGGCGGCCGCCCACGGACGTGTTCGTCGAGCTCGCTCCCGCGGTCGGCGAGTCGCTGCACCACGTGTCGTCCTGCGCCGGCGAGCTGCCCTGAGGCAGCGTCGCCGACCGGCTCAGCGCAGTCCGGTGTCCCGGTCCAGGGCGAGGCGGACCAGGCGGTCGACCAGCTCGGGGTAGTCGATCCCGCTGGCGGCCCACATCCGCGGGAACATCGACAGGCTGGTGAACCCGGGCAGCGTCTCGACCTCGTTGAGCACCACCCGCCCGTCGGGGAAGACGAAGAAGTCGACCCGGGCCAGGCCCTCGCAGTCGAGCGCCTCGAACGCGGCGACCGCCAGCGCCTTGACCCGGTCGGCGACCTCGGGGTCGACGTCGGCGGGCACGTCCAGGGCGGTGTTCTCCTCGGGCAGGTACTTGGCCTCGAAGTCGTAGAAGGCGTGCGCCGAGGCGACCCGGATCTCCGCCAGCTCGCTGGTGGCGGGGCCCGCGCCCCGCTCCCCCTCCAGCACCCCACACTCGATCTCGCGGGCACCGACCGCGGCGGCCTCCACGATCACCTTGGGGTCGAACCGGCGCGCCTCGGCCAGCGCCTCGTCGAGCTGGTCCCAGGAGTCGACGCGGGAGATCCCGAAGCTCGACCCGGCCCGGGCGGGCTTCACGAAGACCGGGAGCCCGAGGGCGACGATCTCCTCGTGCAGCCGGGCGCGGTCGCGCTCCCAGGTGCGCGGCGGCAGCACGACGTAGGGCAGCACCGGCAGCCCGTGGGCCTCGAAGAGCAGCTTCATGTACATCTTGTCGGTGCCCACCGCGGAGGACAGGACGCCGGCGCCGACGTAGCGCACCCCGGCCATCTCCAGCATCCCCTGCAGGGTGCCGTCCTGGCCGAACGGGCCGTGCATCACCGGGAACACCACGTCGACCTCGCCGAGCACCTGCGGCACCTGGCCGGGCGCGTGCACGAGCAGCTCGTTGGTCTCGCCGTGCACGATCTGCACGTCGGCGCCGTCGGTGACCTCGGGCAGCTCACCGCCGGGCCCCAGCGCCAGCCTCGAGGCGTCGGACTCCAGCACCCACCGCCCCTCGCGGGTGATGCCGATCGGCACCACGTCGTAGGCGTCGCGGTCGAGGGCCGAGAGCACGCTGGCGGCCGACAGGCACGAGATGGAGTGCTCGCTGGAGCGACCGCCGAAGACGACGGCCACCCGGGGGCGGCGGGTGGTACGGGAATCGCTGTTGGGCTCGTTCATCGGCGCCGACCCTACCGGCCTTAGGCTGGGCGCCATGCCCGAGGACACCCCCAGAGCACTCAAGCCGGCCACCATCGCGGTCACCGCCGGACGCCCCAAGGTCCAGCCCGACGCACCGCTCAACGAGCCGATCACGATGGCCTCGACGTACGTCGCGGGCGGCGATCTGGAGTACGGCCGCTACGGGAACCCCACCTGGCAGGCCTTCGAGGAGGCCCTCGGCGCGCTCGAGGGCGGACGGTGCCTGTCCTTCGCCAGCGGCCTCGCGGCGGTCGCCACCGTCCTCGACCTGGTCGGACACGACGGCCTCGTGGTGGCGCCGCGACACAGCTACAACGGCACGATCATGCAGCTCGGCGACCTCGAGGCCCGAGGTCGGATCCGCTCGGAGCTGGTCGACATCACCGATACCCCCGCAGTCGTCGAGGCGTGCGCGGACGCGGCGCTGGTCTGGCTGGAGTCGCCGACCAACCCGGCCCTCGAGGTCGCCGACATCGAGACCATCGTGGCGGCGGCGCACGAGGCCGGCGCCTACGTCGTCGTCGACAACACCTTCGCCACGCCGCTGCTCCAGCGTCCCCTCGAGCTCGGCGCGGACCTGGTCGTGCACTCGGCGACGAAGTACATCTCTGGGCACAGCGACGTGCTGATGGGCGCGATCGTGACCCGCGACGACGAGCTGCACCGGGTGCTGAAGGGGCGCCGCGACCTGATCGGCGCCGTGCCCGGCACGCTCGAGGCGTGGCTGGCCCTGCGCGGCCTGCGCACCCTGCACGTGCGTGTCGAGCGCGCCCAAGCCAACGCCCAGGAGCTGGTGCGCCGTCTCGACGCCCACCCCGCCATCGGGCAGGTCCGCTACCCCGGGTTCGGCTCCATCGTGTCGGTGGTGCTGGCCGAGGGAGCGCTGGCGGCCGACCTCTTCACCCACAAGACCCGGCTGTGGGTCCACGCCACCAGCCTGGGCGGCGTGGAGTCGACGCTGGAGCGACGTCGGCGCTGGAAGTCCGAGCCGGCCACCATCCCCGACGCCCTGGTGCGCATGTCGGTGGGGATCGAGGACGTCGACGACCTGTGGGACGACCTCGAGCGGGCCCTGGACACGCTGACCGCCGAGCGGTAGCTAGCGCCCGGCCGGCGGGTCGTCGGCGACGACCCCGCCCTCACGCAGCCACCACGCGGCCGCGCCCTGGATCTCCTGTGTCGCCGCGCCGGCGCCGGCCAGCAGCTCCAGCGTGGGGTGCTGGGCCATCCCGGCGGCGAACACGGCGCGCCGGCTGGTGACGTCGCCCTCCTTGAGCAGCGACTCCAGCAGGCCCTCGGGGATCGGGTGGCCGGCGGTGGCCGCCATGGTCGCCGCGGCGAGCTGCAGGTCGCGCGGGCCCTCGAACCAGGCGCTCATCGCCGCGGGGAAGCGCGGGGCGCGCATCGAGACGAGGGTGAAGGTGACCCGCTCCCGCAGGCGCTGGTCGGTGCTGTCCTGCACGGTCCGGGCCAGGGTCTCGATGATCAGCCCGGAGAACGGGAGGGCGGCGAGCAGCAGGTAGCTCGTCACCATGGTGGCGTTCGACGGGCCGGCCACCAGCTCGAAGAGCAGCCGGGTGAGGATGGGCTGCTCGTCGAGGCCCAGCCGGCGGCAGATCTCGGCAGACATCCGCTCGCAGGCCACCCAGTCGGCGTTCCCTCGGGTGGGCGACCAGGTCTCCTCCGGGGGCGCGGACTCCGGCAGCCAGGGCAGGTGCCGCTCCAGCCCGCGCTGCACGTCCGTGGGCAGGTTCCAGAACAGCACCGACAGCGAGCGCCAGTGCTCGCTGCCGTGCTCGACCTCCCGGCACGCCTCCATGAAGGGCTCGACCAGGTCGAACCACCACTCGTGGCGGAAGCCGCGGGTGACCGCGGCCGTCTCGATCGCCCACACCCCGGCGTAGACGACGTGCGAGCGCGGGTCGCGGAGCCGCTCGACCCCCCACATCCAACCCTCGTGCGTGCCGCTCTGGCCCATCACCACCGCGACGTTGTAGATCAGCTGCAGGTCGGGATCCGCCAGCCGGCGCGCGACGGCCTCCACGACGGCGTCGGCGCGGGGGCCGCAGCGCAGCAGCGCCAGCGCCTCGAACCGTGGGGCGAAGGCGGCTCCTACGCCGCGCTCCAGCTCGCTGACCAGGCGCGCGGCCAGCTCGACGGCGAGGCGGTGCGGGAACCCGACCCCGGGCCGGGAGACGATCCGGGCCCAGTGCAGCCACTCTCCCCCGGTGGGTCGACCGGCGCGCACCGCCTCGGTGGCCAGCGTGATGTCGTCGTCGCGCAGGGGCGCCTCGCGGTCACGGTCGGCCCGCGCCTGGGGGAAGGTCCGGCACATCAGGTCCACCGGCGCCCGCAGGACGCCGGGCGACAGGCCGAGCAGCTCCTCGTAGGCGTCGATCAGCCTGCCCGAGCGCAGCTGACCGGACTCCATCCGGCTCAGCGTGTACGGGGTCGTGGGGATGCCGCGCTCCTCGAGCGCGGTGATCATGTCCGACTGGCGAGCGAAGGAGCCGGGCCGGGCGGTCAGCCGGGCCATCCGCAGCAGCCAGCCGGAGCGGACGTTGGCGTCGACGGTGCCCTCATGCAGCGCGGTGAGGTCCTCCAGGACCTTCAGGGGCGCGCCCCGGCCTCGCTTGGCCGGCCCCCCGGCATTCCCCATGTCTGACACCCCCGTGTCGCAACGCCCGGCGAAGAGCCGACCGTTCGTATATCTTCGCCTGCCGGGCGCCGCCCTGTCCGGACAAACGCGCCATTGGCTCCCCGCGGCCGCCGGTGACGCTGGTCACCAGCGTCACCGGTCACCGGCGTCTCGCGACGTCGGGCTCAGTCGGTCTCGGCCTTGGTGTCACGGGCGATGAAGGAGTCCATCATCTCGGGCGCGGTCATCCGGCCGGCCACGACGGCGTCGACGTGCTCGGCGATCGGCGCGTCGATGCCGGTGCGCCGGGCCAGGGCCAGCAGCGACGAGGACGACTTGACCCCCTCGGCGACCTGCCGGGTGGAGGCGTAGACCTCGCTGGTGGTCATGCCCTGGCCGAGCTTCTCGCCGAACGTCCGGTTGCGCGAGAGCGGTGACGAGCAGGTGGCGACCAGGTCCCCCAGGCCGGCCAGCCCCATCAGGGTCAGCGGGTTGGCGCCGAGCGCGGTGGCCAGGCGGGCGGTCTCCGCGAGACCACGGGTGATCACCGAGGCCGTGGTGTTGTCGCCGAACCCCAGGCCCACCGCCATGCCCACGCTCAGCCCGACCACGTTCTTGTAGGCGCCGCCCAGCTCGCAGCCCAGCACGTCGACGCTGGTGTAGGGCCGGAACGCCTTGGAGTGGCACAGCCGCTGCAGGCGCCTGGCCACGTCCTCGTCGGCGCAGGCCACCACGGACGCGGCCGGCTCCCGCCGCGCGATCTCCTTGGCCAGGTTGGGCCCGCTGACCACCGCGATCCGCTCGGGTCCCGCGTCGGCGACCTCGGCGATCACCTCGCTCATCCGCTCCAGGGTGCCGAGCTCCACGCCCTTCATCAGCGAGACCAGCACCGCGTGCCGGGGCACGTGCGGAGCCCAGGCCACGAGGTTCTCCCGCAGGCTCTGCGACGGCACGGCCAGGACGACGACGTCCGCGCCCGCAAGCGCCTGCTCCGGGTCGTGGGTGGCGCGCACCGAGCGCGGCAGCTCGATGCCGGGCAGGTAGTCGGTGTTCTCACGGGTCTTGTTGATCTCCGTGCACACCTCCTCGCGACGGCCCCACATGGTGACCTCGTTCCCGGCGTCGGCCAGGACCATGGAGAACGCGGTCCCCCACGAGCCGGAGCCCATCACTGCGACCTTCGTCATCAACGGTCCTTCCGGTGGGGGTTGCCGATCTGCCGCACGCCCGCACGGCGAGGGTCGAAGCGCTCCGCGGGCGCCGGCTCGTCGCGGATCTCCGCGAGGAGGCCGGTGATCGCATCCATGATCCGGTCGGTGGCCGCCCGGATGGTAACGGCCGTGCGGGTAGCCTCGCGCAGGTCCTCGAGGGGCACCGGGTCACCGACCTTCACCGTGAGGTGCTTGCGCGGGAAGAGATGGGGCCGACGACTGTACGGCGCCAGCAGCTGCTGCGCCCCCCAGTGGGCGACCGGGATCACCGGCGCGCCGGTCTCCAGCGCGATCCGGGCCGCACCGGTCTTGCCGACCATCGGCCACAGCGCGGGGTCGCGGGTCAGGGTCCCCTCGGGGTAGACGACGACGCACTTGCCGGCGGCGACCTCGCGCACCGCCGCGTCGTACGCGCCGACGGCGGTGCCGGAGAGGCGCTCCACCGGGATCTGGCCGGCGGCGATGAGGAAGCGGCGCAGGGCGCGGTTGCGGAAGAGCCCGGCCTTGGCCAGGTAGTGCGGCAGCCGGCCGTGGTCGTAGAGGAGGTGGGCGCTGATCAGCGGGTCGAGGTGCGAGAGGTGGTTGAGCACCACGATGCAGCCACCGGTCGCCGGGATCTTGTCCCCGTCGAGCCAGGTGTGCCGGGTGGTGGCCAGGAACGTCGGCTTGAGGATGACCGCGCCCAGCGTGAACGCCCAGCCGCGCCTCCCCTCGAGCCTGCGTACCCTCACCTGTGTTCCCCGTCCCTGCCGGCGACCGTCCACGCCGGTCGTGACGCGCCCTACGTCGAGGTGCAGGCTACTCGCTCGTCCGGTCCAGGGCGGTCCTTGGCTCGACACTCTGCGGCTGCGGCGCCCGACGGTGGCAGGATCGTCCCCGATGACAGACTCCGCACCCTCCACCCCCGACGGCGCCGCCGACGGGTTCGTCGTACTCGTCCCGGTCAAGCCGCCCGCGGTCGGCAAGTCGCGCCTGGCCGGGCTCCCCGACGAGCACCGACGCCGCCTGGCGGCCGCCTTCGCCCTGGACACCGTGACCGCGGCGTTGCGCACCCCCGCGGTCGCCCAGGTGCTGGTGGTGACCGACGACCACCGCTTCGCCGCCCAGCTCAGCGCGGCCGGTTGCTCGGTGGTGCCCGACGGCGCGGCGGAGGATCTCAACGCCAGCCTGGTGCAGACCGCGGCCGAGGCGCTGCGGCGCTGGCCGCGGCTGGTGCCGGTCGCACTGTGCGCCGACCTGCCGGCGCTGCGTCCCGAGGACCTGCAGGCCGCCCTCACCCAGGCTGCCCGAGAGACCGCCGCCGGACACGCCTGCTTCGTCGCCGACCGCGCCGGCATCGGCACGACGATGTACGCCGCCGGACACGCCGGGTTCGCCCCCCGGTTCGGCGCCGGCTCCCGCGCGGCTCACCTGGCGGGCGGAGCCCGGGAGATCGAGGGGGCGCTGGTCAGCCTGCGCTCCGACGTCGACGACCCCGGCGACCTGGGCCACGCCCTCGTGCTGGGGGTGGGGACCCGGACCGCCGAGGTCACCGGCCGCGCCTGATCAGCTCGAGGAGCCGCCGGCCGCCTTCTTCGCGGTGCTCCTCTTGGCGGTGGTCTTCTTCGCGGTGGTCTTCTTCGCCGTGGTCTTCTTCGCGGTGGTGGTCTTCTTCGCCGTGCTCTTCTTCGCCGTGGTGGTCTTCGCGGTGGCCTTCTTCGCGGTGGCCTTCGCCGGGGCCTTCTTCGCGGTGCTCTTCGCGGGAGCCTGCTTGGTGGCGGTCTTCTTGGTGGCGGTCTTCTTCGCCGACGTCGCCGGAGTCGCCGTCGCGCTCGCGCCCGTGCTCGTCGCGTCCGCCTTCCTGGCTGCGCCACCCGCCGCCCCGAGCGCGGTCGCGGCCGCTGCCCGGGCCGGCGCCGTCGCCACGGCCAGGGTGAGCGCGGGGAGACTCTTGGCTCCGGAGATCACGTTCCTCAGATCGGCGCCGGGCGTGAACTTCGGCACGGCCGTCTTCTCCGCCATGATCCGCTCGCCCGTGCGCGGGTTGCGGACCCACCGGGCCTCCCGG
The DNA here is from genome assembly GCF_059766585.1 of Nocardioides sp. Z21_20. NCBI lineage: Bacteria > Bacillati > Actinomycetota > Actinomycetes > Propionibacteriales > Nocardioidaceae > Nocardioides > Nocardioides sp. Z21_20. The sequence continues at coordinate 340,615 of NZ_JCBAJX010000003.1, forward strand.
ATCCGCTTCTCGAAGGAGCCGAAGCCGGTGATGGCGACCTTCTCCCCCCGCGCCACCTCCCGGGTGATGGTGTCCAGCACGGACTCGAGGGCCTGGGCCGCGGCCTTGCGGTTGCCGTCGTAGCGGGCCGCCAGGGCGTCGATCAGCTGCGTCTTGTTCACTGCGGTCCCCTTAGGAACGTGGGCCGAGCCCGGTGCTCGGCATGGATGCCTGCACGCTAGGGACTTGTGAGGTCCCTCACAATCACCCTTGGGCGATTTGCTCACCCACCGGTCGTCCAACGCCGACGGCCCGACGCGGGCAGCGTCGGGCCGTCGGAGTGGAGCGGGGTGATGCGGGGGGTGCAGCGGGCCTCAGGAGGCGTGCAGCGTGACCGGCTTCCAGGAGGGCCGGGTCGCCTCGTAGGCGGTGATGTCCGCCTCGTGGGAGAGGGTGATGCCGATGTCGTCGAGCCCTTCGAGCAGCCGCCAGCGGGTGTAGTCGTCGATGTCGAAGGGGGCCTCGATCGCGTCCGGGCCCTCGCCGGCCCGCACCGTGCGGGCCTCCAGGTCCACGGTCACGGCTGCGCCGGGCTGGGCGGCGAGCAGGTCCCAGATCCGCTCCACGACGCTCTCGTCGACCTGGGCGGCGAGCAGGCCGGCCTTGCCGGAGTTGCCGCGGAAGATGTCCGCGAAGCGCGGGGAGAGGACGACCTTGAAGCCGTAGTTCTGCAGGGCCCAGACGGCGTGCTCGCGCGACGACCCGGTGCCGAAGTCGGGTCCGGCGACCAGCACCGAGCCCGCGGCGTACGCCGGGTTGTTCAGCACGAAGTCGGGGTCGTTGCGCCAGGCGGCGAACAGCCCGTCCTCGAAGCCGGTGCGGGTGACCCGCTTGAGGTAGACGGCCGGGATGATCTGGTCGGTGTCGACGTTGCTGCGCCGCAGCGGCACCCCGACTCCGGTGTGGGTGGTGAACTTGTCCATGTCGATGTCCTGTTCTGCGAGGGCCGTCAGGCGTTGATCAGGTCGGCGGGCGAGGAGAGCGTGCCGCGGACCGCGGTCGCGGCGGCGACGGGCACCGAGACCAGGTGCGTGCGCCCGCCCTTGCCCTGACGTCCCTCGAAGTTGCGGTTGGAGGTCGACGCGCTGCGCTCCCCCACCGCGAGCTGGTCGGGGTTCATGCCCAGGCACATCGAGCAGCCCGCCCCGCGCCACTCCGCGCCGGCCTCGAGGAAGATCGAGTCGAGGCCCTCCTCCTGCGCCTGCAGGCGGACCCGGACCGAGCCCGGCACGACCAGCAGTCGGGTCCCCTCGGCCACCTTGTGACCCTTGATGATCTCGGCGGCCAGGCGCAGGTCCTCGATCCGGCCGTTGGTGCACGAGCCGACGAAGACGGTGTCGATCTTCACCTCGCGCAGGGGGGTGCCGGCCTGCAGGTCCATGTACTGCAGGGCCCGCTCGGTGGCGATCTTGTCGGTCGGGTCCTCGAAGTCGTCCGGGCTCGGGACCGAGGCGCCCAGCGGCACCCCCTGCCCCGGGTTGGTGCCCCAGGTGACGAACGGGGTCATCGTCGAGGCGTCGAGCACGATCTCCTTGTCGAAGACGGCGTCGTCATCGGTGACCAGGGTCCGCCAGTGCGCGACCGCGGCGTCCCAGTCGGCGCCCTTCGGCGCCTCGGGCTTGCCCTCGATGTAGTCGAAGGTGGTCTGGTCGGGGGCGATCATGCCCGCCTTGGCGCCCCACTCGATCGACATGTTGCAGATGGTCATCCGGCCCTCCATGGAGAGCTGCTCGATGGCCTCGCCGCGGTACTCCACGATGTAGCCCTGGCCGCCGCCGGTCCCGGCGTGGGCGATCAGGGTCAGCACCAGGTCCTTGGCGGTGACGCCGGCGGGCAGGGTGCCGTTGACGGTGACGGCCATCGTCTTCGGCCTCGCCTGCATCAGCGTCTGGGTGGCGAGCACGTGCTCGACCTCGGAGGTGCCGATCCCGAAGGCGATCGCCCCGAACGCGCCGTGGGTGGAGGTGTGGGAGTCGCCGCACACGATCGTCATCCCCGGCTGGGTGAGCCCCAACTGCGGTCCGACCACGTGGACGATGCCCTGCTCCACGTCGCCGAGCGGGTGCAGCCGCACGCCGAACTCCTCGGCGTTGCGACGCAGCGTGTCGACCTGGGTGCGTGAGACCGGGTCGGCGATCGGCTTGTCCCAGTCGATCGTGGGCACGTTGTGGTCCTCGGTGGCGATGGTCAGGTCGCGACGACGCACCGAGCGCCCCGCCAGCCGCAGCCCGTCGAAGGCCTGCGGGGAGGTGACCTCGTGGAGAAGATGGAGATCGATGAAGAGGAGGTCCGGCTCCCCCTGTGCACTGCGGACCACGTGCTCGTCCCACACCTTCTCGGCCAGGGTCTTGCCCATAACTTCCCCTCCACACTGACTCGCCTGGCACGGCAGGTGACGCCGGCCGGCCATCGGATTTCTCTCGGACCTGGAATCTACCCCTTGCATCCCATGATCTGAGACGGCAGTATTGCCATATGGACAACTCTAGCGGCGTGGGCGTTCTCGACAAAGCAGCACTGGTGCTGGCAGCGCTGGAAGCGGGCCCCGCGACTCTGGCCGGTCTAGTCAGCGGCACCGGCCTGGCCCGCCCGACGGCGCACCGCCTCGCGGTCGCCCTGGAGCACCACCGCCTCGTGGCCCGTGACATGCAGGGCCGCTTCGTGCTCGGCCCGCGACTGACCGAGCTCTCCGCCGCGGCCGGCGAGGACCGCCTGCTCGCCGCGGCCGGGCCCGTGCTGGCGCGGCTGCGCGACATCACCGGCGAGTCCGCCCAGCTGTGGCGCCGCCAGGGTGATCACCGCGTCTGCGTCGCCGCCGCGGAGCGCCCCAGCGGCCTGCGCGACACGATCCCGGTGGGCTCTCAGCTGACGATGCGGGCGGGATCCGCGGCACAGGTGCTGCTGGCGTGGGAGGACCCCGAGCGCATGCACCGCGGCCTGCAGAACGCCGCCTTCTCCGCCACCGCCCTGTCCGGCATCCGCCGCCGCGGTTGGGCCCAGTCCATCGGCGAGCGTGAGCAGGGCGTCGCCTCGGTCTCGGCCCCGGTCCGCTCGCCGAGCGGCAAGATCATCGCCGCGGTCTCGGTCTCGGGTCCCCTCGAGCGGCTCTCGCGCCAGCCCGGCCGGATGCACGCCCCGGCCGTCCTGGCCGCCGCCGAGCGGCTCTCCGAGTCCCTGCGCCGCGCCGCCGCCGAGTAGCCCCCGCTCAGAACAGGACGTCGGCGCCGCTGCGCTCGAGGTCGAGCAGCGCCTGCTTGCGCACCAGCCCGCCGGCGTAGCCGACCAGCTTGCCGTTCGCCCCGATCACCCGGTGGCACGGGATCACCACCGCGATCGGGTTGCGGCCGTTGGCCAGCCCCACGGCACGCGAGGCCGCGTTGGTCATCCCCAGGCGCTGCGCGATCCGTCCGTACGACGTGGTCTCGCCGAAGCCGATGGTGCGCAGCTGGTCCCACACCCGCTGCTGGAACGGCGTCCCGACCGGGCGCAGCGGCAGGTCGAACGTGGTCCGCTCCCCACGGAAGTAGGCCGACAGCTGGGCGCGCGCCTCGACGAGCACCGGGTGATCGTCGGCGCGTCCCCCGATCGCGGGCTCGCGGCCCACCGGCGGGTAGGGGGCGAACTCGATCGCGACGATCGCCTCATCGCGCTCGACGATGCGCAGGTCGCCCACGGGCGACTCCATCTCCGTCCACATCTCAGGTCTCCTCGCTCGACAGGGTAAGGGAGTGCCACAGGTGCATCAGCGCGTAGGAGCGCCAGGGGCGCCAGCGCTCCGCTGCCGCGGCGGCCGCGGCCGGTGCCGAAGCCGCCGGGCCCGCCAGCCGGGTCAGCGCCTGGCGCACGCCGACGTCGGTCGGCAGGAACACGTCGGGGTGCGCCAGCGCCCGCAGCGCGATGTAGTCGGCCGTCCACGGCCCGATGCCGGGCAGGGCGAGGAGCCGGCGCCGCACCTCCCCGCGGTCCGGGCCCCGGTCCAGGGCCACCGAGCCGTCGCCCAGCGCCGCGCACAGGCCCGTCAGCGCCCGCGCCCGGGAGCGCGGCATCGCCAGCTGCTCCGGCGCCAGCGCGGCCAGCGTCCCCGCCGTGGGGAACAGCCGCTCGAGGCCGGGCACCGGCGTGGACAGCTCGCGGCCGTGCGCCTGCGCCAGCCGGGCGGCGAGGGTCCGAGCCCCCGCGACGCTCACCTGCTGCCCCAGCACCGCGCGAGCCGCCACCTCGTCGCCGTCGACGTGGCCGGGCACCCGCAGCCCCGGGGTGGCGCGGACCAGGGGCCCCAGCAGCGGGTCGTCGGCGAGCTGTCCGTCGACCGCCAACGGGTCGCAGTCGGCGTCGAGCAGGCGGCGTACGCGCTCGAGCGCCGCGGAGGTGTCCCGCAGGTCGGTGAGCGTGAACGTCGCCTCGGCCGAGGCGACGCCGGCACCGTCGGCGACGTCGGGCACCCGCACCGCCACGGCGCCCTGGCCGTGCGGCAGGGCCAGGGTGCGCGAATAGCAGTCCCCCTCGACGTACTCGACTCCCGGGATCGCCCGCCGGGCCAGGAAGCCCAGCAGGGCCCGCCCGGCGTACGGCGTGCGCACCGGGATCCGCATCGTCAGCGTGCCGGCCGTCTGAGGCCCGCCCCGCCGGCCGCGCAGCTGCGACGGCGTGCTGGCGTAGACCTCGCGGACGGTCTCGTTGAACTGCCGGACGCTGGAGAACCCGGCCGCGAACGCGACGTCGGCGAACGACATCGTGGTCGACTCGATCAGCACCCGGGCGGTCTGCGCGCGCCGCGCCCGGGCGAGCGCCAGCGGGCCGGCGCCCAGCTCGGCGAGCAGGATCCGGTTGAGGTGCCGGGGCGTGTAGCCGACGCGCCGGGCGAGCTCGGGGACGCCGCCGCGGTCGACCACCCCGTCGGAGATCAGCCGCATCGCCCGCCCGGCCACGTCGGCGGCCACGTCCCAGTCGGGGCTGCCGGGGGCGGCGTCGGGCAGGCACCGCTTGCACGCGCGGTGCCCGGCCGCCTGGGCGGACGCGGCGCTGCGGTGGAAGCTCACGTGGGCGAAGGCGGGGGTGCGCGCCGGGCACGAGGGCCGGCAGTAGATGCCGGTGGTGCGCACCGCGGTCCAGAACACCCCGTCGAAGCGACGGTCGCGACTGCGCACCGCGCGGTAGCAGCTCTCCGGGTCCAGCCACGTGGTCATCGACACACCCCCATCCTGACACCCCACCCCCGCCCCGACTGGCGGAAATCAGACCCCACAGCGAGTCGGCGCGCACTCGCGCGGAAAACCCGCCGAATCGGCGTGAGCTCGCAGGCGGGAGCGCCTGGGAACGACGAAGGCCCCGCGGTGGTGACCGCGGGGCCTTCGTGTCTGTACCCCCGACCGGATTCGAACCGGCGCTACCGCCTTGAGAGGGCGGCGTGCTAGGCCGCTACACAACGGGGGCATTGCGATCTTCCGCCTTGCGGCTTCGTTCGCGAGCGAAACTCTAGCGGGGCTAGCCTCTCGCACAAAATCGCGGCCTGCGCCGCGATCTCGCTGGGATACTAGGACTCGAACCTAGACTAACTGGACCAGAACCAGTCGTGCTGCCAATTACACCATATCCCAAGGTAATGCAAGCCCCCACGTAATTCTTGGGGGCTTCAGGCCCGTTCTGGCGCCGGAGAGAAACCATACACGCGCCCCCGGGAGGCCACCAAAACGGCCGAATCCGCGGTGTTCCGAAGCCGCATCGCGCGGGCCACCAGCAGGGCCAGAGCGAGGTAGACCAGCGACTGCGTGAGGGTCGTCGGGATCGACCACCAGCTTCCCCCGGTCGGGTTCAGCGCGGTGGCCATGTCGCTGAAGGCCAGTGCCAGACCGAAGGCCAGCCAGTTGTTCAGCACGTGCATGGCGATGGCCGCCTCCAGGCCGCCGGTGAGCACCACCAGCAGCCCGGCCACGATCCCGAACGCGAACCGGTCGAAGAAGATCGGCAGGCTCTGCCCCAGCCCGTGCGCCAGCGCGAAGAGCAGGGCGGGCACGACCACGGCCACCGCACGGCTGCGGAAGAGGCCGCCGAACGCCTGGGTGAGGTAGCCGCGGAAGGCGTACTCCTCCCCCGCCGCCTGCAGCGGAGTGAGGAAGAGCACCACGATCACGAAGTCGCGGATCTCCCGGGTGAACTCCCGCGGCGTCGAGGTGACGTCCGCGCCGCCGTCCTGGACCGGCAGCAGCGCGGAGACCACCACGGTGGCGACCAGCGCGAGCACCGAGAGCCCCAGGCAGGCGACGAAGTAGCCCCACCGCATCCGTGGCCGCACCGAGGTCGTCCAGCGCGGCTTCAACCCGTGCAGCACCCGGGTCAGCAGCCACACCACCGGGATCAGCGTGGCCAGGGACAGGTTGAGGTAGGCCAGGCCGAGCGGCGTCGGGTCGCCGAGATCGAGCAGGTCGCCCATCGCCTCACCCACCGGCTCCCCGGCGACCACGAAGCCGACCGTGAACGGCACCAGCCAGGCCACCGGGGCCAGCACGACCATCGTGACCGCGAGCAGCACGACCCCGAGCAGGGTGCGCCACCAGCCGCGCTCCCCGGCCCGGTGCAGCTCGTGGAACCCCAGCGGCGGGTACGCCGCGTCGATCTCCTCCTGGGTCAGCGCGGGGCCGGGGGCGCCGGGCTGCACGCTCAGGCGTCCTGGGCGCGCTGCAGCCGGGAGAGCGCCCGCTCGCGGCCGAGCAGCTCGAGCGACTCGAACAGCGGCGGGGAGATCTTGCGCCCGGACACCGCGATCCGCACCGGGCCGAAGGCCAGCCGCGGCTTGAGGCCGCGCTCCTCGACCAGCGCCTTGCGCAGCGCCTCCTCGATGTCGGCGGTCGACCAGGTGTGCAGCGCCGCCAGCGCGTCGTACGCCGCCCGGACGACCTCGCGTCCGGCGTCGTCGATGGAGTCGGTGCGGGTGAACGCCTCCTCCTCGACGAACAGGAACGCCAGCATGTCGACGGCCTCGGTGAGCTTGTTGATGCGCTCGGCGACCAGCGGCATCGCCAGCTCCAGCAGGCGTGCGTCGGAGTCGGAGACCGGGTCGGAGACGACGCCGGCGTCCTTGAGGAACGGCAGCACCCGGTGCGTCATGTCGTCGAGGGTGAGGCGCCGCATGTGCGAGGCGTTGATGGCCTCGGCCTTCTTCAGGTCGAAGCGGGCCGGGTTCGGGTTCACCCGGCGGATGTCGAAGGCCTCGACCATCTCCTCGAGGGTGAAGATGTCGCGGTCCTCCGCGATCGCCCAGCCGAGCAGGGCGAGGTAGTTGAGCAGCCCCTCGGGCAGGAAGCCCTGCTCGCGGTAGTGCAGCAGGTGGGCCTCGGGGTCGCGCTTGGAGAGCTTCTTGTTCCCCTCGCCCATCACGTAGGGCAGGTGGCCGAACTGCGGCGTCATCTTGGCGACGCCGATCTCCTTGAGCGCGTCGAAGAGCGCGATCTGGCGCGGGGTGCTGGAGAGCAGGTCCTCGCCGCGCAGCACGTGGGTGATCTCCATCAGCGCGTCGTCGACCGGCGCCACCAGCGTGTAGAGCGGGTCGCCGTTCGCGCGGGCCAGCGCGAAGTCGGGGACGAACTCGGTCTGGAAGGAGATCTCGCCGCGCACCACGTCGTCGAAGGTGATCTCGCCCTCGGGCATCCGGAAGCGGACCACGCTGGGCCGGCCGGCGAACCCGGCGAGCTGCTCCTCGCTGAGCTCGCGGCAGAAGCCGTCGTAGCCCATCACCTTGGAGCCGGTGGCCTTGCGGCGCTCCTCGACCTCGGCGTTGGTGCAGTAGCAGTCGTAGGTGTAGCCGGACTCACGCAGCCGCTGGAGGACGTCGCGGTAGATGTGCGAGCGCTCGCTCTGCAGGTAGGGGCCGTAGGGGCCGCCGACCAGCGGGCCCTCGTCCCAGTCCAGCCCGAGCCACTGCATGACCTCGATCAGGGAGTCGTAGGACTCCTGGGTGTTGCGGGCCGCGTCGGTGTCCTCGATGCGGAAGACGAACGTGCCGCCGTTGTGGCGGGCGAAGGCCCAGTTGTAGAGCGCCGTGCGGGCCAGCCCGACGTGGGGGCTGCCGGTCGGCGAGGGCGCCATCCGGACGCGGACGGGGCGCGCCTGGGGGGTCGCGTCGTTGGTCGAGCCTGCGTCGTCGTCGGTCGGGGTTGTCGAGACCATTAGCGCTGAGCCACCTTGTTCGTGAGAGTGCCGATGCCGGCGATCGAGATCTCCACCTCGTCGCCGACGTTCATGGGACCGACACCCTCGGGGGTGCCGGTGAGGATGACGTCGCCGGGCAGCAGCGTCATCACGCTGGTGACGTGGGCGATCAACGTGGGGATGTCGAAGATCAGGTCGCGGGTGCTGCCGTCCTGCTTCAGGTCGCCGTTGAGGTGGGTCTGGATCGAGACCCCGTCGGCGAACGTCTGCGGGTCCAGGTCGGTCTCGATCCACGGCCCGAGCGGGCAGAACGAGTCGAAGCCCTTGGCCCGGGTGAACTGCACGTCCTTGCGCTGCAGGTCGCGCGCCGTCACGTCGTTGGCGATGGTGTAGCCGTGGATGACGTCGGTGGCCTGCTCGGGCGGCACGTCGCGGCAGATCCGGCCGATGACGACCGCGAGCTCGCCCTCGAAGTGCAGGTCCTGGGTCTGGCGGGGGTAGAAGATCGGGTCGCCTGGCCCCACCACGGAGGTGTTCGGCTTGAGGAACATCAGCGGCTCCTCGGGCAGGTCGCTGCCCATCTCCGCGGCGTGCGCGGCGTAGTTGCGACCGATCGCGACCACCTTGCTGCGCGGTAGGACCGGCGCGAGCAGCCGCACGTCGGCCAGCCGGTACTCCTGCTCGAGCAGCTTGATGCCGACGTAGAGCGGGTCGCCGGCCAGCGCCACGATCACGCTGTCGTCGGCCGGCTGGCCGAACTCGTCGACGTCGCCGGTCACGACGCCGTACAGGGGGTCTTCTCCAGTGGTGAATCTCGCAATACGCACGGGTCGAGCCTAACGGCCCGGGCCCCGCCCGCTCGCCGGACGGTGCGGGCCGGCGCCTACCCTTGTCCCGATGGACGTGCGGGTGCTCGACGAGGCGCAGTGGTCGGCCCGCCGGGCCGCCCACGAGGCGCGCGTCGACGCGTTCGTCGCGCCGCACCTCGCGCGGCGCGAGTCCCGGGTCAAGCACCCGGTCCACGACTTCCTGTTCACCTACTACTCCCAGCGCCCCGCCCAGCTGCGCCGCTGGCACCCCGGCTACGGGGTGGCCCTGACCGGAGCCGAGGAGTACCTCGACCTCAAGGGCTACGCCCACCTCGGCGAGGGCGTGGGCGTCACCGAGGAGTACGTCGCGCGGCAGCGGCCGCTGCTGGAGTCGCTGCACGCGCTGCTCAGCGCCACCGCGTCGCGCCCGGCCAACCTCGGCTGCTTCGGGATGCACGAGTGGGCGATGGTCTACCGGCTCAGCCCCGAGCAGGTCCGCCACGCCGACTGGCCGCTGCGCCTGGGCGCGGACGGCACCGACCGGGTCGTGGAATCCCACCGGATCGCCTGCTCGCACTTCGACGCGTTCCGCTTCTTCACCCCCGACGCGCGCCCGCTCAACGCCCTGTCCCCCACCAGCGGCGACCGGGCGGCGTTCGAGCAGCCGGGCTGCCTGCATGCCGGGATGGACCTGTACAAGCACGCCTTCCGGCTCACCCCGATGATCTGCTCCGACCTGGTCGCGGACTGCTTCGAGCTGGCCCGCGACATCCGGGTCCTGGACATGCGCGCGGCGCCGTACGACCTGACCGGGCTGGGCTTCGAGCCGCTCGAGGTGGAGACGCCGGCGGGCAAGCGGGAGTACGCCGCGCAGCAGCGCGGCTTCGCCGAGCGGGGCGCTCCGCTGCGCCGGCGGCTGGTCGAGGAGTGCGAGCGGCTGCTCGCCGCGGTCGGGATAGCGTGTCCGCCATGATCCGCGCCGCCCTCGTCACCCTGCTGAGTGTGCTGGTCGCGGCACTGCTCGTCCCGGTCACCGCGGCCAGCGCCGAGCCGGACCCGCGGTGGCGCTTCTACAGCAGCGACCGGACGGCGTACTCCTCCCCCTGGTACGCCGGGCGGCACCGGATCATGATCCCGTTCGGGTGCACCCGGGCGCCCTACTACTCCGCCGACCCGCGCTGCGCGAACGGCCGCGGCTTCCACCACGGCATCGACGTCGCGATCCCGTGTGGGCGCAAGCTGACGGCCGCGCGCAACGGCTGGGTGGTCGACAACGGCGCCCTGGGCCCGGCGTACGGCCGCAACCCGCTGCTGATCCGCAACCACCGCCTGGGCGTCGACTTCCTGATCGCGCACACCCGCAAGGTCTTCGTCGAGCGCGGGGACCGGGTACGGCGCGGCGACGTGATCGCGCGGGTCTCCGACGACGGTGCCCCCGACGGCTGTCACCTGCACTTCGAGGTGCGCCAAGCCGGTGGCGGGCTGTCCACCGCGCGTCTGCCCCGCCGGCTGCTCGAGCTGCGCCGGTGAGCGCCGACGGCGAGGCCCGTGACGTCGACTACCGCGACGAGGACTGGTACGGCGACGACCTCGGCTCGGCGCGCTTCGTCGACTGCACGTTCACCGCGGTCGACCTCAGCGGCGTGCGCACCCACGGCGCGCTGTTCGAGAACTGCACCTTCGACCGCTGCCGGCTCAACTCCTCGGTGCACCGCAGCACCGCCTTCGTGGCCTGCACGTTCCGCTCCACCGGCTTCTTCGACGCGACCCTGGAGGGCTGCAAGCTGCTCGGGTCCGTCTTCGAGCGGTGCAACCTGCGGACGATGAAGGTCCGCGGCGGTCAGTGGGGCGCGGTGACGATCCGCGGCGCGGACCTGAGCCGGACGGACCTCAGCGGCCTCGACCTTCATGAGGCGGACCTGTCCCTGAGCAACCTCTCCGGCTGCGACCTGCGCCGTGCCCGGCTCGACTCCGCCACGCTGCGCGAGAGCGACCTGAGGCGCGCCGACCTGCGCGGCGCGAGCCTCGAGGGCGTCGACCTCCTCGCCGCCCGTCTGGGCGAGACCCGGCTCGACCTGGCCGGCGCCGTGCTCATCGCCGAACTCGCCGGCGCGCGGGTGGAGGCCGGATGAGGACTACTCCGGCTCACCTCGGGTAGAACAACCCGCGCACCCCACCTCGTCCACAGGAGGACCCGCTCCATGTCCCACTCCCAGCAGCCACCGCACGGCCCCGCGGATCCCGGCAGCGGCGGGGGCACCGGTGGGTTCGGTCCGCCCTCGCACCTGTCCGGTCCGCTGGGGGCACCGACGCGACCCGCGGCGAGCGGTCGCGACCGGCTCGTCCTCGGGCTGCTGGTGGCGTCGCTGGTGCTGGGGATCCTGGGCACGGCCGGGATCGTCTACGGCCTCAACAACGATCCGGCGACGGTGACCGCCGGCCCCGAGGAGCCCTCGACCAGCCCCAGCCCGTCCGAGTCCCCCACCGAGGAGCCGACCGACGAGCCGACCGAGGACCCCACCGACGAGCCCTCCGAGGAGCCGACGGAGGAGCCGACCGAGGACCCCACCGACGAGCCGACCGAGGGGCCCGACCCGACCGCCACCGGGAAGCTGAGGGCCAAGGAGTACCGCGACGACTGGAACTTCCGGCTCGGCGACGTGAAGCTCTCCGCCAAGAACGCCGGGGCTTGGAACTACCGCACCTGCGCCCCGGTCGAGAAGGAGGGGGCGCTCACCTCCCAGGGATGTCGCTACGCGGTCGAGGCGAGCTACAAGGCACGCGGGGGCAACCTCCAGTTCACCCACATCTTCTTCGTGATGCGCAACGCCAAGCGCGCCGAGAAGGCGGCGAACGGTCTCAAGGAGGAGCAGTTCACCATCCAGGACGGCCGCTTCATCCCGGAGTTCGCGGCCGGCAAGTTCCGCTCCGGCTCGACGGGGAGCGTCGTCGTGGTGACGGTCGCGACCCGCACCGACAAGGTCACCAACAAGGTGCTCGACAACTACCTGAAGTACGCCCACGTGGACTTCAAGTCGGCGCTGCTCTTCCGCGGCATCGGCTAGGCCCGGCTGGCGAGCGCCGAGCGCCCGGCTACCAGAGCCGGGGACGGCGCCCGTGCCAGGGCGCGGCCTCCTCGACCTGCGCGGCCAGGGCGAGCAGCAGCTCCTCCTCGGCCGGGCGCCCCGCGAGCATCACGCCGATCGGCAGCCCGTCGGCGCTGGTGCCCAGCGGCAGCGAGAGTGCCGGCATCCCGGTCACGTTCCAGGCCGACGTCCAGGGGGTGAACGCCATCTGGGCGGCGAAGTCGGCGGCGGGGTCGGCGTCGTCGCGCAGCGCCCCCACCGGCAGCGGCAGCTGTGCCAGGGTCGGCGTGAGCACCACGTCGTACGGCTCGAGGGCGCTCAGCGCCGCCGCCGCGAAGCGCCGCAGCTGACCGATCGCCAGGCCGAACTGCGGACCGGAGACCCGCGCGCCGCGCTCGCTGAGCCACCGGGTCAGCGGCCGCACCAGGTGCTCGCGGCCGGCCGGTGCGCTGGAGAGGGCGCTGAGCACCGCCCAGCACGTCTCGAAGACCGGCACCGACTCCGGCGGCAGCGGCACGGGCACGTCCTCCACGCGGTGGCCCAGGGACTCCAGCAGGACCGACGCGTCCTCCCAGGCGGCCAGGCACTCGGGGTCCACCGGCGCGTCCGGGACGAGCACCGGGGCGCTGAACCGGCCGACCCGCAGCCGCCCCGGGAGGTGCTCGCAGGCGGCGAGGAACGACCCCGAGGGGTCGGGCGCCCAGGTCGGGTCCCCGGTGCGGCGCCCGGCCAGCACGTCGAGCAGGGCCGCCGCGTCGCGCACGGTGCGGGCCAGCGGACCGGCCACCGACAGCCCGATCGGGTCGCCGTACGTCGGCGCGCCGCTGACCCGTCCGCGGGTCGGCTTCAGCCCGACCAGCCCACAGCAGGAGGCGGGGACCCGGATCGACCCGCCGCCGTCGGAGCCGGGGGCGAGCGGCACCAGACCGGCCGCCACCGCCGCCGCGGCGCCGCCCGAGGAGCCGCCCGCCATCCGGGTGGGGTCCCACGGGGTCACCGCCGGCGGGGCACCGTCGGGCTCGGTGTAGCAGGGCGAGCCGAACTCCGGCGTGCTGGTCTTGCCGAGGCTCACCATGCCGGCGGCCTCCAGCGAGGTGGTGACGTTGTCGGAGACCTTCGGCACGTGGTCGGCGTAGGCCGCGGAGCCGAAGGTGGTGCGCACGCCCGCGGTCAGGTTGAGGTCCTTGATCGCGGTCGGCACGCCGTACAGCGGGGAGGCCCCGGGTCCCGGGCGGCCCAGCGCGGCCGCGCGCTCCCGGGCCAGGTCGGGGGTGAGCGTGACGAACGCCCCGACGGCGTCGGGGCGTTCGAGGTAGTGCTCGACCAGCTCCAGCGCGGAGACCTCGCCGCGTCGGACGAGGTCCCCCTGCGCCAGGGCGGACAGGTCGTGCAGGTGCTGCGGGGCGTCGGCCATGCTGGCGACGCTAGTGGCCCCGGGGCGCGCAGCCCAGAGGGCCGCGGCGTCAGGCCGCCGCGTCGTCCTCGTGGGCCACGAGCGAGGCGAGGGTGTCGAGCAGGCGCTTGGTCACCTCGGGGTCGGCCAGGATGTCGCCCTCGAGCGCCGGCTGGGAGATCGTCAGGTCCTCCCGCACGACGGCGCCGGCGATCCCGGCCGAGCGACGGGCGTCCTCGTGCGACCACTTGCCGCCGTAGGGGGTGGGGGTGGCGCCGATGACGGCCAGGGGCTTGCCGGTGAGGGCGCCCTGGCCGTAGGGCCGCGAGAGCCAGTCGATGGCGTTGTTCAGCACCGCGGGCATGGTGCCGTTGTACTCGGGGGTGATCACCAGCACCCGGTCGGCCTCGGCGATCTGGGCACGCAGGCGTGCCGCAGTCTCCGGGACGGCGTCCGCGTCGAGCTCCTCGTTGTAGAACGGCACGTCGGCGAGACCCTCCACGATCTCGACGGTGACGTCCTCGCCGGACTGCTCCGCCAGGAAGCCGGCGATGCGGCGGTTGAGCGAGTCGGCGCGGAGGCTGCCGAGCAGGACGGCGACGCGGGTGTGGGTCATGGGTTCTCCTTGGAGGTTCGACGGGTGTGGCATGCGGTCTGCACGAGCGTAAACGGACCGCGGTCCGTTTATCTTCCCATGCTCTAGAGTCCAGGCGTGACCCCGTCCGCTCCGCTGCCGATCCACGGGCAGCCACCACCCCAGCGCCGCGATGCGCAGCGCAACCGGGACGTGCTGCTGGCCGCGGCCGCGCACCTGGTCGAGCGCGACGGAGTGTCCTGCGTGACGATGGACGCGGTCGCCGCGGAGGCCGGTGTCGGCAAGGGCACGCTGTTCCGCCACTTCGACAGTCGGGCGGGGCTGATGGCCGCGCTCCTGGACCGCTCGGAGTCGGCCTGGCAGGCCGAGGTGATCTCCGGGCCGGCCCCGCTCGGTCCCGGCGCGGAGCCGCTGGAGCGGCTGCTGGCCTTCGGGCGCTCGCGGGTCGAGCTCAACCTGCTGCTCGGCGACCTGATCGTGGCCGCCGGCGGGGCGCCGGGCGCGCGCTCGCACCCGGCCCACGCCTTCTCCGCGATGCACGTGCGGCTGCTGCTGACCGCGCTGGAGGTGCCCGGCGACATCCCCGTGCTGGCCACCGCCCTGCTCGCCCCGCTCGAGGTGGTGATCCTGCGCCAGCAGGTGACGGTCGAGCACCTCGACCCCGAGCGGATCATCGCCGGCTGGTCGGACCTGGTACGACGCGTCGTCGGCTGACCTGCCGGCTCAGGCGTGGTGGCGGCGCAGCCCGAAGGTGACGGCGTCGAGCAGGGCCGCCCACGAGGCCTCGATCACGTTGGCGCCGACCCCGACGGTGACCCAGGAGGACTCCCCGTCGGAGGTCTCGATCAGGACCCGGGTGATCGCGTCGGTGCCGTGGCCCTGGTCGAGGATGCGGACCTTGTAGTCGATCAGCTCGAAGCGGGCGACCTGCGGGTAGGCCTGGCCGATGGCCTGGCGCAGGGCGTGGTCGAGCGCGTTGACCGGCCCGTTCCCCTCGCCGGTCACCACCAGGCGGTTGCCTCCGGCGTGCAGCTTCACGGTGGCTTCGGACACGGCCTCGCCGGCGGGCCGGTTCTCGGTGATCACCCGCCACGACTCGACGTCGAAGTAGGAGGGCCGGCTTCCCTCGACCTCCTCGACGAGCAGCAGCTCGAACGACGCGTCGGCCGCCTCGAAGGTGTGCCCGCGCGACTCCAGCTCCTTGACCCGTGCGGTCACCCGCCCCACCAGGTCCTGATCGCCGGACAGGTCGAAGCCGAGCTCCCTGCCCTTGAGCTCGATCGAGGCGCGCCCGGCCATGTCGGAGACCAGCAGGCGCATGTCGTTGCCCACCGCCGCCGGGTCGAGGTGCTGGTAGAGGTCCGGGTCGACCTTGATCGCGCTGGCGTGCAGCCCCGCCTTGTGGGCGAACGCGGAGGTCCCGACGTAGGGCTGGCGCGAGGCGGGCGCGACGTTCGTCACCTCGGCGACCGCGTGCGCGATGCGGGTCGCCTCGCCGAGCAGGCCGGTCGGCAGCACCGGGCGCTGCAGCTTGAGCTCGAGGTTGGCGACCACGGTGACCAGGTCGGCGTTGCCGGTGCGCTCGCCGTACCCGTTGACGGTGCCCTGGACGTGCGTGGCGCCGGCCTCGACGGCGGCGAGGCTGTTGGCCACCGCGCAGCCGGTGTCGTTGTGGCAGTGGATCCCGACCCGGACGCCGGTGGACTCGATCACGTCGTGCACCACCTCGGCCACCCACCCCGGCAGCATGCCCCCGTTGGTGTCGCACAGCGCGGCGACCTCGGCTCCGGCGTCGTGGGCGGTGCGCAGCACCTCCAGGGCGTAGTCGCGGTTGGCCCGGTAGCCGTCGAAGAAGTGCTCGGCGTCGAGGAAGACCTGCTTCCCCTCGGCGCGCAGGTGCGAGACGGTGTCGCGGACCATGGCGAGGTTCTCGGCCAGCGTGGTGCGCAGCGCGAGCTCGACGTGGCGGTCGTGGGACTTGGCCACCAGCGTCACCACGCCGGCGCCGGACTCGCGCAGCGCGGCCACCTGCGGGTCGTCGGCCGCCCGCAGGCCGACGCGGCGGGTGGCCCCGAACGCGGCCAGCCGGGCGTGCTTGAGGTCCAGCTCGGTGGCCGCGCGGCGGAAGAACTCGGTGTCCTTGGGGTTGGCGCCGGGCCAGCCGCCCTCGATGTAGCCGACCCCGAGCCCGTCGAGCTGGCGGGCGATGGCCAGCTTGTCGGCCACGGAGAGGTTGAGCCCCTCCTGCTGCGCCCCGTCGCGCAGCGTCGTGTCGTAGACGTGGAACGAGCCCTGCAGGTCCATCGGTGTCCATCTCGATTCGTACGGCCGGGGGTCCGGGGCGGCTGGTCGGGGCAACAAAAAAACCTCCCGGTCAACGAGAGGTCGGCGCGTCGGGGGCCCGGAGGCCGCGACGCGCTAGCGAATGATGATCGCGCTCAGCACCCGACCATTGTGGCACGCCGCGTCGGCCGACAGCCCGCGTCTCACCACCCGGTGGGAGAGCGAACCAGAACACGTTCTCGCGTGTGGCAGAGTGCCCGCATGCTCCAGTTCGTGCACGACCAGCTCACCGACGACCAGGTGGCCGCCCAGGCCGAGGTGCATGCGCCGTTGACGCAGAGCGTGCGCGAGCTGATCGACGCCGTGATCCGCACCGAGGCCGACGCCGAGACCGTCGCCGCCGCCCGCGCCGACATCGAGCGCGTGGTGGCCTCCCTGCGCGAGCGCCAGCTGCCCGGCCCCTACGGGATGCGGGTGAGCACCTCCGGCACCGCGCGGGCCTGGGGCAACGCGGTGATGGGGCTGCGCAACCCGATGGCGCCGCCGCTGGAGATCCACCGTGGCGAGGACGGCGTCTCCTGGACCCGGTTCCATCTCGGTGCCGCCTACGAGGGCCCGCCCGGTCTGGTGCACGGCGGGGTCGCCTCGCTGGTGCTCGACCACCTGCTCGGCCATGCCGCCGGGTTCGACCGCCGCCCGCGGATGACGACCACGCTGACCCTGCACTACCGCCGCAAGACGCCGCTCGGGGCGCTGCAGGCCCGCGCCCACGTGGAGCGCCTCGACGGCACCACCGCCCACGTGGTGGGCCACATCGCGGAGCCGGACGGGCGCGTGACGGTCGAGGCCGAGGGCGTCTTCGTGCTGCCCCGGTGGGTGCGCGAGCTGGAAGACCAGTCGGGCGCGGACGCGCCCCGCTTCGCCTGAGCCCCCGGGCCGCTCAGTGCTCCGGCCCGCTCAGCGCAGCCCGTCCAGGGGCGGCTGCTGCGCTGGAAGCCAGTCGACGCCGCGGGTCTCCCCCACCGAGAGCAGGAGCAGGGCGAGCCCCACGACCAGCGCGGTGGCCACCAGCCAGCCCACCGCACCCGAGCAGACCGGGTGGACGACGCGGTTGACCGGTCCGCTCAGCCGGTCGCTCCCGGGGCCGACCCACAGGCCGAGGGCGAGCATCGTCCCGGCGCCCAGCAGGGTCGGCGCCACCCCCAGGGACGCCGCGTAGCCGAGCAGCGCCGCCGCGGTGGCCAGTCCGAGCGCCCACAACAGCAGCAGCAGCGTGCCCGGTACGGCGCGCACCAGGTGCCACGGGGCGGCCACCGAGGCCACCACCGCGTCGTACCAGCGCCGGCCCCGCTGGGCGCGGCGCTCCCCCACCGCACTGGCGGCCAGCGAGCCGCCGCGCAGCAGCCAGACCGCGAGGGCCAGCAGCGTCACCGCGAGGTAGGGGAAGGCGGCGACGCCGGCGCCGAGGGCCACGGCACCGCTGCCCACCAGCACCCACCGGCGCACCTTCTCCAGGAACGAGACCGGCGCCGGCTCGGGCTGCCACGCCGCCGGCTCGGCCCAGGGCCCCTCGTGGTCGACCGGCGGCGGCGCCTGGTAGGGCTCGCGCTCGGGGGGCAGGAACGCGGTGGCCCGTGCCGCCGGCTCCTCGTCGGCCCAGCCGTCCTCGCCCGCCCAGCCGTCCTCGACCGGCCAGCCGTCCTCGACCGGCCACGGCTCCGCACCGGCCCACGGCTCCTCGATCACGTCGGTGGCGGCGTCCGCCGGGTCGTCGGCCGCCGGCCCGTGCGGGGGGTACGCCGCGGCGAAGGGCATGGTGAGCTGCTCCGGCTCCATGCTCGCCGCGGCCCCCGGCGCCAGCCGGTCCAGGCGCGGACCCAGCCGGTCCAGCAGCGTGTCGAGCGTGGGGCGGCGCAGCGGGTCGGGATCGAGCGCGGCCTCGACCAGCTGGCGCAGCTCGCGGCCGGCGTCCTCGGGGAAGCCGCGCAGGTCGTGCTCGCCCCGTCGGGCGCGGTCCATGATCGCCATCGCCGGCCCGCGACCGAACGGCGAGCGGCCGAGCGCGGCGTAGACGACGGTCGCCGCCCAGGAGTGCACGTCGGAGGCGGGAGTGGCCTCCTCGCCGTACAGGATCTCGGGAGCGAGGTAGCCCGGCGTGCCCAGCAGCCAGCCGGTGTGGGTGAGCTTGGGATCGTCGGCGAGCCGGGCCAGCCCGAAGTCGATGAGGACCGGGGAGCGTCCCTCCATCAGCACGTTGGACGGCTTGACGTCGCGGTGCAGCACCCCGACCGCGTGCACCGCCTCGAGCGCCTCGGCCAGGCAGCCCGCGAACCAGACCAGGTCATCGCCGTGCACCGTGCCCTCGGCCTGGACGTGGTCGTGCAGGGACAGCCCCGGCACGTAGCGCGTCGCCACGAACGGGATGTCGCCCCAGGGGTCGGCGTCGACGATCTCGGCCACCCGCCGCGAGCGGACCCGGCTCAGCGAGCCGACCTCGCGGGCCAGCCGCTGGCGCGCCTCGTCGTCACCGACCACGTGCGGGCGCAGCACCTTGAGGGCGACGCGCTCGCCGCCGGGCTTGCGGGCCAGGTGCACCACGCCCATGCCGCCCTCGCCGATGCGGGTCAGCAGCGTGTACTCGCCGACCTTGATCGGTCCGGGCGGGCGCGCTGAGGGCGAGGTGGTCACCGCACGAGGTTAGCGCCCGGAGGCAGCGAGACGACCGCCAGCCACGCGGGGTCAGCCCTCGCGGGCGTCGAGCTCGGCGACCCGGCGCCGCGGCGCCACCAGCCGGTACGACGCGTCGACGAGCTCGCCGACCTCGGTCCAGTCCGGGCCGGCGTCCAGGTCGATGCCGCGCCACCCGAAGGGGCCGTAGTAGGCCGGCAGGAAGAACCGCGAGTCCTCGTCGAGCGCCGCCACCTCGCCCGGGTCGGCCTTGAACAGCAGCGCGTGCGGGTGCGCCTCGTGCTCGCCGGGTCGCACCTTGACCCCACCGCCGTACACCGCGAACATCTTGCCCACCCGGTAGGTCGGGCGACCGTGGCTGACGATCTCCTCGGCGCCGGGCAGGGCCAGGCAGACCTCGCGCAGGCGCGCGAGCACCGGGTCGTCCTCGTCGAACATCACCGGGTGCGCCATCGCCGCCTCGACCTCAGAGCACCCGGTGCATCCAGCCGAAGGTGTCCTCGGCCCGTCCGTACTGGATGTCGACGAGCGCCTGGCGCAGCCGCATGGTGACCTCGCCGCCCTCGGAGGCGCAGGGGATCTCCCCGCCGTCCCACTTCAGCGAGCCGACCGGCGTGACCACCGCCGCGGTGCCGCAGGCGAAGACCTCGGTGATCGCCCCGCTGGTCACCCCGTCGCGCCACTCGTCGATCGTGAAGCGCCGCTCCTCGACGGTGTGGCCGAGCTTGCCGGCCAGCTCGATGATCGAGGAGCGGGTGATGCCCTCCAGGATGGTCCCGGTCGCCGGGGTCACGATGTGGCCGTCGGCGTAGACGAAGTACATGTTCATCCCGCCAAGCTCCTCGACGTACTTGCCCTCCTGGGCGTCGAGGAAGACCACCTGGTCGCAGCCCTGGGCCGACGCGAGCTGCTGGGCGACCAGGGAGCTGGCGTAGTTCCCGCCGGTCTTCGCCGCGCCCATCCCGCCGCGCCCGGCGCGGGTGTACTCCTCGGTGAGCCACAGCGAGACCGGCTTGACGCCCTGGCTGAAGTAGGCGCCGGCGGGCGAGGCGATCACCATGTAGGTGACGTGCTGGGAGGGCCGCACCCCGAGGAACGTCTCGGAGGCGAACATGAAGGGGCGCAGGTAGAGGCTCTTCTCGCCCTCGGAGTCGGGCACCCAGCGCTCGTCCACGCGGATGAGCTCGTCGACGCTCTGCAGGAAGTCGGCGACGTCGAGCTCGGGCAGCGCGAGGCGCCGGGCGGAGGCGGCGAGCCGCTGACCGTTGGCCTCGGGGCGGAACGTCCACACCGATCCGTCGGCGTGGCGGTAGGCCTTGAGGCCCTCGAAGATCTCCTGGGCGTAGTGCAGCACCGCGGTGGCCGGGTCGAGCGAGATCGGCCCGTACGGCGTGAT
This sequence comes from Nocardioides sp. Z21_20, assembly GCF_059766585.1. Taxonomy (NCBI): domain Bacteria; kingdom Bacillati; phylum Actinomycetota; class Actinomycetes; order Propionibacteriales; family Nocardioidaceae; genus Nocardioides; species Nocardioides sp. Z21_20. The sequence goes on from NZ_JCBAJX010000003.1 coordinate 361,049, forward strand.
CCGCGCGTCGTGCCAGCCCTGCTCGGGCGTCCACTCGACAGTGAGCATGTGGTCGGTGAAGTGCCTGCCGAAGCCGGGGTTGGCCAGGATCTCGGCGAGCCTGGCGTCGTCGACGCGCTCGGTGGCGGAGGTGGTGCTGATCTGCATGAGGGCACGCTATCCAATCGGGGGGAAATGGGGGACGCCGGACACGGGAGACCCGTGCCCGGCGTCGAGGACGCGAGGGTCGGGTCAGCCGGCTACTCGCGCGGCGATGGCGTCGCCGACCTCGGCGGTACGACGGGTGCTGCCCGGCGTCCGCTCGGACAGGTCGGCGAGCACCGCCGCCTCGATCGCGGCCGACTCGGCGGCGTAGCCGAGGTGGTCCAGGAGCAACGACGCGGAGAGGATCGCGGCGGTCGGGTCGGCCTTCTGCTGCCCGGCGATGTCGGGTGCGGAGCCGTGCACCGGCTCGAACATCGACGGCGTGGTCCGGTCGGGGTTGACGTTGCCCGAGGCGGCCAGGCCGATGCCGCCGGTGATGGCGGCGGCGAGGTCGGTGATGATGTCGCCGAACAGGTTGTCGGTGACGATCACGTCGAAGCGCGCCGGGTCGGTGGTCATGTGGATCATCGCGGCGTCGATGTGCATGTAGTCGGTGGTCACCTCGGGGTACTCCGCGGCCACCTCCTGGAACAGGCGCCACCACACCGAGCCGGCGTTGACCAGCACGTTGGTCTTGTGGACCAGGGTCAGCTTGCGGCGCGGGCGACGCTGGGCGCGGGCGAACGCGTCGCGCACGACCCGCTCGACGCCGAAGGCGGTGTTCACGCTGACCTCGGTGGCCACCTCCTGCGGCGTGCCGACGCGCAGGGCTCCCCCGTTGCCGGTGTAGGGCCCCTCGGTGCCCTCACGGACGACGACGAAGTCGACCTCGCGCCCGCCGATCACGCTCTCCGACAGCGGCGAGGCCACCCCCGGGTAGATCCGCGAGGGGCGCAGGTTCACGTAGTGGTCGAGCTCGAAGCGCAGCTTGAGCAGCAGCCCGCGCTCGAGGATGCCCGGCGGCAGGTTCGGGTCGTTGGGCTTGCCGCCGACCGCGCCGAGCAGGATCGCGTCGTGGGCGCGGATCTCCTCGAGCACCGAGCCGGGCAGGACCTCGCCGGTGGCGAGGTAGCGCTCGGCGCCGAGGTCGTAGCGGGTCTGCTCGAACTTCACGCTCGCGGGGGCGGCCACCTCGAGCACCTTGAGGGCCTCGGCGGTCACCTCCTGGCCGATGCCGTCGCCGGGGATGACAGCGAGCTTGAGGCCGTGGGAGGCGCCGGCCGCGTGGAGGTTCGAGGAGTCAGTCATGGGCCGGAGCCTAGTTGTCGTCGGGGCGGGCGCCGCCATTGTCTCGCAGGTCAAGCGCCCACTGCACGGCCTCGTGGCTGCGCGGGTTCTCGGGGTTGTGGCTGGCCGGGCCCCACTCGGGATACATGTCGTACATGGTCGTGCTCCTGTCTCTGAGGACGTCGGGTGCTGGGTGCACTGAGGACGCCCCGCGGCAGGAAGCGGAGGAGGTGCTCACGGATCACGTGAGGCAGCCCGGGTCCGTCGGACCAGGAGGGAGCGGGTCACGCCGTGCTGCTGGCGGAGCCGCCGCGGAGGCGTCTTCAGATGAGGAAGCAAGGCCGTCAACGCCGAACACCGCGGCGAGGTGGCCTTGCTTAGAAGGCCTCGCCGCGGCAGTCGATAAGTACGTAGACGCTCCGCATGATGGGCACAGTCTAGGACCGGCCTCCCGGGCCCAGCCGAGGTTCCCCCGCATCTGCTCACGATGCGAGACAGCGGCCGCGGGGTGGAACACTCGACCCCATGAGTCACCCGCCCGAGCTGCCCGGCATCGTCTCCCGCGCCTTCGACGTCTCCCGCAAGGCGGGCTACGTCTCGTTCTGCCGCAACGAGACGGGGCGCCTGCTCGCGACCCTGGCCGCGACCCGCGGCGGGACCCTCGCCGAGTTCGGCACCGGTTGCGGCGTGGGCACCGCGTGGCTGCGCTCGGGCATGCGCGAGGGGGCCCGCATCCTGACCGCCGAGCTCGACGCCAAGCTGGCCGGCGCGGCCGCGGAGATCTTCGTCGACGACGCGCAGGTCGAGGTGCTGGCCGCGGACTGGTCGACGCTGCGCGACAAGGGGCCGTTCTCGCTGTTGTTCATCGACTCGGGCACCCCCTCGGAGGTGGGCGTCGACTCGATCGCCGACCTCGTCGAGCCGGGCGGCATCGTGGTGCTCGACGACTTCGTGCCGTGCGAGGGCTGGCCTCCGGTGAGCTACGGCCGGGTCGACACCCTGCGCGAGCAGTGGCTCACCGACGAGCGCTTCACCGCGGTCGAGGTGATGATCGCCCCCGACGCCTCGGCCCTCATCGCGACCCGCCGCTGAGCGGTGCGGCCGGCGACGGCGGCGGGTCCCGCAGCTCGACGGTGAGCCAGGGCAGCAGCAGCTGGGCCAGCGGGCCGATGCTCAGCGCGTAGAGGATCGTGCCGAGCCCGGCCACGCCCCCGAGCAGCACCCCGACGACCAGCACCGCCAGCTCGATCCCGGTGCGCACCACCCCCAGGGGCCACCCGGTACGGCGGGCCAGGCCGGTCATCAGCCCGTCGCGGGGGCCCCGCCCGAACTGGGAGCCGATGTAGAGCGCGGTGGCCAGCGCGTTGAGCACGATCCCGCCGCCGAGCAGCGCCGCGCGGACCCAGAGCCCGTCGGGGGCCTGGAGGACCGCCAGCGTCGCGTCCGCCGCCAGGCCCACGACCACCGCGTTGGACACCGTGCCCAGGCCGGGCACCTCGCGCAACGGGATCCAGGCCAGCAGCACCACGAAGCTGAGCACGACGACCGTCTGCCCCAGGGTGAGCGGCACGTGCCGGATCACCCCGGAGTGCAGCACGTCCCACGGGGCGAGGCCGAGCCCGCCGCGCACCATCAGCGCCAGGGACGCGCCGTACAGCAGCAGCCCGAGATAGAGCTGGGGCAGCCGGCGCGCGAGCCGACCCGCCCGCAGCTGGTCGATCGGGCCAAGGCTGCTCAGCGGGGCGCGGACCGGGCGGCGGCCGGGAGACGGAGCGGGCACCCCGCCAGTCCAGCAGATCCCCGCGTGCTGGTGACGGCGGCCCTGGTGCCGGGTCGTCGAGGCGAGGCCGTCTGAGGCGGGCGGGGGCGGCGTTACCGGACGTTGCCTATCGTGAAAGCCATGGAAGCCACTCCCCTCGCCTGGGGTCTGACCATCGCGTTCATCGGGGCCTTGCTGGCCTTCGACTTCGTCTTCCACGTGCGCAAGGCGCACGTGCCGACGTTGAAGGAGGCGGCCATCTGGTCGGCCCTCTACGTCGGGATAGCGCTGTTGTTCGGCCTCGGCGTGTGGGTCCTGGCCGGCGGCACCGCCGGCTCGGAGTACTTCGCCGGCTACATCACCGAGAAGGCGCTCTCGGTCGACAACCTGTTCGTGTTCCTGATCATCATGGCCAGCTTCCGGGTCCCGCGCGAGGACCAGCAGAAGGTGCTGCTGTTCGGCATCGTCTTCGCGCTCATCGCCCGCACCGGCTTCATCTTCCTCGGCGCCGCGCTGATCAACCAGTTCGCCTGGGTGTTCTACCTCTTCGGGCTGATCCTGCTGCTCACCGCCGGCAACATGCTCAAGCCGGAGAGCGAGGAGGAGCACTCGGCCGACAACTTCATCATCCGCGTCGCCCGCAAGGTCTTCCACACCACCGACTACTACGACGGCGACAAGATGTTCACGATCCACGACGGCAAGCGGGCGCTCACCCCGATGCTGCTGGTGATGGTGGCCATCGGCGGCACCGACATCCTCTTCGCCCTCGACTCGATCCCGGCGATCTTCGGCCTCACCCAGAGCACGTTCATTGTCTTCACCGCGACGGCGTTCTCGCTGCTGGGCCTGCGCCAGCTGTACTTCCTCATCGACGGCCTGCTCGACCGCCTGATCTACCTCTCCTACGGCCTGGCCGCGATCCTGGCGTTCATCGGCGTGAAGCTGATCCTGCACGCCCTGCACGAGAACAACCTGCCGTTCATCAACGACGGCGAGCACGTGAAGGTGGTCGAGGTGAGCACCGAGCTGTCGCTCACGGTGATCGTCGGCACGCTCGTGGTCACCGTGCTGGCCTCGCTGTTCAGCAAGCGTGGCAAGGCCCAGACCTCGATCATGAACGCGCGACGCCACGCCACCGACTACCTCGACCTCGACTACACCTCGGATCCCGCCGAGCGCGAGCGGGTCTTCCGCGCCCTGCTCGAGGAGGGCGAGCAGATCCGTGCGATGGAGCCGAAGTACCGCGCGATCGTGCGCGAGGAGGACGAGCTGATGGCGCTGCTGGAGCGGGCCCGCGCCGAGCACGAGCGAGCGGTCTCCCAGGGCCGTGAGCCGGCCGCTCCCGGCTACCCGTCGAAGGCGGACTCGCTGACGGCCGACCTCCCCAAGCGCGACTCCACGCCGTAAGCCGGGCCCAGGGGCCGGACCCGCCGGGTCCGGCCGGGGTCAGCCCAGATCGACCGCGCGCACCAGGTGCGCGTCCATCGAGGTGTGGATCTCCTCGAGGATGTGGGCACCGATCGCGGTGTCGACCGAGATCGCGACCAGCGCCCGGCCGCCCCGGACGTCGCGGGCGACCTGCATGCCCGCGATGTTGATCCGCGCCTCGCCGAGGATGCGTCCCACCGTCCCGACCATGCCCGGGCGGTCCCGGTAGGCCAAGAAGGCGAGGTGGTCGGTGGGCTCGATGTCGAGGTCGAAGCCGTTGACCTCGACCAGCCGCTCCTTCTGGTGGATGCCGACCAGGGTGCCGCTGACGGAGACCTGCGAGCCGTCCGCCAGGGTGCCGCGGATGGTGATCAGGCTGCGGTGGTCGGGGCTGCTCGGGTCGGTCACCAGGCGCACCGCGGTGCCGCGCTCGGAGGCGAGCAGAGGCGCGTTGACGTAGGAGACCTGCTCCTCCACCACGTCGGCGAAGACGCCCTTGAGCGCGGCCAGCTCGAGCACCCGCACGTCGTACTCGGCGATCTCGCCGCGGACCTCCACGTCGATCTGCTGGGCGACCTCGCCGGCGAGCGCGGTGAAGACCCGGCCGAGCTTCTCGGCGAGCGGTACGCCGGGGCGCACGTCCTCGGCGATCACGCCGCCCTGGACGTTGACCGCGTCGGGGACCAGCTCACCGGCCAGCGCCAACCGCACGGACCGGGCGACGGCGAGGCCGGCGTTCTCCTGGGCCTCGACGGTGGAGGCGCCCAGGTGCGGGGTGGCCACGACGTTCTCCAGCTCGAACAGCGGGCTGTCGGTGCACGGCTCGTGCGCGAACACGTCGAGGCCGGCCGCGGCGACGCGGCCCTCCTTGAGCGCCGAGTACAGGGCCGTCTCGTCGACGATCCCGCCGCGGGCGGCGTTGACCAGCACCAGGTGCGGGCGGACCCGGGCGAGCTCGGCGGCGCCGATCAGGCCCAGCGTCTCCGGTGTGCGCGGGAGATGGACCGACATGAAGTCGGCCTCGGCCAGCAGCGTGTCGAGGTCGACCAGGCGCACCCCCATCTGCGCGGCCCGCCCGGCCTGGACGTAGGGGTCGTAGGCGATGACGCGCATCCCGAAGGCGCTGAGCCGCTGGGCCACCATCACCCCGACGCGTCCGAGGCCGACGATGCCGAGGGTCTTCTCGTAGAGCTCGGTCCCGGTGTAGCGCGAGCGCTTCCACTCCCCCGCCCGCAGCGCCGCGTCTGCCGGCGCGACGTGGCGAGCCGCCGCGAGCATCAGCGCGACCGCGAGCTCGGCGGCCGAGATGATGTTCGAGGTGGGCGCGTTGACCACCATCACCCCCGCCTGGGTGGCGGCGCGCACGTCGATGTTGTCGAGACCGACCCCGGCGCGGGCGACCACCTTGAGCCGCTTGGCCGCGGCCAGCGCCTGGGCGTCCACCTTGGTGGCCGAGCGGACCAGGAGCGCGTCGGCGTCACCGATGGCGGCGAGCAGCTGAGCCCGGTCGGCGCCGTTGCAGCTGCGGATGTCGAAGTCCGGGCCGAGCGCCTCCACCGTGGCGGGGCTGAGCTCTTCGGCGATGAGTACGACGGGCTTGCTCACAGCGGGATCCCTCGATGCTTCGTTCGTGGATGTCGGACCGCCCGGCGCAGATGCGTCAGCGCTCGTGCACGACGCTGTGCGCCCTACCAGCCTACCCGACCACCGGCTCGGCGAGCCGGTGTCCGCGGCGCAGCCGACGCCCTCCCCGGAGCCCTTCAGGGTGAGCACGTCGAGTTCGTGGCCCGCGAGCCAGGAGAACGACGCGATGTCGGCGAAGGCGAACCAGTGGTAGTCCAGCTGCTGGCCGGTGACGAACGGGGCCGGTCTGCGTGAGCACCGGGCACTGGATGAGCGCGTGGACCGAACGACGCCCTGTGGTGGCGGGCTGGGGCTACACCCCGAGGGCGAACGCCGGCGGCGACACGATGGCGGAGATCACCACGTCGCCGTTCGACGTCGCGTCGGCGCGCCGCGAAGGCTCCTAGCGGTCGTCCAGCCCGGCCTGGTTCTTGGCCGCGTTCGCGCCGACGGTGTAGGCGAGGCTCGCCGGCGCCGGCCCGTGCGGATCGGGACCGCGCAGGCGGAGCCCCTGGCTGACCGGACGGGCCCGGTGCTCGGCAAGCACCCGGCGCAGCGTGCGCTGCAGGGAGGCGACCGCGTCCATCACCTCGTCGAGGAGTCGCCCCAGGCGCCCCATGGTCGCGATCAGGGCGCGGACGAACGTGGAGACCCGCTCGGTCCACTCGCTCACCTTGGCCACGATCTCGGCGATCGCCCGGGGCGCGTCCGGCGTCAGCAGGCGACCGATCTTGGTGAGCGCGTAGGCCACGCACTCGCTGAGCGCATCGCGCACCAGCGCCCGCACGCCGGCCACCAGGGAGCCGGCCAGGTCGGTGGCCGACCCGACGCCCTGGGTGAGGGCGCCGTAGCCGTGCAGGACCGCGGCGACCGCGTCCGCGGACAGGCCGTAGGCCTGCGCGGCGACACCGTCCCAGGGCGCCGACGCGGCGCGCGCGGCGCGGGCGAAGTCCTCGGCGTTGTCGTGGATGCGTGCGCCGACGTTGCCCCAGGTGAGCGCGAACCCGTGGATCCGGTCGGGGTCGCCGACCAGGTCGTCGAGCCACGCGTGCAGCGGGTCGAAGCGCTCCATCGCCAGCCCCACCCCGGCGGCCACCAGGGCCCCCAGCGGGTCGACGGCCGCGTTCAGGCTCTCCAGGCCCGAGGCGACGCCGTTCAGGCCGGCCTCGACCCAGTCGCCGCGCCCCAGCGCCTCCGCGGAGGTGGCCATCGCGTCCAGCGGCCCGGCTGCGGTGTGCCAGGAGCGGGAGTCGCCGGCCTGCGCGACCAGCGTGTTCATGTCTCGAGCCCCCAGCGCTCGCCCGCCGCCTCGCCGACGCGGCGCGCGATCCTGGCCAGGCCGTCGAGGACCGCGTCCTCGGCCTCGTCGAAGCCGCCGGCGGCGCCGCGCACGCCCAGCCCGGTCGCCTCGACGACCGTGTTGGCTTCGTGGGCGGCGGCTACGCCGGCCACCTGGACCGGAGCGAGGGCGCCGCCGATGAACGCGCAGATGCGCCCGAACGCCTCCCCCTGCACCGTCACGTGGGCCCCGGCGTCCACCGCCTCACGCCCCGCCTCGGCGATCCGGTCGAGCTCGTCGGCGTGCGCGCGCAGGGCGGCGCTGTCCACCGCGAGGCTCATCGCAGCACTCCGCCGGACGGTGGGGCCGGGCGGTCCGCACGCGGCGGAGCGACCTCCTCGGCGCGGCTCCGGTCCGCCAGCATCCGGGCGAACGGGCGGGTGATCTCCTCGGCCGCCGCGGAGCCCTCGCCGTGGTGCGCGCCGGCGAGCGCCGCGACGTCCTCGCTCATCGTCCGGCGCGCCGCCGCGTTGGCCTCCAGGACCACGCGGCGTACGGCGTGCGGCGGCGCCTGGGCCAGCGCCGGGGAGAGCCACAGGTCGACGAGGCCGCCGCCGTGGCCGAGCGTGACCTGGCAGGTGCCGTCCGCCGAGGAGCCGCGTGAGGTCAGGGCCTCGAGCCGCTCGGCCAGCGCGCGAGCCCCCTCGGCCTGCTCGCGCGCCCGGAGGACGAGGTCCTCGACGTAGGCCCGGGCCTGCTCCTCACTCTGCATGCCGGGTGCTGTCGACATCGCGTCCCCCTGCGTCCTGGTCGCCGTGGCCCCGGCCGTGCGCCGGGTGACCACTCCTCTGCCCGAGGCGAGGGCCAGGAAACACCGACTTGTCGAGGCTGTGGACGACGCCGAGGCGCCCGCGGCGTCAGTCGGTGCCGAACTCCATCGCCGCGGCGTCGAGCGCCTCGTCGCTGAGCTCGCCCTCGACCAGCGGGTTCGCGGTGATCCGCTCGGCGCCGCCCGCGGGCAGCTCGCCGAACAGGGTGCCGTTCTCGACCAGCACCTGGCCCTGCTCGACGGGCTGGTTGGCGTACATCTCCAGCTTGGCGCGGGAGTCGGCGATGTCGAGGTTGCGCATCGTCAGTTGGCCGATCCGGTCGGTCGGGCCGAAGGCGGCGTTCTCGGTGCGCTCCATCGACAGCTTGTCGGGGTGGTAGGAGAACGCCGGGCCGTCGGTGCGCAGGATCGTGTAGTCCTCTCCCCGACGCAGCCGCACGGTGACCTCGCCGGTGACCAGGGAGGAGATCCAGCGCTGGATCGACTCGCGGATCATCAGCGCCTGCGGGTCCAGCCAGCGGCCCTCGTAGAGCAGCCGGCCGAGCTGGCGGCCCTGGGCGGTGTAGTTGGCGATCGTGTCCTCGTTGTGGATCGCGTTGACGAGCCGCTCGTAGGCGATCCACAGCAGCGCCATCCCGGGCGCCTCGTAGATGCCGCGCGACTTGGCCTCGATGATCCGGTTCTCGATCTGGTCGGACATGCCCAGGCCGTGCCGGCCGCCGATCGCGTTGGCCTCCTGCACCAGCGCCACCGGGTCGGCGTACGTGACGCCGTTGATCGCCACCGGGCGGCCCTGCTCGAAGCGGACGGTGACGTCCTCGGAGTCGATCCGCACGCTGGGGTCCCAGAACTTCACGCCCATGATCGGCTCGACGACCTCCAGGGAGACGTCGAGGTGCTCCAGGGTCTTGGCCTCGTGGGTGGCGCCCCAGATGTTGGCGTCGGTGGAGTAGGCCTTCTCGGTGCTGTCGCGGTAGGGCAGGTTGTGGGCGAGGAGCCACTGGCTCATCTCCGTGCGGCCGCCGAGCTCGTGGACGAACTCCGCGTCCAGCCAGGGCTTGTAGATGCGCAGCTCGGGGTTGGCGAGCAGCCCGTAGCGGTAGAAGCGCTCGATGTCGTTGCCCTTGAAGGTGGACCCGTCGCCCCAGATGTCGACGCCGTCCTCGTGCATGGCGCGCACCAGCAGGGTGCCGGTCACCGCGCGCCCCAGCGGCGTCGTGTTGAAGTAGCTGCGCCCGCCGGAGCGGATGTGGAACGCCCCGCACGCCAGCGCGGCCAGCCCCTCCTCGACGAGCGCCGTGCGGCAGTCCACGAGGCGGGCGATCTCCGCGCCGTACGCGCCGGCCCGCGCGGGCACCGAGGCGATGTCGGGCTCGTCGTACTGGCCGATGTCGGCGGTGTAGGTGCAGGGCACGGCGCCCTTGTCGCGCATCCAGGCGACGGCGACAGAGGTGTCGAGACCTCCGGAGAAGGCGATGCCGACGCGTTCGCCGACGGGGAGACTGGTGAGGACCTTGGACATGTCCCCTAGTTTATGCGCACCTTTGCATGTTTATACAATCGGGGGCGCCTCCAGCCGTCCGGATCAGATCGCGCAGCCCTCGGGACCACACGCCGCGGCGTCGTCGCCGAGCGTCTCCAGGGCGGGCCGGGAGTCCGCCCAGGCCCGGTCCAGGGCACGCGCGAACACCTCGACCGGCTGGGCGCCGGAGATGGCGTAGCGCTGGTCGACGACGAAGAACGGGACGCCGCTCGCGCCGTACGCCCGGGCCTGGGCCACGTCGGCGGCCACCTCGTCGCCGTACTCGCTGCCGGCGAGCACCTCGTCGACGCGGCGGGGGTCGAGCCCGGCGCCCACCGCCACCGCGCGCAGCACGCCGTGGTCGCCGACGTTCTCGGCGCGCACGAAGTACGCCGCGAGCAGGGCCTCCTTGAGCGACTCCTGCAGCGCCGGGCCGCCGGCGTCCAGGGCGAGGTGGAGCAACCGGTGCGCGTCGACGGTCTTGGTGTGCACGGTCTCGGAGAGCCGGAAGGCCAGGCCCTCCTCGGCGGCGGTCTCGCTCAGCTGCTGCTGCATCTGGCGCATCGTGGCGAGGTCGGTGCCGTACTTGCGCGACAGCGACACCTCGGTGAGCTCGTGGCCGTGCGCCGGGGCGGACGGGTCGAGCTCGAAGGAGCGGTAGACCACCTCCACCTCGTCGCGCCTGGTGAAGCCGGCCAGCGCCTTCTCCAGGCGGCGCTTGCCGACGTAGCACCAGGGACACACGACGTCGGACCAGATCTCGATTCTCACGTGGGTGCCAACGCCGGGGCCGGTCCGGCTGTTCCCGTCGCCGGGCTCAGCCGAACAGCGACTGCCCGACGTACTCGCCCTCGCGCACCCCGGGCGGGATCGCGAAGAGCGCCGAGCCGGTGAACTCCAGGTACTCCATCAGCGTGTCGACCTTCGACATCCGCATCTGGATCGGGATGAAGTGCGTGCGGGGGTCGCGGACGTAGGCCAGGAAGAACAGCCCGGCGTTGAGCCCGCCCAGCGGGTCGCTGCCGTCGACGAAGTTGTAGCCGCGGCGCAGCATCCGCGCCCCGTCGTGGCGGCTGGGGTGCACCACCGCGACGTGGGAGTCGACCGGCACGATCGGCCCGTCCCGTCCGGGCAGGTCGAAGTCGGGCTCGTCGTGCTCCTCTCCCCCCGACATCGGGGCGCCGGTGCCCTTGGTGCGCCCGATGAACCCCTCCTGGTCGCCCAGCGGCTGGCGGTCCCAGACCTCGATGGCCATGTTCACCCGCCGTACGGCGAGGTAGGAGCCGCCGGCGAGCCACTGCGCCGGGTCGTCGCCGGGCTGGACCCAGACGTGCTCCTCGAGGGCCTTGGTCTCCTCGGCCATCACGTTCTTGGTGCCGTCCTTGAACCCGAAGAGGTTGCGCGGGGTCTCCTGCGCCGTCGAGGTGGTCGAGGTCCGCCCGTAGCCCAGCTGCGACCAGCGCACCGCGACGGTGCCGAACCCGATCCGGGCGAGGTTGCGGATGGCGTGGACAGCCACCTGCGGGTCGTCGGCGCAGGCCTGGACGCACAGGTCGCCGTCCGAGCGCGCCGGGTCGAGCCGGTCGGCCGGGAAGTGCGGCATCGGCTGCAGCGCGGCCGGCTGCCGGTCGGCGAGCCCGAAGCGGTCGCGTCCCTGTGCGTCGCGGAACAGGCTCGGCCCGAACCCGAAGGTGATCGTCAGGCCCGCCGCGGGCAGGCCGATCGCCTCGCCGGTGTCGTCGGGCGGCAGCCGGAAGTCGCCCTCCACCGGCCCGATCGGCCCGGCCGGCTCACCGCGGACCAGCCGCTCGGCGGCCTCGGTCCAGGCCTGCAGCAGCGCGATCAGCTGGCTGCGCGAGCCGGTGGTGACGTCGAAGGCCGCGAAGTGCAGCCGGTCCTGGGCGGGGGTGACGATGCCTGCCTGGTGCTTGCCGTGGAAGGCGTAGGTGCGCCGGCCCGGCGAGGGGGCCGGCTCGGCGGCGGCGGTGGCCCGGCCGGCCGCGAAGGCGCCAGCGGCCACGCCGACCGCGGCCGCTCCCCCGCCCACCAGTCCGCGCCGCGAGAGCCCGCCGGCCGGGCGCGGCGCGGGCCGCCCCGGGGGCTCCGGGGCGACCTCGTGCGTCTCGTGCTCGGTCAGGACAGCACCGCCGCGGTGAGGCGCGACAAAGGCTCGGAGAGGGCGTCGACCGACACCTTCAGCTCCTTGACCTCGTCCTGGCTGAGCTCGTCGTAGCCACGGAACCCGTCGCCGACGCGCTGCTCGTCGAGGAGCACCTGGAGCTCCTCGAAGCGGGTCGACAGGGTCTCGGCGAGCTCGTCGTCCTTCTTCTCCAGGACCGGGCGGACGCCGTCGAAGGCGACCTTGGCGCCGTCGACGTTGGCCTGGAAGTCGTACAGGTCGGTGCGCGACCAGTACTCCTCCTCGCCGGTGACCTTGCCGGTGGCGACCTCCTCGAGCAGGCCGCGCGAGCCGTTGGCGATCTGGTCGAGGGTGAACTCGAGCTTCTGCAGGCGCTCGTCGAGGGTCTTGGTGTTGGCCAGCAGGTCGTCGGCGTACGTCGCGCGCTCGCGGTCGGTGAGCGGCTGGTAGCCCTCGGCGCGGGCCGGCCACAGGTCCTTCTCGATCAGGTGCCAGCCGGTCCACTTCTGGCCCGGCTCGAGGTCCGCCTCACGGGCGTCCATCTTGGGGTCGAGGTCGCCGAAGGACTCCGCCACCGTCTCGATGCGCTCCCAGTGGACGCGGGCCCGCGGGTAGAGTTCGCGCGCCTCCTCGTCCTGGCCGCTCTTGTACAGGCGCACGAACTGCGCGGTCTTGAGCAGCAGCTGGTCGGACTGGTCCTGCACGTACGCCGCGTAGTTGCTGGTGGCCTGCGCGACCAGCTCGTCGTCGTCGCCGGCCACCTCGACGTCCTCGCCGGAGTCGGTGGCGGTGAAGTCGGCGCGGATCCCCTCGCCCTTCATGCCGGGCTTGCAGGCCGTGACGTACTTCCCGGCGGGCACCGAGACGACCAGCTGGCGCTGCAGGTTGGGGCCGACGTTCTCGACCTCGCCGACGATCCGCAGGCCGTCCTCGGCGAGCAGGTAGAACTCGGTCACCTGGGAGCCGTCGTTGGTGACGTCGAAGGTCAGGTTGCCGGCGGGGGCCTCGACCGCGGAGACCTCGCAGGCGTCGTCGGTGGAGCGGACCGTGAGCGCGCGCTCGTCACCGGCCTCGGCCGTGGTGTTCTCGGTGCACGCGGTCAGGGCCGGGAGGGCCACCAGGAGAGCGGCGGCCAAGGGGATCCTGCGTAGCTGCATGGGAGCGGTGTCCTTCTGAGGAGAGGAGGGTGGGGGGATCAGGACGACGGCGTGGCCGGCGTCGACCTCTCGGCGGGGGCCGAGGGGCGTGCCGGCGCGGCGCCCGAGCGGCGGTGCACGGCGTACAGGAAGAGGGTCATGGTGGGCACCAGGTAGGCCGCCCAGGCGATCGCCTCGAGCCAGGTGGTGGCCGGGGAGAAGTTGAAGATGCCCTTGAGCAGCGCGGCGTACCAGGTGCTGGGGTCGATGACGTCGGAGACGTCGAAGGCGAGGTCGTTCAGCCCGGGCAGGAAGCGGGCCTCCTGCAGGTCGTGCACGCCGTAGGACAGCACGCCGGCGGCCACCACCACGAGGAACCCGCCGGTCCAGGTGAAGAAGCGGCTCAGGTTGATCGAGATCGCGCCGCGGTAGATCAGGTAGCCCAGCACGACGGCGGTGGCGATGCCCAGGCCGGCGCCGAGCAGCGGCTCCCAGGTGGCGGCGACCGGGCCGGCGCCGTCGCGGGTCGCGGCGCGGGTGGCCGCCCAGAGGAACAGCGCGGTCTCGAGGCCCTCGCGGCCGACCGCGAGGATGGCGACCAGCACCAGCGACCAGCGGCTGCCCTCGGCGGCCCGGTCGATCTGGCCGCGCAGCTCGCCACTGAGGGTGCGCGCGGCGTTCGCCATCCAGAACACCATCCAGGTCACGAAGCCCACCGCGACGATCGACAGCGTGCCGCCGATCAGCTCCTGGGCCTCGAAGGTGAGGCCGCGGGGTCCGTAGGTGAGCAGCGCACCGAAGCCCAGGCTGACCGCGACCGCGACGGCCACCCCCGCCCAGATCCGGGGCAGCAGCTCTCGACGCTCGGACTTGACGAGGTAGGCGACCAGGATGCTCACGACGAGCGCGGCCTCGAGGCCCTCGCGCAGCCCGATCAGGTAGTTGGCGAACACCCGCTGAGCATAGCCGGAGAAGATTAGGTTTGCCTAACCTTATTCGGCATGGCGGGCGTCTCTGCGCGCCGCACTGGGAACACGAAACCCCCGCTTCCCACGTGTTCCTTCGTGTGGGAAGCGGGGGTTTCACGAGTTAACTCGTGAAAGCCGCAAGGGGGCTCAGCGCGTCGCGGTGCCCTCCACGTAGTCGGAGTCGTGCGACTTCACCCAGCTCATCAGCTTGCGCAGCTCGCGGCCGGTGGCCTCGATCGGGTGCTGCTCGCCCTTGGCGCGCAGCTCCTTGAACTCCGGGCTGCCGGCGTCCTGGTCGTCGATGAAGCGCTTGGCGAACGCGCCGTTCTGGATGTCGGCCAGGACGGCCTTCATGTTCTCCTTGACGCGCTCGTCGATCACGCGCGGGCCGGAGACGTAGTCGCCGTACTCGGCGGTGTCGGAGACCGACCAGCGCTGCTTGGCGATGCCGCCCTCGTACATCAGGTCGACGATCAGCTTGAGCTCGTGCAGGCACTCGAAGTAGGCGACCTCGGGCTGGTAGCCGGCCTCGGTGAGGACCTCGAACCCGTACATGACCAGCTGCGAGGCGCCGCCGCAGAGCACGGCCTGCTCACCGAACAGGTCGGTCTCGGTCTCCTCGGTGAACGTGGTCTTGATGCCGCCCGCGCGCAGGCCGCCGATGGCCTTGGCGTAGGACAGCGCCAGCGGCCAGGCGTTGCCGGAGGGGTCCTTCTCGACCGCGACGAGCACCGGCACGCCGCGCCCGTCGACGTACTCGCGACGGACCAGGTGGCCGGGGCCCTTGGGGGCGACCATGAAGACGTCGACGCCCTCAGGCGGGGTGATGTAGCCGAAGCGGATGTTGAAGCCGTGGCCGAAGACCAGGGTGTCGCCGGGGACCAGGTTGGGCTCGACGTCCTTGGCGTAGAGGTCGCGCTGGACCTGGTCGGGGGCCAGGATCACGATCACGTCGGCCTCGGCGGCCGCCTCGGCCGGGGTGAGCACCCGCAGCCCCTCGGCCTCGGCCTTGGCCCGGCTCTTGGATCCCTCGGGCAGGCCGATGCGGACGTCGACGCCCGAGTCGCGCAGGGACAGCGAGTGGGCGTGACCCTGGCTGCCGTACCCGAGGACCGCAACGCTCTTGCCCTGGATCAGGGTCAGGTCGGCGTCGTCGTCGTAGAACATCTCAGCCACAGGGGCTCTCCTTCATGGTGTGGATCATGCGTGAATTGTGGTGCTCAGTGAGGAACAGAGGGCAATCGCTGAACATGTCGGGCGAAGTTTCGCCCGCCCGGTTCAGGTTTCCCCGGCCGGCCGGGGAAACCGACAGCCCGAGGCCGGCCTCAGCCGAGGGTCGAGGCCCCGACCGGTGGCGCCGGGACCGGCACCGGGACCGGGCGCAGGGTGCGCTCGGTGATCGAGCGCGAGCCGCGGCCGATGGCGACCATGCCCGACTGGACGAGCTCACGGATGCCGAACGGCTCGAGCACCCGCAGGAAGTCGGCCAGCTTGGCGGCGTTCCCGGTGATCTGGATGGTGACCGCGTCGGTGGCGACGTCGATGACCTTGGCCCGGAAGATCTGGACGGTGTCCAGCACCTGACCGCGGGTCTCGGCGTCGGCGCGCACCTTGACCAGCATCAGCTCGCGGGTCACGCTCGCGCCGGGGTCGAGCTCGACGATCTTGATCACCTCGACCAGCTTGTTGAGCTGCTTGGTGACCTGCTCGAGCGGCGAGGTCTCGACGTTGACGACGATCGTCATCCGGGAGACCTCGGGGTGCTCGGTGGGCCCGACGGCCAGGCTGTCGATGTTGAAGCCCCGGCGGCTGAAGAGACCGGCGATGCGCGTCAGGACGCCCGGCTTGTTCTCGACCAGGACCGAGAGGGTGTGCTTGGTCATTGCGCTGCTCCTCAGAGGTCGTCTTCGTCGAACTGGGGGGCCAGGTCGCGGGCGTACTTGATGTCGTCGTTGCTGGTGCCGGCGGCCACCATCGGCCACACCATCGCATCGCGGTGGACGCGGAAGTCCACCACCACGGGCACGTCGTCGATCTCCATCGCCTTGTTGATCACCGCGTCGACGTCGGCCGGGCTGTCGCAGG
This sequence comes from Nocardioides sp. Z21_20, assembly GCF_059766585.1. Lineage (NCBI taxonomy): Bacteria > Bacillati > Actinomycetota > Actinomycetes > Propionibacteriales > Nocardioidaceae > Nocardioides > Nocardioides sp. Z21_20. Next base: position 377,132 of record NZ_JCBAJX010000003.1, read on the forward strand.
AGAGTCCCACGCAGCCGTAGGCGTCGGCGAGCTTCACGAAGTCGGGGATCCGGATGGGCCCGCCGTGGCGCTGGAGGTTGGTGTTGGAGTAGCGCTCGTTGTAGAAGAGCGTCTGCCACTGGCGCACCATGCCGAGCGACTCGTTGTTGATCACCGCGACCTTGATCGGGATGCCCTCGATGGCACAGGTGGCGAGCTCCTGGTTGGTCATCTGGAAGCAGCCGTCGCCGTCGATCGCCCAGACCGTGGTGTCCGGGCAGCCCACCTTGGCCCCCATCGCGGCGGGCACCGAGTAGCCCATCGTGCCGAGGCCCCCGGAGTTGAGCCAGGTGTTGGGGCGCTCGTACTTGATGAACTGGGCGGCCCACATCTGGTGCTGACCCACCCCGGAGGTGTAGATCGTGTCGGGCCCGGCGATGGCGCCGAGACGCTCCAGCACGTACTGCGGCGCGAGGGCGCCGCCCGGCGGGGTCTCGTAGCCGGGCGCGTACTTGACCTTGACCCCGGCCAGGAACTGCACCCAGGACTCGTAGTCGCCGGTGTTGCCGGCGTCGGCCTCGACGCGCAGCGCGGCGACCAGGTCGGCGATGACCTCGCGGCAGTCGCCGACGATCGGGACCTCGGCGTGGCGGTTCTTGCCGATCTCGGCAGGGTCGATATCGGCGTGGATCACCTTGGCCGAGGGCGCGAACGAGTCGAGGTTGCCGGTGACCCGGTCGTCGAAGCGGGCGCCCAGGCTGATGATCAGGTCGCTGCGCTGCAGGGCGGCCACGGCCGCCACCGACCCGTGCATGCCCGGCATGCCCAGGTGCTGCGGGTGGCTGTCGGGGAACGCGCCGCGCGCCATCAGCGTGGTGACCACCGGCATGCCGGTCAGCTCGGCGAGCACGCGCAGCTCCTCGGAGGCACGGGCGCGGATGGTGCCGCCACCGACGTAGAGCACCGGGCGGCGCGACTCCAGGATGAGCCGGGCCGCCTCACGGATCTGCTTGCTGTGCGGACGGGTGACGGGCCGGTAGCCGGGGAGCTGCAGCTCGCCGGGCCAGCGGAAGTCGGTCATCGCCTGCAGCGCCGACTTGGCCACGTCGACCAGCACCGGGCCAGGCCGGCCGGTCGAGGCGATGTGGAAGGCCTCCGCGACCGTGCGCGGGATCTCCGCGGGGTCGGTGACCAGGAAGTTGTGCTTGGTGATCGGCATGGTGATGCCGCGGATGTCCGCCTCCTGGAAGGCGTCGGTGCCGATCGAGGAGGCGCCGACCTGACCGGTCACCGCGACCATCGGCACGGAGTCCATGTAGGCATCCGCGATCGGGGTGACCAGGTTGGTCGCGCCCGGGCCGGAGGTCGCCATGCACACGCCCACCCGGCCGGTCGCCGAGGCGTACCCCTGAGCGGCGTGGCCGGCTCCCTGCTCGTGGCGGACCAGGATGTGGCGGATCCGGGTGGAGTCCATCAGCGGGTCGTACGCCGGGAGGATCGCGCCGCCCGGGATGCCGAAGATGTTCTCCGCGCCCGCGCACTCGAGCGACTTGATCAGGCTCTGGGCGCCGGTGATCTGACCCTGACTCTGACTGCCCTGCTCGGCCATGTTCGTTCCCGTCTGTCTTGCGATCTGGTGCTGCTCGGACCAACAAAAAACCCCTCGGCCTGACGGCAGCGAGGGGCGGACGCGTGTGCGGTGAGACGAGGGGTCTCAGCTCACGCGTCGCGTGCATACAAGGAGGTCCATGCGCATGCACCTACGTTCGTGGTTGGCGCCGTCCGGCGTCAAGCGAGTGTGTCACGCGTCCCATATGTTGGTATCCGAATCTCACATGTTGGCGCATCACGTCGTTCAACACGTCCGGCGGCCGGCCCCGACCCGCGTCAGCGCCCTAGGCAGGTGCAGACACAGGCCTTGTTCCCCTCCGCGTCCGCCAGGACCCAGAAGGTCGGGGCCTCGGCTTCGTCCACCATCGTGCCACCCGCCGCCAGCGCGGCGGACACCCGCTCCTCGGCGTGGTCGTACGGCACGTGGATGTCGAGGTGGAAGCGCTGGCGCCCCGCGACGTCGGGGCCCGGTGGCGTCACCGCCTCCTGGAACCACAGCACCGGCAGCGGGCCGCCCTGGTCGCCCAGCTCCGCGTCGTACGTCGGGTGGTCGCCGAGGGCGAGCACGGCCCGCCAGAACGGCTTGACCAGCCGGTAGTCGGGGGTGTCGAGGGCCACCTCGAGGACCTGCACGGCCTGGGGCTCGGCGGTGACGCCCGCCTCGGCGGCGAGCTCGCTGATCCGCCGGGCCAGGCGTACGTCGCGCAGGGTGACCGCCCGGACGTCGTGGCTGGTGAGCCGCACGTCGAGGTGTCCGTAGCGCAGGTCCAGGTCGGGGTGGTGGTCCTCCTCGTCGGCCGCCTCGGCGATCGCGCGCAGCAGGCGCGTCCCGGTCCGGTGGTCGCCGGTGCGCAGCCGGGTGTGCAGCGACTGCAGCAGCTGGCGCCAGTCGGTCAGCTCCTCGGCGATCACCTCCTCGGAGCTGAGCGGGACGCTGTCCTCGGCGCTGGGCGCGGGGCTCATGGCAGCACCTCCTGTCCGATCGGCCCGGGGTTGCGGGCGATCTCCCAGCGGTAGCCGTCCGGGTCGCCGAAGTAGCCCGAGTAGCCGCCCCACTCGCGCTGCACGGCGTCGTGGACCGGCGCCGCGCCGGCTGCACGCGCCGTACTCAGCGCCGCGTCGACCTCGGCGTCGGTGGCGACGTTGTGCGCCAGCGCGAACGGTGCCAACCCGTCGCCTCGCGCGATCGGCCCCACCTCGGCCTCGAAGGCGGCGGCGTCCCACAGCGAGAGCACCAGCCGCTCCCCCGCCTTGATCATCAGCACCTCGCCGGGCACCTCCAGCGCCGCCTGCCAGCCCAGGCCGTCGAGGTAGAACCGCCGGCTGGCGTCGAGGTCGGCCACCGCGAGCGTGATGAAGCTGATCCGCTGGTCCATGCCACGCCTCTCAGTCGAAGGTCTGGGTGATCTCGTGTCGATCGCCGTCCACGACGACCCGCGCCCGGGCGCCGTTGACCAGTGGCAGGAACGGTTGCACGTGCCCGCACTCCACGTCGAGCACCAGCGGTACGCCGCGCTCACCGAGCGCGTCGAGGACCGCGTCATGCTGGCTCATCGCGGCGCTGGGTGGAGCCGAGGTCCGCCCGATCAGCACCGCCCGGGCGTGCTCGAACCACCCGGCCAGGCGCAGCCCGTGCAGGCTCCGCGCGGTGTCGTAGGCCTCGGCCTCCGCCGCCTCGAGGTAGACGATCAGGCCCTCGTCGGCGTGCTCGCGCCCGAACCGGGCCACGTCGCCGTACGGCGTCGCGGCCAGGTGGTGGACGATCTCCAGGCAGCCGCCGACCAGTCGCCCGGTGACGTCGAGGCGGTCCGCGCCGACCAGGCGCCATCCACCCGCCGCGTCCAGGGTCATCTCCGCGACGGTCGGCTCCCCTTCGTAGTCGTCCCAGCCCGCGCTCCGGTACCGGCCCGGGCTGGTCTGAGTGAACGGCGACGTGGCGCCCGCGACGTCGGTCCAGTGCGCCAGGCCGGGAGCGGGGCGGTAGGGCGTGTCCATCAGGTTCGAGCCGTGCAGCGTCGCCCAGCCCAGCCGCGTGGTCAGCGCGAGCAGCACGGTGCAGAGGTCGCTGAAGCCCACCAGCCAGGTCGGCTCGGCCTGCGCCAGGGCGTCCCAGTCGAGCAGGTCGAGCAGGTCGATGGACAGCTCGCCTCCCCACGGCGGGACCACCGCGCGCACCTGCGGGTCGAGCAGCATCGCCTGCAGCTCGGCGGCGCGCTCGGGCGCCGGCGCGCTGACCGGGCCGTCACCCTCCACGCAGTCGCCGACCACCACGTCGTAGCCGCGCTCGCGGAGCACCTGCACACCGTGGTCGAGCCGGGCCCGCAGCGCCTCGGGGACGCCGGAGGAGGAGGCGGTGACGCCGATGCGGTCGCCGGGGACGAGGGGACGGGGATAGCGGATCAGCACGCTCAGACCCTGCCGTGCCCGGCCCCCAGAAGCAACCAGGTTGACGCCGCCGCGCCGTACGCCGGGCCGCCGCCCCGCCGCGCCGCCGCGCCGTACGCCGCCGCGCCGTACGCCGCGGCGCCGTGGCCACGACGTACGCCGATTGGTCACAGACGGCGCTCAGAAGCCCGGAAACGCACCCGTTGGGGACCAAACGGCGACCTCTAGGACGCCGACGCCGCCGCCACCCTCACCCACCCAGCACCTCCCGCGTCGCCAGCAGCCCGCGCCGCACCTCGTCGTACGACGTGGACAGCGGGGAGAGGCCCAGGCGCAGGCCGCCGGGGTCGCGGTAGTCGGGGATCACGTCGCGGCGCCACAGCGCCGCGGTGACCTCGCGCATCCGCGGGTGGCTGAGCGTCACGTGTCCCCCGCGCAGCCGGGCCTCGCGCGGCGAGGCGAGCGTGACGCCGAGGGGCGCCAGCAGCTCGTCGGCCAGTTCCACCGCGTAGTCGGTGAGCGCGACGGACTTGGCGCGGACCGCGGGCATGCCGACCTCGCCCAGCAGCGCGAGCATGTCCTGTACGGCGAGCATCCCGACGATCGGCGGGGTGCCGCTGAGGAAGCGGCGGATCCCCGCGGCCGGCGCGTAGTCGGGGCCCATCAGGAACGGATCGCGCGCCCCCATCCAGCCGCGCACGGGCTGGGTCAGGCTCTCCAGGTGGCGCTCGGCGACGTAGACCAACGCCGGGGCGCCGGGTCCGCCGTTGAGGTACTTGTAGCTGCACCCCACGGCCAGGTCCACCCCGGCCGCGTCCAGCTCGACGGGTACCGAGCCGACGGAGTGGCTGAGGTCCCACAGCACGAGCGCCCCGGCGTCGTGGGCGATCGCGGTGAGCCCGGAGAGGTCGGCGAGCCAGGCCGAGCGGTAGGCGACGTGGCTGAGCACGACCAGGGCCGTGTCCGCACCGACCGCCTCGGCGAGCTGCTCGGCGCCGACCCCGGCGGTGGCGTCGACGTCGATCCAGCGCAGCCGCAGCCCGCACTCCTGAGCGACCCCCTCGGCGACGTAGCGGTCGGTCGGGAAGTTGTCGCGGTCCACGACGATCTCGCTGCGTCCCGGACGCGCCGCGACCGCGGCCCGCATCGCCTTGTAGAGCAGCACCGTGGTCGAGTCGCCGATGGCGCACTGCCCGGGTGCGGCCCCCAGGCAGACCCGCCCGAGCTCGTCGCCGAGGGTGAGCGGGAGGTCGAACCAGCCCTCGTCCCAGCCGCGGATCAGGCGACCGCCCCACTCCTCGCGCACGAAGCCGGCGAGACGCTCGGCGGTGACCTCGAGCGGGCGGCCCAGCGAGTTGCCGTCCAGGTAGACCAGGTCGCCCCCGGCGCCGACGAACCGCGCGCGCAGCGGCGCGAGCGGGTCGTCGGCGTCCAGCGCGGCGGCGTACGACGGGTCGCCGGGCCCCCCGCGCCGGGCCGAGGGACCCCCCACGACTCAGCCGGTGACGGCGCCGACGGCGGCCGACTGCACGGTGCGCGCGTACTTGCCCAGCACGCCCTTGGTGTACTTCGGCGGGTTCGGCTCCCAGCCGACCTGGCGCGCCTCGAGCTCGTCGGCGTCCACCTCGAGCTCGAGCAGCCGGTTGGCCACGTCGAGGATGATCTGGTCGCCGTCGCGCACGAACGCGATCGGACCGGCATCGACGGCCTCGGGGGCGACGTGCCCGACGCACAAACCGGTGGTGCCGCCGGAGAAGCGGCCGTCGGTGAGCAGCAGCACGTCCTTGCCGAGCCCGGCGCCCTTGATGGCACCGGTGATCGCGAGCATCTCGCGCATCCCCGGACCGCCCTTGGGGCCCTCGTAGCGGATCACCACCACGTCCCCGGCGGAGATCCGGCCCTCGGAGAGCGCGTCCATCGCGGCCCGCTCCCCGTCGAAGACCCGGGCGGTGCCGCGGAAGACCTCGGTGTCGAAGCCGGCCGTCTTCACCACCGCGCCCTCGGGGGCCAGCGAGCCCTTGAGGATGGTCAGACCGCCGGTCTTGTGGATCGGGCGCGACATCTCGCGGATCACCTCGCCGTCGACACCGGGAGGCGCGATGTCGGCGAGGTTCTCGGCGAGGGTCTTGCCGGTGACGGTGAGGCAGTCGCCGTGCATCAGGCCGGCGTCGAGCAGCACCTTCATCACCATCGGGATGCCGCCGACCTTGTCGACGTCGTTCATCACGAAGCGGCCGAAGGGCTTGAGGTCGCCGAGGTGCGGCACCTTGTCGCCGATCCGGTTGAAGTCGTCGAGCGTCAGCTCGACCTCGGCCTCGCGGGCGATCGCCAGCAGGTGCAGCACGACGTTCGTGGAGCCGCCCAGCGCCATCGCCACCGTGATGGCGTTCTCGAAGGCCTCCTTGGTCAGGATCTGGCGCGCGGTGATCCCCTTGCGCAGCAGGTTGACCACGGCCTCGCCGGACTTGTGGGCGAAGCCGTCGCGACGGCGGTCCACCGCCGGCGGCGCCGCCGAGCCGGGCAGCGACATGCCGAGCGCCTCGGCGACCGAGGCCATCGTGTTGGCGGTGTACATGCCGCCGCAGGCACCCTCGCCGGGGCAGATCGCCCGCTCGATGCGGTCGACCTCCTCGCGGCTGATCTTGCCCGCCAGGCAGGCGCCGACCGCCTCGAAGGCGTCGATGATCGTGACGTCCTTGCCGTCGACCTGGCCGGGCATCGTCGAGCCCGCGTAGAGGAACACCGAGGCCAGGTCGAGACGGGCCGCGGCCATCAGCATGCCGGGCAGCGACTTGTCGCAGCCGGCCAGCAGCACCGAGCCGTCGAGCCGCTCGGCGCTCATCACCACCTCGACGGAGTCGGCGATCACCTCACGCGAGACCAGCGAGAAGTGCATCCCCTCGTGCCCCATCGAGATGCCGTCGGAGACCGAGATCGTGCCGAACTCCAGCGGGTAGCCGCCGCCGGCGTGCACGCCGTTCTTGACGGCCTTGGCCAGCCGGTCCAGCGACAGGTTGCAGGGGGTGATCTCGTTCCACGACGAGGCGACGCCGATCTGCGGCTTGGCGAAGTCGTCGTCGCCCATCCCTACCGCACGCAGCATCCCGCGTGCGGCGGCCTTCTCGAGTCCGTCGGTGACGTCGCGGGAGCGGGGCTTGATGTCAGGGGTCTCGGGCGTCTTGCTCATGGCCCCAGGCTAGTGGGGAATGCGCAAAGGGTGTGCGTGGCCCTAGCCTTGGTCCGTGACCTGGGACGACTATTCCGCAGCCCTGTTCGACCTCGACGGCGTCATCACCCCGACCGCGGTCGTGCACATGCACGCCTGGGCCGCCATGTTCAACGAGTTCCTCACCGACGCGCCGGCCGACCTGGGGGGTGATCGCTCCCCCTACACCGACGCCGACTACTTCGCCCACGTCGACGGCAAGCCGCGCTACAGCGGGGTGCGCGACTTCCTCGCCTCGCGCGCCATCGTGCTGCCCGAGGGCGACCCCGAGGACGACCCCCGCGAGGCCACCGTGTGCGGTCTGGGCAACCGCAAGAACGTCGCCTTCAACGAGGTGCTCGAGCGGGAGGGCGTCGAGGCCTACCCCGGCTCGGTGAAGCTGCTCGACCACCTGCGCGACCAGGGCATGCCCCTGGCTGTGGTGTCCTCCTCGGCGAACGCCCCCGCGGTGCTGGCCGCCGCCGGCCTGCTCTCGCGGTTCGCGTGCATCGTCGACGGCCGGGTGGCCACCGAGATGGGCCTGGCCGGCAAGCCGGCGCCCGACACGTTCCTGCACGCGGCGAGCATGCTCGCCGTACCGCCTGAGCGGGCGGTGGTGATCGAGGACGCCGTCTCCGGCGTGCGCGCCGGCGCGGCAGGCGGCTTCGGGCTGGTCGTCGGCGTCGACCGTGGCGCCGGCGAGCAGGTGCTCCTCGACGCCGGCGCCGACCAGGTGGTCACCGACCTGGCGGAGCTCCTCGCGTGAGCACCGAGCGGCCCGACCAGCTGCTGGACCGCCGGCGCTTCCCCGCCGATGCGTGGCAGCTGGTCGAGACCTCGCACGACCCGAGCGACCTGGGCGTCACCGAGACCCTGTTCACGGTCGCCAACGGCTACCTCGGGATGCGCGGCAACCCCGAGGAGGGACGCAACGCCCACAGCCACGGAACCTTCGTGAACGGGTTCCACGAGACCTGGCCGATCCGCCACGCCGAGTCCGCCTTCGGGTTCGCCCGGACCGGCCAGACCATGGTCAACGTCCCGGACGCCAAGGTCATGAAGATCTACGTCGACGACGAGCCGCTGATCATCGGCACCGCCGACCTCGAGCACTACGAGCGCACCCTGGACTTCCGCGACGGGCTGCTGCGCCGCAGCCTGATCTGGCGGACCCCGTCGGGCAAGCTGGTGCGCATCGACTCCACCCGGATGGTGTCGATGACCCAGCGCCACCTGGCGGTGCTCACCCTCGAGGTGACGATGCTGCAGGGCAGCGCGCCGATCGTCATCTCCTCGCAGATCCTCAACCGCCAGGACGGCAAGGACGAGTACCACGTCGCCGCGGCGGCGATGGGCGAGGGCATCGACCCGCGCAAGCACGGCGGGTTCGAGGAGCGGGTGCTGTTCCCCCGCCTCGACTACGCCCACGACGACCGGATGCTGCTGGGCTACCAGTGCGCCAACTCGCGGATGACGATCGCCGTCGCCGCCGACCATCAGCTGGAGACCGAGAACCACTACGACGCGCTCGTCGCCAGCGAGGACGACCTGGGCAAGATGGTCTTCGAGGTGGACGCCGTCGAGGGCCGCAGCATCCGGCTCACCAAGACCGTCGCCTACCACACCTCGCGTGGGGTGCCGGTGCGCGAGCTCTCCGACCGCTGCGACCGCACTCTCGACCGGGTCCGCCACCACGGCGTGGCGCACTACCACGCCGAGCAGCGAGCCTGGTACGACCGCTTCTGGGAACGCTCCGACGTCGTCGTGGACGCCGGACGGGAGACCCAGCAGGCCATCCGCTTCGCGCTCTTCCAGCTCGCCCAGGCCAGCGGCCGGGCCGACCAGCAGGGCATCCCCGCCAAGGGGGTGAGCGGCGCCGGCTACGAGGGGCATTACTTCTGGGACACCGAGATCTACGTGACCCCGTTCCTCGTCTACACCCAGCCCGAGATCGCCCGTGGCACGCTGCACTTCCGCACCCGGATGCTGCCGGCCGCGCGTGAGCGGGCCCGCGAGCTGGCCACCAGCGGGGCGATGTTCCCCTGGCGCACGATCAACGGCGAGGAGGCCTCCGCCTACTACGCCGCCGGGACCGCCCAGGTGCACATCGACGCCGACATCGCCTACGCCCTGAGCAAGTACATTCACGCCACCGGCGACCTGGACTTCCTGGTCCGCGACGGCGTCGACGTGCTGGTGGAGACCGCCCGGATGTGGGCCGACCTCGGCTTCTGGCGTCACAACGGCGGCCGCTCGTTCCACATCCACAGCGTCACCGGGCCCGACGAGTACACCACCGTGGTGAACAACAACCTGTTCACGAACGTGATGGCGCGCTACAACCTCGAGCACGCCTCCCACGCGGTCGAGGAGGTCCACAGGCTCCGGCCGGAGGCGTACGGGCAGATGGTGGCCCGCCTCGGCCTGCGCGAGGAGGAGCTCGAGGAGTGGCGCGAGTGCGCCGCCGGGATGTACATCCCCTTCGACGAGGGCCTGGCGATCCACCCCCAGGACGACCACTTCCTCGACCGCGAGGTCTGGGACCTCTCCCGCACCCCCGCCGCCCTGCGCCCGCTGATGCTGCACTACCACCCGCTGGTGATCTACCGCTTCCAGGTGCTCAAGCAGGCCGACGTCGTGCTGGCCACCTTCCTGCAGGGTGACCGGTTCACGATGGCGGAGAAGAAGGCGAACTTCGAGTACTACGACCCGATCACCACCGGCGACTCCACGCTGTCGGCGGTCGTGCAGTCGGTGATCGCGGCCGAGGTGGGCTACCACGAGGTGGCCATGCACTACTTCCGTCAGTGCCTCTACGTCGACCTGTGCAACCTGCACGGCAACACCGCGGACGGGATGCACATCGCCTCGGCCGGAGGTCTGTGGACGGCGCTGGTGAACGGCTTCGGCGGGATGCGCGACCACGACGGCCGGCTCAGCTTCGACCCGCGGCTGCCTGCGGCGTGGCCCTCGCTGAGCTTCAAGCTGATGTGGCGCGGCACCCGGGTCCGCTTCGAGCTGACCCAGACCCAGCTGTCGGCGCAGGTCGACGAGGGCACCGGGGAGGTCCCGTTCAGCCTGCGCGGCACCGAGTACGTCGTGCGCCCCGGCGAGCCGGTGTCGATCGCCATCGACGGCCACGGCCCACGCCAGGACGGCACGCTCGGCACCCGGCCGCTGCTGGGCGGGCGGCGCGCGGACGGGTCCCGGATCACCGCCGGAGTGCCCGACCCCAGCCGGCTTCCCGAGGACCTGTCCTCGATCGACGGGGTCCCGCCCCTGCCCGCGCAGCCCGGCCCGGGCTGAGGCCGGCCCCCACCTAGACGACCCCGGCGCGCACCACCATCACGTCGGGCAGGTCCCGGACCACCTCGCGCCAGCTCTCCCCGGCGTCGGCGGAGGCCCAGACGCTGCCGTTGCGCGCCCCGACGTACACGCCGGGGGTGGGGTGGGCGTCGACGCACATCGCGTCGCGCATCACCCCGACGAAGAACCCGTCGGGCAGCCCGTGGCGCAGCTCGCTCCAGGTCTCACCCGCGTCGCGCGAGCGCCAGACCGAGGCCCGCGCCTTCGGTGGGTAGCGGCCCACCGAGCCGTCGAGGGGGAAGACGTAGACGGTGTCGGGGTCGTGGGGGTGCACCACGATCGGGAAGCCGAAGTCGGCCGGCAGGCCCTCGGCGATGGAGATCCACGAGCCGCCCTCGTCGTCGGAGCGGTAGACCCCGCCGTGGTTCTGGGCGAAGAGCCGCTCGGGGCGGGCGGGGTGGCGCGCGACCTTGTGCACGCACTGGCCGAACTCGGGGTACTGCTCGCCCTCGGGCAGGAACTCGGCGCGGATGCCGCGGTTGCGCGGCTCCCAGCTGCGCCCGCCGTCGGTGGTGCGGTAGACCCCGCCGGTCGACAGCGCCGCGGTCACCGATCCGGGATCGCTGGGGTGCGGCAGCACGGTGTGGAAGGCCTGTCCGCCGAACCCGGCCGACCACTGCGGCCGGTGCGGGTGGTCCCACAACGCCTTCTCGAGCGCGAAGGTCTCGCCACCGTCCTCGGAGCGGAACACCGCGCCGGGCTCCGTGCCGGCCCACACCGTCCGCTCGCCGACCCCGGGCTGGAGCTGCCAGACGCGCTCCACCGAGGTGCCGGCCGACTCGGGGAACGCCAGTCCCCCCGGTTCCTGCCAGGTGCAGCCCAGGTCGTCGGAGCGGCACACCTGCGGGCCGGTCCACGGCGAGGACGCCCCCACCAGCAGCCGCGGCGCCTCTCCCCGGGTGTCCACCAGAGCGGAGTAGACCTCCATCATGTCGAAGTGGGGGCCGTCCCACTCCCATCGCTCGCGGGCGTCGTCGGAGCGCCCGATCCACAGCCCCTTGCGCGTCCCGACCAGGAGCATCGTCGTCATCTCGCCTCCACAGGTGAGCCCGGCCCCGGGCGGGCCTGGTCGCGAGGGTGGACTCCCCCACCGGCCAGGATTCATCGCCGACCCGTCACTGATGCGGGATCCCAGCGGCGTGTCGGTCGAGGCAGTGACGGGTCGGCGGGGTGGGGGGGTGGGGTGAGGGGGTGGGGATAGGGTGCTGGGCTTTGGTGGGTGTGGCGGGGAGGGGCGGGGACGTGGGGCGAGCGGTGCTGCTGGTGCTCGTCGGGATCGCCTCGGTGCAGCTCGGCGCCGCCGTCGCCAAGGACCTCTTCGACCTGGCCTCCCCCACCACGCTGGTCTGGCTGCGGCTGGCCACCAGCACCGTGGTGCTCGTGGTGCTGGCCCGCCCGGCGCTGCGCGGCCGCTCACGCCACGACTGGCTGGTCGTGTGCGGCTTCGGCGCCAGCCTGGCGCTGATGAACTGGTCGATCTACCAGTCCTTCGCCCGGATCCCGCTGGGCATCGCGGTCACCATCGAGTTCGTCGGGCCGCTGAGCCTGGCGGTGCTGGGCTCACGGCGGGCCCGCGACCTGCTCTGGGTCGCGCTGGCCGCCGTGGGCGTGCTGCTGCTCGGCCTGCAGCCCGCCGACCTGGACTGGGTCGGGGTCGCCTTCGCCCTGCTCGCCGGCGCCGGCTGGGCGTCGTACATCCTGTTGAGCGCGAGCACCGGGGCCCGCTGGCCCGGCTTCAGCGGGCTGGCCGTGGCCAGCATCGTCGCCACCGCGCTGCTCACCCCCGCCGTCCTCTCCAGCGAGCGCAGCGCGCTGCTCGACCCCCGGGTGCTGCTGCTCGGCGCCCTGGTCGGGCTGCTCAGCTCGGTACTGCCCTACAGCTGCGAGCTGGTGGCGCTGCGGACCCTGCCCCCGGCGCTCTTCGGCATCCTGATGAGCATCGAGCCGGCGGTGGCCGCGCTGGCCGCGGCGGTGCTGCTGCACGAGTTCCTCAGTCCGCTGCAGTGGCTGGCGCTGGTCTGCGTGGTGGCCGCGAGCGCGGGAGCCACCCGCTCGGCGGGAGCCCCGGCCCACACCGAGCCGGTCCCGGACTGATCCCGGGACGCGTTCACCCAGATGTCACCTGACGGTGACGCGCGCGACAAGAGCGGCCCCCTAGGCTCGATCACATCGAATCCGCGAGGTTCGTACTCGGACAGCAAGCGATCGGGGCCCACGATGATCCTTCTGAACCGCTCGTTGACGGCGATCCCCCGCACGGCCCTGCGCCTCGCGCACGACCGCGCCGCGGCCTGGGCGGCAGAGTCCCAGCAGGGATCGCGACGCAACGCCATGATCGCCTCCACCGCTCTCGCCCAACGTCGTGCGGAGCAGAACGAGGTCGAGGAGTTCCTCGCCACCCTGGCCGGGACCTCCCAGCTCCTCACCTCGCCGGAGGACGCAGCGCGAGCTGCCCACGGTTGAGCCCGCCGGCCGGCCTCCCCCGGCCGGCGGGCTCGATCCCTTTCCGCACCCCGGCGCCGCCGGTGAGGCACAATCGCGACTGTGAGCGCACTCCCCGCCGCCGAGTCGGCCTCCGGTCTCGTGCCGAGCGATCCTCTCCGCGAGGTGCACGTCTATGACGTCGAGAGCCCCGACGGCACCGTGCTGCGGGCCTGGACCAACGACCCGGACGGGCGCATCGACGGCCCCACCGTCGTGCTCTGCAACGGCCTGGGCACCAATCCCTGGGTCTGGCCCTCGCTGCTCGGGCCGGACTGCGGCGTGCGGGTGGTGTCGTGGTTCCACCGCGGCACCGGCGGCTCCGAGCGCCCTCTGGACCCGCGGCGGGTGGGCGTGGAGCACCTGGTCGAGGACGCGTTGACGGTGATGGACCACGCCGGGATCGACCGGACTCCGCTGATGGGCTGGTCGATCGGCGTGAACACGATGTTCGAGCTGGCGACCCTCCACCCCGAGCGCGTCACCGGCCTCTTCGCCGTCGCCGGCGTGCCCGGCGAGACGTTCTCCACGATGCTGCGCCCCCTGCACCTGCCCCGCCCGGTACGCCGCGCGGTCGCGGTCTCGGTGGCCCGGGTGCTGCGCTATGCCGGTCCGGCCCTCAGCCCGATCGCGCGTCGACTGCCGATCGGCCCGCGCACCGTCGCGGTGCTCTCCCACTCCGGGTTCATGCTGCCGGTCACCGACCCCGAGCTGACCGCGCGGGCGGTCCGCGAGTTCTTCACCACGCCGCTGGACTGGTACGGCCACCTCGCCCTGCACACCCACCGCCACGACCGGGTCTCGTTGAGCCAGGTGCAGGTGCCGGTCTTCCTGGTCGCCGGACGCTACGACCTGATGGCCGGCGCCCCGGACATGCGCAGCGCCGCCGAGCGCCTCGACGACGCGACGTACGTCGAGCTGGCCGGCAGCCACTTCCTCGGGCTCGAGCAGCCGGAGGTGATCCACGAGCTGCTGCTGGAGTTCCTGGGGAGGCTGGAGCCGTGAACCGCCGCCGCACCGCCGTCGGGCTGGCCGGGCTGCTGCTCGCCGGGTCCCTGGCCGCGTGCGGCGAGGACGCGGAGCTCGACCCGCCGACCGTGACGGCCGGGTCCAGCCCCACCCGGAGTCCCTCGGGGGCCGCCTCCAGCGGAGCCGCGTCCGCCGCTGCGGGGCGCCCTGCCGTGGTCGACACCGTCGTGACCGGGCTGGCCACGCCGTGGGGCGTGGACTTCCTGCCCGACGGCACCGCGATCGTCACCGAGCGCGACTCGCGCCGGGTCCTCGCCGTACGCGGGGGGCGGGCCCGGCCGATCGGGGTGATGGAGGCCGCCGCGCCGCAGGGCGAGGCCGGGCTGCTCGGCGTCGCCGTCTCCCCGGACTTCGCCCAGGACCGGACCCTGTTCTTCTACCTCACCACGGCCTCGGACAACCGCGTCGTGCGCGCGACGTACGACGGCACGCGGCTCGGCGAGAGCGAAGTCGTGCTCGACGCCATCCCCGCGGGGTTCATCCACGACGGCGGCCGGCTGGCGTTCGGACCGGACGGACACCTCTACGTCTCCACCGGCGAGACCGGCGAGCGCGAGCTGGCCCAGGACCCGGACTCGCTGGCCGGCAAGATCCTGCGGATCACCCCCGAGGGCGACCCGGCCCCCGGCAACCCGGTGCCCGACTCCCCCATCTGGTCGCTGGGCCACCGCAACGTCCAGGGGCTGGCCTTCGACGACGAGGGTCGGCTGTGGGCCTCGGAGTTCGGCGACTCCAGCTTCGACGAGCTCAACCTGATCGAGGCGGGCAGCAACTACGGCTGGCCCGAGGTCGAGGGGCGCGGTGAGCGCGGCGGGCTCACCAACCCGCAGGTGGTGTGGTCGACCGGGGAGGCGTCGCCCTCGGGCCTGGCCTACCTCGAGGGCCACCTCTACCTGGCGGCCCTGATGGGCCAGCGGCTGTGGCGCGTAGACGTCGAGGGCGGCCGCGCCGGCACCGCGCAGGACTTCTTCGTCGGCGAGTACGGCCGGCTGCGCACCGTCGTCTCCGCCCCCGACGGCCGGCTGTGGGTCACCACGTCCAACCGGGACGGCCGTGGCGACCCGGCCGCCGCCGACGACCGGATCCTGGTGGTCCGCCCCTGAGCCGGTCCGCCCGACGGAGCGGGCTCAGGTCGCCGTGGTGCGGTGCACGACCACGCGCCGCGAGGCACGGCGCAGGGTGGTCAGCACGGCCGGGCCCAGGATGACGATGGCCAGGGCGGTGGTGAGGGCGCGGCCGGTGTCGAAGCTGCCGGTGGAGGTGAGCAGCGTGTAGACGCCGAACCGCTCGAGGTTCTCCAGCAGCGGCGCCCCCGGGACGTAGGAGAGCCCGCCCTCGTGGCCGGGCACCGCGATGCCCAGGACGTAGGGCCAGCCCTGCAGGTTGAGCAGCAGGCCGTAGAGGTAGGCGGCGGCGATGCCGTAGACCACCAGCAGCGCGATCTCGGCGCGCCCGGTCAGCGCGCGCGCTCCCAGCCGCCGGGGCAGCAGACCCGCGCCCATCCCGACCCACGCGGCGACCAGCATCTGGAACGGCAGCCACGGCCCCATGCCGGCGGTGACGAACGCGGAGGCGAACAGGGACGTGCAGCCGAGCACGAACCCGAAGCCCGGACCGAACACCCGTCCGGCCAGGATCAGCAGGAAGAAGACCAGCTCGACGCCCGCCGTACCCGCGCTGATGCCGCGCAGCACCGCATTGACCGCGGTGAGCACGCCCAGCACCGCCAGCACCCGGGAGTCCATCCCACCCTCGCTGAGCTCGGCGAGTACGACGGCCAGGACCACCGGCAGCAGCATCAAGAACAGGAACGGCGGGTCGACGCGCTGGCCCCCGTCCACCCGGACCAGCAGGGGCCACAGGATCATCACCAATCCCGCCAGCGAGGCCACTCCGAGCACGGCCGCCGACCGGGTGCCCAGGGGGACGGCGGAGGTCGCCGATTGGGCAGAGACGGCGTCCCGGGGCGGCTTTTCGTCGCCGTTTGGTCCCCAACGGCGGCCCCGAGCCGCCCACCCAGCCCCCCTCACACCGCCTCCAGGCACCGGGCCACCTGGCCGACGGAGAACCACGGCGGGCCGAGGATCTTGGTGACCTGCGGGGCGAACGACGGGGACTCGGCCATCACCCGCGCCGCCGGGCCGCAGGAGACCACCTCCCCCTCGGCCAGCACCACCACGTCGTCGGCCACCTGGGCGACGAACTCGACGTCGTGGGTGGCCACCAGCACGGCGCGGCCCTCCTGGGCGAGGTCGGTGAGGATCCGGCCGAGGACCCGCTTGGCCGCGTAGTCCAGGCCCCGGGTGGGCTCGTCGAGGAGCAGTACGGCGGGGCGCGCGGTGAGCACGATCGCCAGCACCAGCGCGAGGCGCTGTCCCTCGGAGAGGTCGCGGGGGTGGGCGCCGCCCGGGATCCGCGGCACCAGGCGGTCCAGCAGCCCCCGGCAGGTCCCCGGCTGCGCCCCGGCGGACCCGGCTGAGTCGTCGGCCGCGGCGCACTCCTCCTCGACGGTCTCGAGGTAGAGCAGGTCGGCCGCCGTCTGCGGGACCAGGCCGACCCGTTCGCGGCGCGCCGCCGGCGCGAGGTCGGCCGGGTCGTCGCCGAGGACGCTCACCGTGCCGGCACGCCTGCGCCCGGTCCCCTGGAGCGCCCAGATCAGCGAGGACTTGCCCGACCCGTTGCGCCCCATCAGGGCGGTCACCCGTCCGCTGTCGAGGTCCAGGTCCACCCCGCGCACGGCGACGTCCGCCCCGTGCGTCACGGTGACCCCCCGGGCGCGCAGCAGCGGGCGGCGCTCGCCCGCGACCGGCTCGGGGGGCGCAGGCTGCCCCGCCGTGGTGAGCCTCTCGCGCAGCCCGCGGGCCCGGCGCCGCGCGTCACGCACGCTGAGCGGCAGCGGCTCCCACTCGGCGAGCCGGCCGAGCTCGACGATCGGGGGGACCACCGGCGAGGTGCGCAGCAGCTCTGCGGGCTCCCCCACCTGCACCCGCCCGGCGCCGGCGAAGAGCGCCATCCGGTCCGCGAACGGCACCACCCGCTCCAGGCGGTGCTCGGCCAGCAGCACGGTCAGCCCGAGGTCGTGCACCAGCCGGGTGAGGATCGCCAGCACGTCCTCGGCGGCGGTCGGGTCGAGCGCGGAGGTGGGCTCGTCGAGGACCAGGATCCGCGGGTGCATGGTGAGCACCGACCCGATCGCGACGCGCTGCTGCTGCCCACCGGAGAGGGTGCGCAGGTCACGGTCGCGCAACTCGGCGATGCCGAGCAGGTCGAGCGTCTCCTCGACGCGACGGCGCATGCTCTCCGGAGCCAGGCCGAGCTGCTCCATGCCGTAGGCGAGCTCCTCCTCGACGGTATCGGTGACGAAGCCCGACGCGGGATCCTGCCCGACGTACCCGATGGCGTGCGCCCGCTCGCGCGGGGGAAGGTCGATGATGCTCGTGCCGTCGAGCAGGACGTCGCCGCTGAGCACGCCGCCGCTGAAGCGGGGCACCAGCCCGGTGAGGACGCCCAGCAGCGTCGACTTGCCGACGCCGGTGCGCCCGGAGACCAGCACCAGCTCGCCCTCCTCGAGGGTGAGGTCGACGGCGTCCAGCACCAGCGGCGCCTCGGCGGCGTAGCGGAAGGTGATCTGGCGCAGCTCGATCATGCCGCCGGCTCCTTGCTGTCGGGTCTGGTCGTGGTGGGGCTCGAGGTCGCGGTCGGGCCGGGGCCGGGCGCGGTGCTCGCCGGCTGGCCTCGCCGGGTCGGAGCGGGCCCAGTGCGGCCCGGGGACAGGCGCGGCGGTGGCGTGGCGAGCGCCGGGACGAGGGCGAGGAGCAGTCCCAGGAGCGCCACCACGCTCAGCACCGGCCACGCGGTCACCCCCGGGTGCGCCGCCACCGGGTCGTCGCGCGCCACCCACCACAGCGCGCCGGCCGCGACGGCCCCGGAGGCGACCGTCACCAGCTCGGCGGCGCGCCAGGTGTCGGGGCGGTAGCGGCTGCGCACCACCCGTCCGCCGGCGCTGAGCAGACCCAGCGCGGCGCAGGCGACGCCGAGGCCGAGCATCACCACCACCAGCCAGCGCGGCGCGGTCTGGTCGAGCACGGCGTAGGCGCCCACGCACAGCCCGCCCAGCCCCAGCAGCATCAGCGCGCCGGTCCCGGCCCGGCGACGAGGCGAGAGCCCGCCGCTGCGTCCGTACCCGCGGGTGTCCATCCCGGCGGCCAGGCTCAGCGACCGCTCCAGCGCGTCCTCGAGCACCGGCACCAGCAGCCGCCGCAGACTCTTGATCCGGCCCTTGGGTCCCCCACGCAGCTGCTGGGCCGCCCGGACCCGGCGCACACTGTCGGCCAGCTGCGGCAGCACGCTGACCGCGACCACCAGCGAGCTGCCGACCTCGTAGAGCGCGGCCGGCACGGACCGCAGCAGCCGCTTGGGGTTGGCCAGCGCGTTGGCGGCCCCGAGGCTGATCACGATCGCGGCCAGCCGCATCCCGTCGTAGAGCCCGAAGAGCAGGGACTCGCGGGTGACCGGGCCGAGCAGCCGGATCCCCAGGACCCAGTCGGGCAGCGGGATCTCGGGCAGGGTGAAGAGCACCGTCTGCCCGTCCCCACCGCCCAGCAGGATCCGGAACAGCACCCGGAGCACGACGATCACCAGGCCGATCAACAGGTACAGCCGGAACGCCCGCGCCCACGGCTGGTCCGAGCGCCGCGCCGCGACGACCACCACCGCGACCCCGACGACGAGCGCCAGGGCCAGCGGGTTGGTCGTGCACGACGCGGCCACGGCCAGGCCGATCGCCCACAGCCACCACGCGACCGGGTGGAGGTCGCGTGGCAGCCGGGTGACGCGGGGCGGACGGCTCACGGTGAGGTGCTCCCCCGCCGTCGTCGTACGACGCTCGCGGTCGCGGCGGCGACGACCAGCACGGCCAGCACCGTCAGCGTGACCCAGCCGGGTACGCCGCCGCTCGGCGCGTCGTCCGCCGAGGCCGCCTCGCCGCTCTCATCGCCAACGGGATCGCCAGCAGGATCGCCGACGGGATCGCCGTTCTGGGCGCTCGGGATGTCACCGGTCTGCTCAGCGGCCGGAGTGTCCGCGGATGCGGCGGGCGAGGGCGCGGCCTCGGAGCCGCCCGTGGCCTGCGTGCGCGGAGCCGGCCGGAGACCGGGAAGGCTTTCGGCCAGGCTGTCCTGCCAGGCGAGGGCGACGTAGCCACCGTCGGCGACCTCGAAGGCATCGACCCCGGCGGTCGCGTACGACCACGTGCCGGACTCCCCGTCGGACCAGTACAGCGCCCAGTAGGCGTCCGCCGGCGGGGTGTTCACGCACGGGTCCGCCGAGGGTGCGCCCTGGACCCGGCAGACGAAGCCCGGCTGGCGCTGCACGTGGTCCAGGGTGAATCCTGCCTCGCGCACGACCTCGCTGGCCGGGCGGCCGCCGCCGGAGGGCGCGCAGCCCTGCCGCACGCCGCCGCCGAGGTCGCCGAAGTCGACGACCACCGTGACGCCGCCGGTGCTCGAGCAGCCGGCCGCGGAGGCGGCGGGCGCCGTGGCCACCGAGACCAGGCCGCCCACGAGCAGGGCGAGTGAGGCGCCCAGCAGGGCGAGACGATGCCCGGCGGGGCCTCGCGAGTGGAGCTTCATAGGGGTGCCCTTTCCGCTGCGGCAGCGGACAGCACCCAGGCTGGGCACCACCCGCTGCTTTCCTCGACAGCGTGTGACGTCAGGACGCTTCGGCGTGGGTGCTCCGGCTCGCCCCTCGCGAGGGGCCTACGGTTGCGGGTCAGCGCCGGACTTGGACCGGCTTCCCCCAGCGACGGGCGTGATGAACTTGTGAGTGCTGCGACCGGTGCGGCCCCAGCCCACGCAATGTAGCAGTCGTCCTCAGCAGTTCGGCGTGCCCGGCTCGTCGGGCTCGAGCCAGCCCAGCGCCGGCGTCGCCTGGATGGTCGCTGCCCGCCACTGGGTGAGGGAGGCCTCGCTCAGGCCCTTGTCGGCGGCCTTGAGCGCGGCCTCGTCGTAGCCGACCGCGCCGACCTCCTCCACCAGGGCGGGCACCGTGCAGGCCTGCTCGATGATCTGCAGCGAGGACAGCCAGGTGGCCGCGTCCGCGGCGGCCCCCTCCTCGCCGCGACCGCCCAGCGCCCAGCCGGCGAGCCCGGTGCTGTTCGCGTTGGGGGCCTCGGTGGAGGTGGCCCCGCCGAAGCTGCCGTCCTCACGCTGCTGCTCGCCCAGCCAGGCGGTGGCGTCGTCGAGGGCGGCGCCCACCACCGGGTCCTTCTCCTGTCCGGCGAGCGCGAGCACCGCGATCGCGGTGACGTCGACGTCGGGCGGGCTCGCCTCGGCATCACCGGCGACGCAGCCCTGCTCGGCCGCGTCGGGGGCGGCGAAGTAGAGGCGGAAGTAGCCGCCCTCGCACTGCTGCTCGAGCAGGTACTCGGTGGCCGCGTCGGTCTCCGGGGAGTCGGCCGCGGCGAGCGCGCGCACGGCGTACGCCTGGCCGATCACGTTGGCGTAGTCGGTCCCCTTAGGGTCGGTGACCTTGTCGGCGAGCCTGCCCACCGGGTTCTGGTCGCCCACCTGCTGCTCGAGCCGGTCGATGAGGTCCACGCCCCCGAAGTCGCTCGGGTCGGCGCCCGCGACCTGGGCCAGCACCGTGGTCTTGGCGAGCGCCCCGGCGTAGACGTCGTCGGCCGAGCCGGCGTCGACGCCGGTGGTGTAGCTGGCCACGTGCTGCGTCATGGTGTCGGCGATCTCGCCGACCTCATCGTCGTACCCCTCCAACGCCGCCAGCGACAGGGCGGTGTCCACGGTCATCCCGTAGTCGGGGCCGTACTCGCCGACCATCACGTCGTCCTCGAGCTGGTCGAGCAGCCACTCGGCCGCGGCCTGCGAGCGGGCCGAGGTGGGGGCGGCGTCGCCGCTGGGCTCCGTGGAGCTGCTCGGCTCGCTGGACGCGTCGCCGGAGGAGTCGTCACCGTCGTCGCCGCAGCCCGCCAGCGCGGCCGTCAGGGCCAGGACCAGCGCGGGCCCCGCGAGCACCCGTGTCCGCCGAGAGCGCCGGCGGCGCCGACCGCGTCCCCAGCTGCCCCTCAGATCCTCGTCGTTGCGCTGCATGGCTAGCCCCTTCCTCAACAAACCCCTGGCGACCCGTCACTGCCTCGGCGAAACACGCCGTGTCTGGTCGAGGCAGTGACGGGTCGGCGGGTCAGGTGAGCTTCTCGATGATGAGCTCCCTGACTCGGGCGGCGTCGGCCTGACCCCGCATCTCCTTCATCACGGCCCCGATCAGCGCACCGGCCGCAGCCACCTTGCCGTCGCGGATCTTCTGCGCCACGTCCGGGTTGGCGGCGATGGCGTTGTCGACGGCCGCGCCGAGCGCGCCGTCGTCGGAGACGATGGCGAGCCCGCGGGCGGCGACGATCTCGTCGGGGGTGCCCTCCCCGGCGACCAGGCCCTCGAAGACCTGCCGGGCGAGCTTGTCGTTGATCCGGCCCTCGTCGACGAGCGCCTGGACGCGGGCGACCTCGGCCGGGCTGACGCCCAGCGCGGCGATGTCGGTGCCCGAGTCGTTGGCCCGCCGGGCCAGGTCGGAGAGCCACCACTTGCGGGCCGCCTGCGGCGTCGCGCCGGCCGCGATCGTGGCCTCCACCAGGGCGAGCGCCCCGGCGCCGACGGTGTCGCGCATCTCCAGGTCGGTGAAGCCCCACTCGGCCTGCAGCCGGGTACGACGCTCCCGGGGCGGCTCGGGCAGCGAGGCGCGCAGCTCCTCGACCCACTCGCGAGAGGGAGCCACCGGCACCAGGTCGGGCTCGGGGAAGTACCGGTAGTCCTCGGCGTCGGACTTCTCGCGCCCGCTCGTGGTCACCCCGGTGTCCTCGTGCCAGTGCCGGGTCTCCTGCAGGATCGAGCCACCGGCGTCGAGGATCGCCGCGTGCCGCTGCATCTCGTAGCGCACCGCGCGCTCCACCGAGCGCAGCGAGTTGACGTTCTTGGTCTCGGTGCGGGTGCCGAGCTTGCCGTCGTCCTTCGGCGAGAGCGACAGGTTCACGTCGCAGCGCATCGAGCCCTGGTCCATCCGGGCGTCGGAGACACCGAGCGCCAGGATCATCTCGCGCAGGTGCGCGACGTACGCCTTGGCGATCAGCGGCGCCTTCTCCCGGCTGCCCATGATCGGCTTGGTGACGATCTCGATCAGGGGGATGCCGGCGCGGTTGTAGTCGACCAGCGAGTAGTCGGCGCCGTGGATGCGGCCGGTGGAGCCGCCGACGTGCAGCGTCTTGCCGGTGTCCTCCTCCATGTGCGCGCGCTCGATCTCCACGCGGAAGGTCTCGCCGTCGACCTCGACGTCGGTCCAGCCCTCGAACGCGATCGGCTCGTCGTACTGCGAGGTCTGGAAGTTCTTCGGCATGTCCGGGTAGAAGTAGTTCTTCCGCGCGAAGCGGCACCACTCGGCGATCTCGCAGTTCAGCGCCAGGCCGATCCGGATCGCGGACTCCACGGCCTTGGCGTTGACCACCGGCATCGCGCCGGGCAGGCCCAGGCAGGTCGGGCACACCTGGGTGTTGGGCTCGGCGCCGAACTCGGTGGGGCAGCCGCAGAACATCTTGGAGTTGGTGTTCAGCTCGACGTGGACCTCCAGGCCCATCGCCGGGTCGAACTTCTCCAGCGCCTCCTCGAAGGAGAGCAGGGTCTCGCCGGTCACGGACGTGGTCATCGAGCCGCTCCTTCCAGGGCGGGCGCCTGGGCGAGCAGCGGGCCGCCCCAGGACTTCTCCAACAGGGTCTCCAGCGCGGCACCGACGCGGTAGAGCCGGTCGTCGGCGAGCGCGGGGGCGAGGATCTGGAAGCCGACCGGCAGGCCGTCCTCCTCGGCCAGCCCGGCGGGCACCGAGATGCCGGGCACGCCGGCGAGGTTGGCCGGGATCGTGGCGAGGTCGTTGAGGTACATCGCCAGCGGGTCGTCGACCTTCTCGCCGATCTTGAACGCCGTGGTCGGCGCGGTCGGCGAGACCAGCACGTCGACCTTCTCGAACGCCGCGTCGAAGTCGCGCTTGATCAGCGTGCGGACCTTCTGCGCCTGCCCGTAGTAGGCGTCGTAGTAGCCGCTGGACAGCGCGTAGGTGCCGAGGATGATCCGGCGCTTCACCTCGTCGCCGAAGCCGGCGTCGCGCGAGGCGCGCATCACCTCCTCCGCCGAGGGGGCGTCGACGCCCTCGGGCAGCACCCGCAGCCCGTAGCGCATCGCGTCGAACTTGGCGAGGTTGCTGGACGCCTCGCACGGCATGATCAGGTAGTACGTCGCGAGCGCGTGCACGAAGCTCGGGCAGGACACCTCGACGACCTCGGCGCCGGCCTCGACGAGCAGGTCGAGCGACTCCTGGAAGCGGGCACGGACACCGGCCTGGTAGCCCTCGCCGCCGAGCTCGGTGATCACCCCGACCTTCACGCCGGTCATGTCGCCGGCGGCCCCGCTGTGTGCGGCCTCGACGAGCGCGGGCAGCGGCTGGTCGATGCTGGTGGAGTCGAGCGGGTCGTGCCCGCCGATCACCTCGTGCAGCAGCGCCGCGTCGAGCACGGTGCGGGTGACCGGGCCGACCTGGTCCAGCGAGTTGGCCATCGCGACCAGCCCGTAGCGCGAGATCCCGCCGTAGGTCGGCTTCACGCCGACGGTGCCGGTGACGGCGCCCGGCTGGCGGATCGAGCCGCCGGTGTCGGTGCCCAGCGCCAGCGGCGCCTCGAAGGCGGCCACGGCCGCGGCGGAGCCGCCGCCGGACCCGCCGGGGATCCGGTCGAGGTCCCACGGGTTGCGGGTGGGCCCGTACGCCGAGTGCTCGGTGGAGGAGCCCATCGCGAACTCGTCCATGTTGGTCTTGCCGAGGATCGGCAGGCCCCCGGCCTTGAGGCGGGCCACCACCGTGGCGTCGTACGGCGGGACCCAGCCCTCGAGGATCCGCGAGCCGCAGGTCGTGGGGAGCCCGATCGTGGTCAGCACGTCCTTGACCGCGATCGGCACGCCGTCGAGCGGGCCGGCCGGCGTGCCGGCGGCGCGACGCGCGTCCGAGGCCGCAGCCTGGGCGAGCGCACCCTCGGCGTCGACGTGCAGGAAGGCGTGGACCGGGCCGTCGACCTCGGCGATGCGGTCGAGGTGGGCCTGGGTGAGCGCGACCGAGGTCGTCTCGCCCGAGGCCAGCATGTCGGCCAGCTCGGCGGCGGTCTTGCGGGTCAGGTCGCTCATCACGCCTCCTCCCCCAGGATCCGCGGCACGCTGAAGCGCTGCTGCTCCGCCTCGGGAGCGCCCGCCAGCGCCTGCTCGGCGCTCAGGCCCGGCACCACCACGTCCTCACGGAAGACGTTGGTCAGCGGCAGGGCGTGCGACGTCGGCGGGACGTCGTCACCGGCGACTCCGTTGATCGAGGCGACCGACTCGAGGATCACGCTCAGCTGCGGGGCGAGATGGTCGAGCTCGGCGTCGGACAGGTCGATCCGGGCAAGGTCGGCCAGGTGGGCGACCTCGTCTCGGGTGATTTCAGGCATAGGGAGAATCCTAGGCCCCGCTCCTACCGGCCCGAAGTCGGGGACGTGGGCGCGGTGGCACCGCGCTGGCTGCCGTCGCTAGAATCGCCCACAACCCATCGGCCTCCGGCCATCGGCTGGGCCGCTGCCAACGGCCCTCTCGGACCAGCAAGGGGGACGCGGTGGCCACACCAGTCCGTGAACGTCAGGCCCGCCTCCTCGCCGACTCGCGCGCCTCCGAGCCCCGCGCCCGGCTGGCCCAGGCCTCCTCGCGCGCGGAGTTCCTGCTCCGGCTCTCGCGCACCGTCTCCGCCGTCCAGCACCCGGGCCGGGCCGCCGAGGCGATGGTCTCGCTGCTGGTCGAGGAGATGGCGAGCTTCGCGCAGGTGACCCTGTGGTCCGGCACCCGCCAGCTCACCAGCGGCGCCGTGCACGGCTCCACCCCCCGCTCGACGCACGGCTACCGGGCCGATCACGCCACGCCGGCCCTCGACGAGGCGGCCCGCCAGGGCATCACCGAGCAGATCGTCCTGTCCACCCGCCAGCCCGCGCGCCGCGTCGTGATCGAATCCCTGGTCGCCGACCCATCGGTCGCCGAGGACCTCGACCGCGCCGGCACCGAGATCCTGGTGCTGCTGCCGCTGACCTCGCGCGGACGCACGTTCGGGGTGCTGAGCATCGGACGGGCGCCCGGGTTCGGCTTCGACGAGGGCTCGCTGGGCTTCCTCGACGACCTCGCCCAGCGGATCTCGGTGGTCCTGGACGCCACCCTGGTGGTCGCGGAGAGCCGCCACGTCGCCTCGGTGCTGCGCGAGTCGCTCACCCCGCCGCGCATCCCCGAGATCGCCGACCTCGACATCGCCACCTTCTACCGGGTGGCCCACGAGCACGAGGCGGTCGGCGGCGACTTCTTCGACGTACACGGCCCCGTCGACGACCTGACCCTCCTGCTCGGTGACGTCGCCGGCAAGGGCGTCGAGGCCGCCGTGGCCGCCAAGCGGATCCGCAACGCCGTCCGGACCGCCTCCCACGTCGAGCGCTCCCCGGACTGGATCCTGGGGCTCGTCAACCGGGTGCTCATCTCGGAGTCGACGGAGTACTCCGAGACGCTCGCGACCGCCGTCTGCGCCCGGCTGCGCAACTGTCGCGCCGACGCGGGGCCCACGGACGGCGACCCCGGGCGCCTGGTGATCGACCTGGCCGGCGCCGGCCACCCGGCCGCGCTCGTGCTGCGCGCCGACGGCGCGCTCGAGCAGGTCGCCTCGCTCGGTCCGGCGCTCGGACTCGGCGACGGCATGTCCTTCGAGGTGACCACGGTCGTGCTCGCGCCGCAGGAGACGCTGATCCTGCACACCGACGGGGTCACCGAGGCGCGCGGCTCCCTGGACATGTACGGCGACCACCGGCTGCACCAGCTGCTGCGCCAGCTCTCGGGCGGCTCCTCCTCGGCCCTCGTGGAGGGTGTCGCGATGGCGGTCAGCACCCACATCCGCGACCACGAGCACGATGACATCGCCCTGATCGCCGTGCAGTACCGCCCAGGGCCGCGGTGAGCGGCCTCGTCGCCGGAGACCTCACGGACTACTGGGCGGCCGTCGAGGCCCGCGACCCGCAGCGAGCCCTCGCCGTGGCCGTCGCGGTGCGCGAGCGCGGGGTGTCGGTGGCCGACGTCCTGCGCCACGTGGTCCTGGGCGCCCAGCGGCGCGTCGGGGAACGCTGGGCCGTCAACGATTGGACGGTCTCCGACGAGCATGCGGCGACCGCGGTGAGCGAGTACGTGGTGCGCCACCTCGGCGCGGACCTTCCCCAGCCCCGCTCCGAGGCCAGCGTGCTGGTGGGCTGCGCCGAGCTCGAGTGGCACGCGCTGGCGGCCCGGGTGGTCGTGGAGTCGCTGCGCTCGTGGGGTCACGACGCCGTCTTCGTCGGCGCCGACGCCTCCTCGGGAGGACTCGTCGGCAGGATCATCGACGCCGGGCCGCGCGCCGTGCTGCTGAGCGCCTCGATGGCCAGCTCGCTTCCCCGGGTACGCCGCCAGATCGAGGCGGTGCGCGGCACCGGGACCCCGGTCGTCGTCGGCGGCCAGGCGTTCGACCCAGCCGGTGTGCGGGCCGCCCGCCTGGGCGCCACGGCGTACGCCGCCTCGCCGGCCGCCGCCCGGGACCTGCTCGCCACGATCCCCCGCCACGTCACGGCCGCGCCGGCGCTCCACCACGCCGGCGCGGTCGAGGCGCAGACGCTGCATGCCGGAGCCGACGTGCTGGTCCGCGACGTCCTCGACGCGGTCGACGGCGTGCTGGGCCTCGTCGGCGCACCCGGGGAGATCGTGGCCCCCGACGACTGGCGCGCCGTCCTGAGCAACTACGTCCCCCACCTCGTCGACTGCGTCGCGGGCGGCCTGCTCACCGAGGACCCCACGGTGCCCGACGGTGCCCGCCGGTGGCTCGAGGAGGTGATGCGCCGGCGCGGCGCACCCCGGGGAGCGGTCGACGTGCTCTGGAGCCAGCTGCTGGCCCGGCTCCAGGAGTACCCGCAGGCGGTCCGTCTGCTGGGGACCGAGGCCTGACGCCAGCGCCGCCGTTCCCGCCGCGGGCTAGGAGCCCTCGCCCTCCTGGCCGTCCTCGGCAGCGACGGCCGCGGGCCCCTGGGCCAGCAGGGTCTCGAACCCGTCCTCGTCGAGGATCGGCACCCCGAGCTGCTCGGCCTTGTCTGCCTTGGACCCCGGAGAGTCGCCGATCACCACGAAGGCGGTCTTCTTCGACACCGAGGAAGCCGGCTTGCCACCGCGGGCGAGGATCGCCTCCTTGGCCTGGTCGCGGCTGAACCGCTCCAGGGAGCCGGTCACCACGATGCTCAGCCCCTCCAGGGTGCGCGGGACCGACTCGTCACGCTCGTCGGCCATCGCCACCCCGGCGCGCTGCCACTTGTCGACGATCCCGGCGTGCCAGTCCACCTCGAACCAGCGCACCACGGACTCGGCGATGGTGGGGCCGACTCCCTCGGCGGCCGCGAGCTCGTCGAGGGTGGCCGCACGGATGGCGTCCATCGAGCCGAACTCCTGGGCCAGCGCGCGCGCCGCGGTCGGCCCGACGTGACGGATCGACAGCGCGACCAGCACCCGCCACAGCGGCACCTGCTTGGCCTGGTCGAGGTTGTCGAGCAGCCGCCGGCCGTTGGCCGAGAGCACCCGCCCCTCACCCTCGGACTTCTTGGCCGCCCGGGTGAACAACTCGGTGCGCGAGAGCTTGTCCTCGTCGAGGAAGAACACGTCGCCCTCGTCGGTGATCACCCCCGCCTCCAGCAGCGCCGTCGCGGCCTCGGAGCCCAGCCCTTCGATGTCGAAGGCGCCGCGACCCGCGACGTGGAAGACCCGCTCGCGCACCTGCGCCGGACACTTCTGGTGGTTGGGGCAGCGCAGGTCCTTGTCGCCCTCCTTCTGCTGGGCCAGCGGCGTGCCGCAGGCCGGGCACTCGGTCGGCATCACCCACTCGGCGAGCCCCTCGGGCCGCAGCGCGAGGACCGGCCCGACGATCTCCGGGATCACGTCGCCGGCCTTGCGCAGGATCACCGTGTCACCGGGGCGCACGTCCTTGCGCCGTACCTCATGGGCGTTGTGGAGGGTCGCCATCTCCACCGTCGAGCCGGCGACGCGGGTCGGCTCCATCACGCCGTACGGCGTGACGCGGCCGGTGCGCCCGGTGTTGACCTCGATCGCGAGGAGCTTGGCGTTGACCTCCTCGGGCGGGTACTTGAAGGCGATCGCCCAGCGCGGCGCGCGGCTCGTGGAGCCCAGCCGCCGCTGGAGCCGCACGTCGTCGACCTTCACCACGACGCCGTCGATCTCGTGCTCGACGTCGTGGCGGTGCTCGCCGTAGTACTCGATGAACTCCCGCACGCTCTCGAGGTCGGGCAGCACCCGGACCCGCTCGGAGACCGGCAGCCCCCAGGCGGCGAGCGCGTCGTAGGCCGTGGACTGCGAGACCGGCTCGAAGCCGGTGCGCGCGCCGATGCCGTGGCAGACCATCCCCAGCGCGCGGGTGGCGGTGACGCGCGGGTCCTTCTGCCGCAGCGAGCCGGCGGCCGCGTTGCGCGGGTTGGCGAAGACCGGCTTGCCGGCGTCGGTCATCGCCACGTTGAGCCGCTCGAACGCCTCCACGGGCAGGAACACCTCGCCGCGGACCTCGAGCAGCTCCGGGACCGGGAGCTCGGCGGTCCCGGTCAGCCGGTGCGGGATGGAGTCGATCGTCTTGACGTTGGGCGTCACGTCCTCACCGGTGCGACCGTCCCCTCGGGTGAGCGCACGGACCAGCCGCCCGTTCTCGTAGAGCAGGTTGATCGCGAGCCCGTCCACCTTGAGCTCACACAGCAGCGCGGGCGCCTCGACGCCGTCGCGGGCGAGCCGCGCGTGCCACTCGGCGAGCTCCTCGAGGGAGAAGGCGTTGTCCAGGCTCTCCATCCGCTGGAGGTGGTCCACCGGGGTGAACTCGGTGGAGACCGCTCCACCCACCTTCTGCGTGGGCGAGTCGGGGGTCCGCAGCTCGGGGAACTGCTCCTCGAGGGCCTCGAGCTCGCGCATCCCGGCGTCGAAGTCGGCGTCGGAGAGGGTGGGCGAGTCCAGGACGTAGTAGCGCCAGCGCGCCTCCTCGACCTGCTCGCTGAGCTCCTTGTGCCGGTCGCGCGCCTGGTCGGAAGCCTCCGACACCCCGGATGAAGTCATGGGGACCATCTTGCCGTGTGGCACCGACACTCCTCACGCCCAGGCCCGGGGGCGTGCGGCATCCTGTCCACTGTGGCTCGTTTCGCGCTGCCTGCCTCAGGCCTCTCCCCCGCGCTGGTGCGCAACGACGTGCCCGGGGTCCCGCGTGGGCTGGTGCTGATGCTCCACGGCGGGTTGGAGCGCTCCGAGCTCCCAGTCGACCTGCGCAGCGCCTCGTTCCTGCGCACGGCGGCCATGCAACGGGCGATCGCGTCGCGGGTCCGCGCGGCCGGGGTGAGCACCTGGCTGCTGCGGCACCGGGTCCGCGGGTGGAACGCCGGCGACCCGGTCCCCGACGCCCGCTGGGCGCTGGAGCAGGTACGGCGCGCGCACGGCGCCGTACCCGTCGTGCTGCTGGGGCACTCGATGGGCGGCCGCACAGCAGTGCACGTAGCGGACGACCCCTCTGTCGTCGGGGTGGTGGGGCTGGCTCCGTGGTGGCCCCCCGGGGAGAGCGTGCGGGCTCTGGCCGGACGGCACCTGGTGGGTGCCCACGGCACCGTCGACGAGATCACCTCGCCGCTCGCGACCCGCGCCTACCTGGAGCGGGCCGGTGGCGTGGCCGCCTCGGTGCAGTTCCACGACATGGGCCCGGTGGGGCACTACCTGTTCAAGGGCGTCCGGGCGTGGAACCAGCTTGCGGTGACCCAGTCACTGGATCTCCTAGTCCGCTGAAGCAGGAGCCGCACGGTCATCGCGTGTGGCACCGCTGAGAGCTTCCCGCGCGTGGCAGGGCGAAGGGCTTTCCCGTGACTGTCGCCGTGGGCATCGCGGGCACGCCGTGGGCGTCGGGCTATTCGCGGCGTGGTCGGTGGCGGGTCCACTCCGGTGGTGCCAGGTCGGCCGGGTCCGGGCAGACGGGGTCCCGGGCGTCGTGCTCCTGCACGCCGCGGTGCTGACCGTGGTGACCCGCCTTCCTGCGAGCCGGGGGTGGCTGGAACTCGGGCAACCCGTCGTGCGGGTTGAGCCGCACCTGCCACGGCGTGTGGTGCAGGGTGCGGTGGTGGTGCCCACAGACCAGGACGAGATTGTCCAGAGCGGTGGGACCGCCGTCGGCCCAGTGGACGAGGTGGTGGGCGTGGCACATCACCGGGGGCCTGGTGCAGGCCGGGAAGGCGCAGTGCCGGTCGCGGACGACCAGTGCCCGCCACAGTGCGGGGGTGACCAGGCGATGCGCGCGGCCCACGTCGAGCTGTTCGCTCGGTCCGCCGAGCGCGACCGGGATCAGGTCGGCGTCACAGGCCAGTCGGCGTGCGGTGGCCGCGGACAGGGTGAGGCCCTCGTCGGTGACTCCGAGGCCAGCGGCCAGGTCGTCGGGCAACGCGGTCCCGAGTAGCGACCAGTCGATGACGTCACCAGCGCCAGCACCAGCACCGGCGTTGGTGTTGGTGGTGGTGTGACCGTTCGTGGAGGCCCATCGGTCCAGGCACCGGGTCAGCGCCCCGTAGCCGAGTGTCACAGTCACCCGCGGTCGAGCGCCGTGCGACTCCGGTGCCTGGTCAGTGTCCAGGGCGTGCTGTGCGGTCTGGATCAACGCGTCCCACAACCGTGCACCATGATCACGCGGATCCAGCACCTCCCCGGCGCAGCCCTCGTCGGGGTCGTCGCTCAACGCGGGTTGGGGTTTGGTCAGCGGCAACAGCGCGGCCTTGAGGACTGCGGCGTCCTCCACCGACCCGCGGCCCTTGAGGCGGACCCCGCCGGCGCCGTCGTCGACCAGGGACAGGAACCGGTCCAGGTGCGCCGCCCGCTCGGCGCGGTCCAGCGCCTTCTCCAGATCCCGCTCGGTGCGTTCGGGGTCGACGACGTGGACCAGGTGCCGCGCGGCCTTGGTCAGCTCGGAAGCGTCCAGGCGCTCGGCCTCACCCAGCAACAGCGCCTCAGCCTCCGCCCGCAGACGCGGGTTGCGCGGCAGCTGCTCGACCGCGTCCACGATCACCCCCGCCTGCTCGGGCGAGACCCGGCCCGCGCGCAGCGCGGCCAACGTGGCCTGCCGGTCGGTGCACAACAGCCCCGCGTGGTCGACCGCCCGCTTGCCCTGCGCGCGGCGCAGCCCACCCACATGGGTGAACCAGTCCCCGGTCGAGGCCCAGGCCCGCTCGCTCTTGGCCGCGGCGCGGGCGTGGACCTCGGCCAGCAGCACGGCCTCGACCGCGGCCAGGTGCGCCCGCAGCCCCTCCAGCGCACCGACGCCGTCCAGCAGCTCCTCGGAGGTCCGGCTTGCCCACAGCACCGAGTCCAACCCCGCTAGGGCCTCCTCGGCGCGGGAGACCACCGCGACCGCGCCACCAGCGCCACCGTCACCGGTGCCGTCGGGGCCGAGTGTGATCTCCATGACACTCACTCAATCAGCGACCACCGACACTCCCGCCTCCGCTGGCCTGCACGGACACGCCTCTGTGGACAACAACCGAAAGTTTTACCTTTGTCTCCCCGCCACTGGCTGCCGAGAGCAGATCCGTCGCGGTCGCGGGACTCGGGCGGCCCCTCAGCGCAGGCGGCGGCGAGCAACCTCGAGCCGCTCTTCGTCCTCGAGGGCCGTCCCTCCTCAGCCGCTCGACCAACGCCGGCGCCGCCGTACAGACGTCACAGCCGATCGACTCCGCCCGCTCCGGCACCTCAAAGACTCGCGCCTCAGAGGACGCCCAGACATCAGGCCCGCATCCCTGCCCACGCCCCGCCGACAGGGGCGAGGGCCACCCCGGCACCCGGGATGGCCCTCGAAAACGTCCACAGCCTGCCCGCCTCACGGCAGGCCCGGCCGCAAAGCTCAGCCCAGCGCGTCCTCCAGCGCCTTGATGAACGCGGGCAGGTCGCCGGGGTTGCGGCTGGTGATGAGGTCGCCGTCCACCACCACCTCCTCATCCACCCAGGTGCCGCCGGCGTTGCGGATGTCGTCGGCGAGGCTGGGGAAGCTGGTCAGCCGCCGGCCCGAGGCCAGGCCGGCGGAGACCAGCAGCCAGGGACCGTGGCAGATGACCGCCAGGGGCTTGCCGGCCTCGTGCACCGCGCGGACGATCTGCTGGGCCCGTTCCTCGGTGCGCAGCCGGTCCGCGTTGACGGTTCCACCGGGGATCACCACGGCATCGACCGTGGCGGGGTCCAGCTCGTCGAGGGTGCCGTCGACGGGGACCGTGATCGTCTTGTCGGTGTCGTTGCGCATCGCCTGGATCGGGTCGGTGCCGGTGGAGTACACCTTGACCTCCGCCCCGGCCGAGGCCAGCTGGTCACGCGGCTCGGTGAGCTCGGGCTCCTCGAAGTAGTCGGTGGCGATGATCGCGATCCTCTTGCCGCTCAGGTCTGCCATGCCAGGCCTCCTTCGTGTGTCGGTTCTCGGACCGACGACCGGTACCCACTCCGCCCGGGCGCCCACACCCCCAGGCAACCGGGCGTGACCAGATCAACCCGGGAAACCGCCGGGCTCCGCTCAGCTCAACTCAGCTGGAGAGGTTGCGCGCCACCGTCTGCTGCAGCCGCATCGCCTGCCTGGCCCATGCCCAGGACGCTCCGGCCAGCCCGCAGGTCGCGGTGACCGCGACCCGGTCCCCGACCTCCGCCTGGTCCAGGCCGAGCATGTCGAGCCAGCGGAGCACCCGCTCGGTCGCCTGCGCGTCGTCGGGCGCCGAGGCCGGCTCGGTCGAGGCGACCACTCCGAACGCCACCGCGTCTCCCGCCTCCAGCGCCTCGGCGAGGACGTCGTGGTCGGCCGCGGACATCTGGTCGAGGTCGATGCTGAGCCCGCGGGCACCGGCGCCGCGGACCAGCGCGAGGTCGGTGCCGGACGCGCAGGTGTGCACCCACGGCTCCGCGCCCGCCTCGGTGATCGCGGCGAGCACCCAGCCCAGCTGTTCGGAGGCCTCGGGCCGGTCGATCGTGCGGTGCCGGCCGAATCCCGAGGCGGTCGGGATCCGCGCCGTCATCACGGCCGCGAGGGCCGGCTCGTCGACCTGGACGATGAGCCGCTCCACGCCCGGGACGCGGCGGCGCACGTCCGCCACGTGGGAGCGGACGCCCTCGGCCAGCGCCTGCGCGAGGTCGCGACGGGCGCCGTGGTCGGAGAGCACCTTGTCCCCGCGCGGCTTCTCCACCGACGCGGCGAGCGTCCAGGGTCCGGCGACCTGCACCTTGAACGCCCCGACGTGCCCCTGTGCCTGCTCCTCGAGCGCGTCCAGGTCCTGGGCCAGCAGGCTGCGGGCGCGGCGGTGGTCGACCCCGGAGGCGTCGGTGAGTCGCCAGCCCGCCGGCTGGAGGTCGGCGCCGAGGCCCGCGACCACCGCGAGGCCACGCCCGATCATCCCGGCGGTGATGCCGCGTCCGGGAAGCTCGGGCAGGTGCGGCAGGTCGGGCAACTCGCCGAGCACGGTCCGCACCGCCTCGCCGTACGCCGCGGCGTCGTCGCCGGGCATCGAGCCGACGCCGGTGGCGCGGACGGTGAAGGAGCTCATCTGAGGGCCTCGCTTCGAGAGGTGGCGCTGATGGTCGCGGAGCCGACGACGCGGGTGCCGTCGTAGACCACGGCAGCTTGGCCGGGAGCGATGCCGGTGGCCGGGTCGAGCAGCTCGATGTGGACCTCGTCGCCGTCGACGCGGACCACCGCGCGGTGCTCGTCGCCGTGCGCGCGGAGCTGGACGGTGCCGTGCAGCGGCTCGGTCGGCACCGAGCCGCACCAGCGTGGCCGGATGCCGCTGATCCGGTCGACGCTGAGCGCCTCGCGGGGCCCGACGCGCACGGTTCCGGAGACCGGCTCGATGTCGAGCACGAAACGCGGCTTGCCGTCGGGGGCCGGCCGGCCCAGGCGCAGTCCCTTGCGCTGGCCGATCGTGAACCCGTAGGTCCCGTCGTGGTGGCCCAGCACGTCGCCGCTTGCGGCGTCCACGATCTCCCCGGAGAGCCGGCGCGTCTGCTCGTCGCCGAGGCGCGCGGGCAGCTTCTCGCGCAGCCAGCCCGCGTTGTCCCCGTCCGCGACGAAGCAGATGTCGTGGCTGTCGGGCTTGTCGGCGACCAGCAGCCCGCGCTCGGCCGCCTCGGCGCGCACGTCGGTCTTGGTGGAGCCGCCGAGCGGGAACAGCGAGTGGGCCAGCTGCTCCTGGTCGAGCACCCCCAGCACGTAGGACTGGTCCTTGCCGTGGTCGACGGCGCGGTGCATCTCGATCAGCCCGTCCGCCCCGGTGCGCAGCTGCGCGTAGTGCCCGGTGGCGACCGCGTCGAAGCCCAGCGCGAGGGCCCGGTCGAGGACCGCGGCGAACTTGATCTTCTCGTTGCAGCGCAGGCACGGGTTGGGGGTGCGACCGGCGGCGTACTCGTCCATGAAGTCCTCCACGACGTCCTCGTGGAAGCGGTCGCTCATGTCCCAGACGTAGAACGGGATGCCGATCACGTCGGCGGCGCGCCGGGCGTCGTTGGAGTCCTCGATGGTGCAGCAGCCGCGCGCGCCGGTGCGGTAGGACTGCGGGTTGCGGGACAGGGCCAGGTGGATGCCGGTGACGTCGTGCCCCGCCTCCGCTGCGCGGGCCGCGGCCACCGCCGAGTCGACGCCCCCCGACATCGCGGCGAGGACGCGCATCAGCGCACCCTGCGGTTGGCGGCGCGGGCGCGCTCGACCACCGGGCCGATCGCCTCGACGAGCGCGTCCACGTCGGCGCGGGTGCTGGTGTGTCCCAGCGAGAAGCGCAGCGAGCTGCGGGCGTCCACGTCGTCGCAGCCCATCGCCAACAGCACGTGGGAGGCCTGGGGCACGCCGGCGGAGCACGCGGAGCCGGTCGAGCACTCGATGCCCCGGGCGTCGAGCAGCATCAGCAGCGAGTCGCCCTCGCAGTCGGGGAAGCGCAGGTGCGCGTTGCCGGGCAGGCGGCGTACCGGGTCCCCGTCGTAGATGACGTCGGGCACCACCGCGCGGACCCGCTCCACCAGCTCGTCGCGCAGCGCGCGGAGCCGGCTCGCGTGGTCGCTCTGGTGCTTGACGGCGTGCTCGACGGCGGCGGCGAACCCCACGATGGCCGGGGTGTCGATGGTGCCGCTGCGCACGTCGCGCTCCTGTCCCCCGCCGTGCAGCAGCGGGGTGAGCTCGAGCTCGCGGCGCACCACGAGGGCGCCCACGCCGAAGGGGCCGCCGACCTTGTGCCCGGTCAGGGTCAGCGCGTCGACGCCGGAGGTGGCGAAGTCCAGCGGCACGGCCCCGACGGCCTGGACGGCGTCGGTGTGCACCGGGATCCCGTGCGCCGCGGCGATCTCGACGACCTCGGAGATCGGTTGGAGGGTGCCCACCTCGTTGTTCGCCCACATCACGGTGATCAGCGCGACGGACTCGGGATCCTGCTCGACGCAGGCGCGCAGCGCGTCCACGTCGAGGCGACCCAGGGCGTCGACCGTCAGCAGCTCGACCTGGGCGCCCTCACGCTCCTGCAGCCAGTGCAGGGGGTCGAGCACGGCGTGGTGCTCGATCGTGCTCGACAGGATCCGGGTACGGCGCGGGTCGGCCGCGCGGCGGGCCCAGTAGAGCCCCTTGACGGCGAGGTTGTTCGCCTCGGTGCCCCCCGAGGTGAACACCACCTCGCCGGGACGGCACCCCAGGGCGCGCGCGACCCTCTCGCGCGACTCCTCCACCACGCGGCGCGCGCGGCGTCCCGAGGCGTGCAGGGAGCTGGGGTTGCCGGCGCCCAGGTGCGCGGTCATCGCCTCGATCGGCGCGGGCAGCATCGGGGTGGTGGCCGCGTGGTCGAGATAGACGGTGGGCGCGCTCTCGGGCAGCCCGGGCGCGGGCGGGGGGACGGTCATGGCACCCTCCAGCGTACGGCGCGCTCGGTGCCGGCCGCGAACCGACCACTGCCTGTGGCCGCCCCCGCTCCCGCAGGCTCAGCGCCCGCCGAGCAGGACGAGGTCGTCGCGGTGCACGACCTCCCGCTCGTAGCCCGCCCCCAGCTCGGCCTTGAGCGCCTGGCTGGTCTTGCCCAGCAGGGAAGGCAGCTCGTCGGAGTCGAAGTTGACCAGGCCACGCGCCACCGCCCGGTCCTCGGGGTCGACCAGGTCGACCGGGTCGCCGGCCACGAAGCGGCCGGTCACCCCGGTCACCCCGGCGGCCAGCAGGGACGCCCGCCGCTCCACCACCGCGCGTACCGCGCCCGCGTCGAGCTGCAGGGTGCCCTTCGGCTCGGTGGCGTGGCGCAGCCACAGCAGCCGGGTCGGGCGGCGCCGCCCGGTGGGGTGGAACAGGGTGCCGACACCGTCGCCGGCCAGCGCGGCGCCGGCCTGGTCGGCGGAGGTCAGCACCACCGGGATCCCCGCCCCGGTGGCGATCCGGGCCGCCTCGACCTTGGTGACCATGCCGCCGGTGCCGACCCCGGCCGACCCGGTGCTGCCGATCCGGACCCCGGCCAGGTCGTCGCCGGCGGCCACCTCCGGGATCAGCGAGGTGCCGGGCTCGGCCGGGTTGCCGTCGTAGAGGCCGTCCACATCGGAGAGCAGCACCAGCAGGTCCGCGTGCACCAGGTGGGCCACCAGCGCGGCGAGCCGGTCGTTGTCACCGAAGCGGATCTCCCCGGTGGCCACCGTGTCGTTCTCGTTGACGATCGGCAGCACACCGAGCTCTAGCAACCGGGCGAAGGTCCGGTAGGCGTTGCGGTAGCTCGAGCGGCGCACCACGTCGTCGACGGTGAGCAGGACCTGGCCGGTGGTGAGGTGGTGCCCGGCGAGGAACTTCGTGTAGTGGCTGACCAGCAGCCCCTGGCCCACCGAGGCCGCCGCCTGCTGGGTGGCGAGGTCGCGGGGGCGCTTGCGCAGGCCGAGCGGAGCCAGCCCGGCGGCGATCGCCCCCGAGGAGACGAGCACCACCTCGGTGCCGCGCCCCCGGGCCGCGGCCAGCACGTCGACCAGGTGCTCGAGGCGGGCGAGGTCGATCCCGCCGGCGGCGCTGGTCAGCGAGGAGGAGCCCACCTTGACGACCACACGCCCGGCCCCGGTGACCTGCGACCGCGTCACCGGCTCTGGTCCCGTGCGGCCCCGTTCCCGTCGTCGGTGCCACCGGCGGTGCCGGCGTCGGGGTCGGACTCGGCCCAGTCGGGGTCGTCGGCGCCGCCGATCTCGTACGACATCGGGCCCACGTCGGGGCGCGCCGCCTTGTCCAGGCGTCGGGCCACGTCGGCGCGGGTCTCGTTGTCCCCGCGCTCGGGCAGCAGCTCGTCGATGGCGCGCCGACGGCGAGCCGCCGGGCGCGACTCGTCGAAGCGCTGGTCCTCGCCACGGCGGCCCAGCATCTCCGCCCCGGCCTCGATGCCGGGCTTGAAGTCGAAGACCACCGAGTTGTCCGGGTCGCCGATGAGGACCGCGTCGCCCTCCACGGCACCGAGCTCGACCAGCTTGGTCTCCACCCCGATCCGGTTGAGTCGGTCGGCCAGGAAGCCGACGGCCTCGTCGTTGCTGAAGTCGGTCTGGCGCACCCAGCGCTCGGGCTTCTCCCCGGAGACCCGCCAGCCCTCGTTGGTCCGGCTGACCTGGAAGTCGCCCTTCTGGTCGGCTCCCCTGGGCCGGATCACGATCCGCGTGGTCTCCGAGACCGGCCGGGCCGCGCGCGCGGCCTTGACGATCTCGGCCATCGCGTAGGTGAGCTCCTTCATCCCCGCGCCGGAGGCGGCCGAGACCGGGTAGACCGAGAGTCCGCGCCCGCGCAGCTCGTCGACGACCATCTCGGCGATCTCGCGACCGTCGGGGACGTCGATCTTGTTCAGCGCCACCAGCCGCGGACGGTCCTCGAGGCCGCCGTAGCGGCTGAGCTCGTTCTCGATGATGTCGAGATCCTCGACCGGGTTGCGGCCGGGCTCCATCGTCGCGGTGTCCACGACGTGCACCAGCGCCGCGCAGCGCTCGATGTGGCGCAGGAAGTCGTGACCCAGGCCGCGGCCGTCGCTGGCTCCCTCGATCAGCCCGGGGACGTCGGCGACCGTGAAGGTGGTCTCGCCGGCGGTGACCACGCCGAGGTTGGGGACCAGCGTGGTGAACGGGTAGTCGGCGATCTTGGGCCGGGCCCGGGAGATGGCCGCGATCAGCGAGGACTTGCCGGCGCTGGGGAAGCCGACCAGCCCGATGTCGGCGACGACCTTGAGCTCGAGGACGACGTCGAGCTCGTCGCCGGGCTCGCCGAGGAGCGCGAAGCCGGGAGCCTTGCGCTTGGAGGAGGCGAGGGCCGCGTTGCCGAGTCCTCCGCGTCCGCCGGTGGCGATGACCATCTCGGTGCCGGCGCCGACGAGGTCGCCGAGCACCTCGCCCTGCTTGTCGCGCACCACGGTGCCGTCGGGGACCGGCAGCACGATGTCGGAGCCGTGGGCGCCGTTCTTGTGCGCACCGGCTCCGTGGCCGCCGTGCTCGGCGACCCGCTTGGGGCTGTGGTGGTAGTCGACCAGCGTGGTGACGTTGGGGTCGACGCGCAGGATCACCGAGCCGCCCGGCCCGCCGTTTCCGCCGTCGGGCCCGCCCAGCGGCTTGAACTTCTCGCGGTGCACGGAAGCGACTCCGTTGCCACCGCGACCGGCGCTGATGTGGAGCGTGACCCGGTCGACGAACGTCGGGACAGCCATGGGAACTCCTGGTGAGAAAGAAAAATGCCGAAAGGGCGTCCCCCGATTCTAGGGACGCCCTTCGGTGAGGTCTGTGACAGACAGAAGCGTCAGGTCACTCGCCCGGGACGATGTTGACGACGCGGCGACCGCGCTTGGTGCCGAACTCCACGTCACCGGCGAGCAGGGCGAACAGGGTGTCGTCCCCGCCGCGACCGACGCCACTGCCGGGGTGGAAGTGGGTGCCGCGCTGGCGCACGATGATCTCGCCGGCGTTGACGGACTGGCCGCCGTACCGCTTGACGCCCAGACGCTGGGAGTTGGAGTCCCGACCGTTCTTGGTCGAGGCTGCGCCCTTCTTGTGTGCCATGAGTTCAGTCCTTAGTCGATTGCAGA
Organism: Nocardioides sp. Z21_20; assembly: GCF_059766585.1. Lineage (NCBI taxonomy): Bacteria > Bacillati > Actinomycetota > Actinomycetes > Propionibacteriales > Nocardioidaceae > Nocardioides > Nocardioides sp. Z21_20. Next base: position 416,383 of record NZ_JCBAJX010000003.1, read on the forward strand.
GCCCGGCCGCTGAGGCAAGCTCAGAGGGAGATGTCGGTGACCTTCACCTGGGTGTACTTCTGACGGTGACCCTGGCGCTTCTTGTAGCCGGTCTTGTTCTTGAACTTCTGGATGATGATCTTCGGGCCCTTGGTGGCGCCGAGAACCTCAACCGTGACCGAAGCCTTGTCGAGCTTGGCAGCGTCCGAGGTGATCGCCTCGCCGTCGACCACGAGCACGACCGGCAGCTTCACCGACTCGCCGACACCGGTCGTCACCTTGTCGATCTCGATGACGTCGCCGACGGCAACCTTCTGCTGGGTGGCGCCTGCGCGCACGATCGCGTACACCGCGGTCTCCTTCGTCGTCTTGCTGCATGTAAGTCCGGGTCTGGGGCTCCTCCACCGGCGCCCTGACGAGCGCTGGGCACGACCGTGAGGCCGAGCACCGGGTGGGGGTTCCACACAGAAGGGCACCCACGACCGATTCGCCGGGGTACGCCGAGGGTCAATACTACGGAAGCCGGGCCCTCACCGCAAAACGAACCCCACTGGGGAACGTCGTGCGCGGCGAGGGCCCGGCACTCGTCAACGCTCGGAGTCGCTCTCCCCCGCCGTGCCACCGCCGGCCGCGGCCGGGTTGACGGTACGGCGCGAGCGCGTGCGGGTGACGACCTTGGGCGCCGGGGGCGTCGCCAGCGGCGTCTCGGTGAACGAGGTGGGGTCGGCCTGCTCCTGGACCTTCACCGCGACGGGCGCGGTGCTGACCACCCGGGGCGCCCGGCGGGTGCGCACGACCCGCTTGGTGACCTGGGGAGCTCCGGCCGGGGCCCGCTCGGCGACCGGGGCCGCCTCGGGCTGGGCCGGCTCGGGCTGCTTCACCTCGGGCTGGGCCGGCTCCGGCTGGGCCACCTCGGGCTGCTTCGCCTCAGGCTGGGCCGGCTCGGCAGCGGGCGTCTCCGCCTGCTCCGCCTGCGCTGCCTGCTCCGCCCGGTTCGCGCCACCCCGGCTGCGGGAACGACGCGAGCGGGTAGGCCGCTCCTGACTCTCTGCCACAGCCTGCTCGACCACAGCCTGCTCGGCCGCAACCTGGTCCACCGCAGCCTGCTCGGTCGGAGCCTGGTCCGCCGCGCCGGCAGTAGCCGGCTCGTTGGCGGGGGCCTCTTCCTGGGCCGGCTGCGTCGCGCTCGTCTCGTCGACCGGGGCCCGCTCGGCGTTCTCGGGGCGAGCCACCGCCGCGATGTCCTTGGGGCTGGGCACGACCACGGGCCGGCTCGCACCCGAGCCTCCACCGCGGTTGTCACCACCGCGGCTGTCGCCGCCGCGGTTGTCGCCACCGGACTCGCCACGACCCTTGGTGCCACGACCGCGGCGAGCGCCGCGACGGCCGTCGTCCTCGGCGTCATGGGGCTCCACGGGGGCGTCGTGGATCACGACGCCGCGTCCCTGGCAGTGGTCGCAGTTCTCGCTGAAGGACTCGACCAGGCCGGTGCCGATGCGCTTGCGCGTCATCTGCACCAGACCCAGCGAGGTCACCTCGGCGACCTGGTGCTTGGTGCGGTCGCGCCCCAGGCACTCCACGAGCCGGCGCAGCACGAGGTCGCGGTTGGACTCGAGCACCATGTCGATGAAGTCGACGACGATGATGCCGCCGATGTCACGCAGCCGGAGCTGGCGCACGATCTCCTCGGCGGCCTCGAGGTTGTTCTTGGTGACGGTCTCCTCGAGGTTGCCGCCGGAGCCGGTGAACTTGCCGGTGTTGACGTCGACGACCGTCATCGCCTCGGTGCGGTCGATGACCAGCGAGCCGCCCGAGGGCAGCCAGACCTTGCGGTCGAGCCCCTTGGCGATCTGCTCCTCCACGCGGTAGGCCGCGAAGATGTCCGGCCCGTCCGCGGTGTCGTAGCGCTCGAGACGCTCGACGAGGTCGGGGGCCACGTGGCTGACGTAGTTCTGCACCGTGTCCCAGGCGTCGTCGCCCTGGATGACCAGCTTCGAGAAGTCCTCGGTGAACAGGTCGCGCACGACCTTGAGGGTCAGGTCGGGCTCGCCGTACAGCATCTGCGGGGCGTTGCCCTTGGCCTTGCCCGCGATGTCCTCCCAGCGTGCCGCCAGTCGCTCGACGTCGCGGGTCAGCTCCTCCTCGCTGGCACCCTCGGCGGCCGTGCGCACGATCACGCCGGCGCCCTCGGGGACGATCTCCTTGAGCAGCGCCTTGAGGCGGCTGCGCTCGGTGTCGGGCAGCTTGCGGGAGATGCCGCTGGTGGTGCCGTCGGGCACGTAGACCAGGAAGCGTCCGGCCAGGCTGATCTGGCTGGTGAGACGGGCACCCTTGTGACCGATGGGGTCCTTGGTGACCTGCACCAGGATCGGCTGGCCCGAGGAGAGCACGGACTCGATCTTGCGCGGATGGCCGTCGCGGTGGCCCAGCGCCGACCAGTTCACCTCACCGGCGTACAGCACGGCGTTGCGGCCCTTGCCGATGTCGACGAACGCCGCCTCCATCGAGGGCAGCACGTTCTGGACCCGGCCGAGGTACACGTTGCCGATCAGCGACGTCTGCGACTCACGGGCGACGTAGTGCTCGACGAGGACCTTGTCCTCCAGGACGCCGATCTGCGTGAGGTCGCCGCGCTGGCGGATGACCATCACTCGTTCGACGGCCTCGCGGCGGGCCAGGAACTCGGCCTCGCTGACGATCGGCGCGCGGCGGCGGCCGGCCTCGCGACCGTCACGACGACGCTGCTTCTTGGCCTCGAGCCGGGTCGATCCGGAGATCGAGGTGATCTCGTCCTCGGCCGAGCGGGGCTTGCGGACGCGGGTGACGGTGTTCTCCGACTCCTCGCCCTCGCTGCCGGAGTCGTCGCCTGCGCGGCGACGGCGGCGACGGCGACGCGAGGTGCCCTCACCGGACTCCTGCTGGTCCTCGGCGTCGTTGCCGCCGCGCGCGGGCTCGGCGGGGGTGGTGTCGGCCTCGCCGTCCTGCTCGCCCGCCTCCTGCTCGCCGCTCGCGGAGTCGTCCCCGGACTTGCGGCGACGTCGGCCGCCGCGGCGACGGCGACGGCGGTTGCCGCCACCGGTCTCGTCGTCGTCCTCGCTCTCGCCCTGGTCCTGGCTCTGGGCGCTGTCGTCGTCCTGGTCGCTCTCGTCGCCCTGGCGGCTCTCGGCGCCCTGGCGGCTCGCAGCACTCTGGCGGCCGCGGCGCGCCGCGGGCTGGGCCTCGGGGGCGACCTCGGTCGCCTGGCCCTCGGCCTCCGCGCTCGGTGCGGCGTCGGCGTCGGTGGCCGTCTCCACCTCGGCGGCGGGCCGGCGGCGCGAGCGCTTGCGGGGCGCGGGCCTCTCGGCCGCGTCCTCGCTCGGCGCGTCACCGGCAACGTCGCTCGGCTGGTCGGCGCGGGTCTCGGCGGCCGGCTCGGCGACGGCGGAGTCCGCGGCGGCGGGCTCCTCGACGGGCGCGGCGACCTTCTTGGCGGCCGTCTTGCGGGGGCGGCGTACCGCCTTGGTCGGGTCCGGCGCCTGGAAGAGCACGGCCGTCTGCGGCGCTGCGGCGGGGACGGTGTCCTCCGCCTCGATCGGCTGGGCCTCGGCCGCACGGGCGTCGGCGAGCTCCGCGGCGACGCGGGCCGCGGCCTCCTCCTCGGTCTCCTCGGGGGCCTGGGCCGCGGGCTCCGCCAGCGGCTGGGCCTCGAGCACCGGGGACACCTCCAGCGGAAGCTCCTCGGCGGATGCGGCCGCCTTCTTGCGCGTGGTGGTGCGCTTGGCGGCGGCCTTCTTCGCCGGCGCGGCGGTCTTGGCGGCCGCCGTCTTCTTGGCCGCGGCCCGCTTGCGCGGGGCGGCCTTCTCCTCGACCGGGGCTGCCTCCGCGGGCGTGGCCGGCTCCGCGTCCGCAACGACCGGCGCCTCGGTGCTCACCGAGGCGTCCGGCACGGGGTCCGGGGCGGCGACCTTCTTCGTCGCCCGCCGGGTGGGGGTCTTGACCGGGGCCTTGCCGGCGGCCGCCTTGGTGGCGGTGCTCTTGCGGGCCGCTCGCTTGCGCGGCGGCGGTGCCGCGTCCTCACCTCCCGTCGCGCCGGAGGCGTCCGGGGCCGGGTTGTTCAGCTCTTCTGTCTGGTTCTCGTCGAGCATGTGCGCTCCTCTGCCCGGCTGCGCGGTGCGCGCCGAGCATGTCCGACGCCGCGGCCCGGATGCTCAGGACCGACGACGCAAAGCCTGCGTGTGGCGGCGACTCCCTCCGCGGGATGCGTCAACGGGTGCGCGCCGATCACCTGCCGCGGTCGTCGGGCCCGGGGCGTCTCTGTCACAGACTGTCCGGCCGCGTCGCGGTCTGGTGACGACCTTCATCCGTCGTGCCGACCCGGTGTCCCGGACCGGCGAGAACGTCGTCGGGTCGAAGGAAGCGGCGGGTGGGCCACATCTACGACCGTGGCGAGTATCGCACACGCCGCCCGGGATCTCGTCATGTCGAGGAGACCAGCGGGTCGCCCACGCTGCCCGCCTCCGCGTCCAGGGGTCCCTGGGCGGTGCGCGTCAGCAGCGGGGCGGAACCGGTCTGCAGATCGGTGACCTGGCGCAGCCCGGTCAGTACGTCGTCGGGTCGTACCGCGGGCACGGCGTGGCGCACGACGAGGTCGAGCCTGCTCCCCCGCCCGCTCGGCGCCGGCTCCACGGTGAGGGCGACCACCGCCGCGCGGCAGTCGAAGGCGCGCACGCCCTTCTTGGTCATCCGCTCCACGGTCACGCTCTCGGTGGCCAGGAACGTCTCCACTGCGCGCCGGGCATCGTTCTGCTCGGCCTCGATGTCGATCGCCCACCGGCTCGCCTCGAGCAGGTCCGAGAGCGATCCGCCCGGGGAGACCACGACCTCGAGCACGTCGAGCCCGGCCGGGAGGGCCTCGTCGAGCGCCCCGTGCACGGCGGCCGGGTCGACGATCTCGGCCAGGGCGATCTCGAGGAACTCCGCCTCGCTGGCCGAACCGGTCGGCGCCGCACCGGCGTAGGAGATCCGAGGGTGCGGGTTGAAGCCGGACGAGTACGCCATCGGGATCCGGGCCCGGAACACCGCCCGCTCGAAGGCACGGCTGAAGTCACGGTGGCTGGTGAAGCGCAGCCGTCCGCGCTTCGCGTACCGGATCCGGAGACGCTGGACGGGAGGGGCCTGCTGCTCTGGCTGGTCGCGCACCCCGACAGCCTATGCTCCATGCTTCCCGCCACCTCGAGGAGCATCATGAGCAGCAGCCGCCCTGTCGCCGTCGTCACGGGAGCCAGCAGCGGCATCGGTGCCGCCACCGCCGTCGCACTGTCCGGCGCCGGGTACGACGTCGTGGTCGGCGCCCGGCGTGCCGAGCGGCTGGCCGAGGTCGCCGAGTCCTGCGGCGCGACGGCGTACCCGCTGGACGTGACCGACGACGCCTCGGTGACCGAGTTCGTCGCCCGCCTCGAGCGCTGCGACGTGCTGGTCAACAACGCCGGCGGCGCGCTGGGCGCCGACCCGGTGGCGCAGGCCGACGTCGAGGGCTGGCGCTGGATGTACGAGACCAACGTGCTGGGCACCCTGCGGATGACCAAGGCGCTGCTCCCGATGCTGATCGCCTCCGGCGACGGCCAGGTCATCAACATCGGCTCGGTCGCGGCGCGCGAGCCCTACCGCGGCGGCGCCGGCTACAACGCCGCCAAGCACGGGGTCGCGGCGCTCACCCGGGTGCTGCGCATCGAGCTGCTCGGCGAGCCGGTCCGGGTCTGCGAGATCGATCCGGGCATGGTGGAGACCGAGTTCAGCCTGGTCCGCTTCGAGGGCGACCGGGAGAAGGCGGACGCCGTCTACGCCGGAGTCACGCCGCTCACCGCCGAGGACGTCGCCGAGACCGTGCGGTGGGTCGCCACCCGGCCGCCGCACGTGAACATCGACCAGATCCTGATGCTGGCCCGCGACCAGTCCAGCGCCCAGGTCGTGCACCGGGCGACGAGCTGACCCGCTGGCCCCCGAGCACCTGATCCCCCAGCGCCTGAACCCCCAGCGCCTGGCCGGCTCAGAGCTGCGCCCGGGCCTGCTTCATCAGCGGTGAGGGGTAGACCGTCCCGACCCTGACCCCGGCGAGCCAGGCGGTGAGCCGCTCGGCCTCGGTCTCGAGCGCGCGGCGCGCCCCGGCGGCCAGCGGCTCGGCCGGGACCACCCGGACGACGCCCTCGGCGTCCTGCAGCCAGCAGCCCACGGCTCGGCCGTTCCACCAGGCGGTGGTGCCGGCGTTGCCGTTGCGGTCGAAGAGCAGGGCCCCGTGCTCGCCCAGCAGGAAGTCCCGCGCCTGCCAGCCCATCACCGTCGGGTCCAGCACCGGCAGCAGCGCCGCCCAGGGCTCGTCGTAGGAGACGGGGTCGAGGTCGTCGGGCAGCACCCAGCCGACTGCGCCGCCGTCGAGGGAGACCTCGACCGCGCCGACGTCGGCCAGCGCCGCGGTCACCGTGGCGCCGGTGGATCCCAGCCACCAGCGCAGGTCCGCGGCGGTGCCGGGGCCGAAGGTGCGCAGCCAGCGGCGCACCAGCTCGGCGTACCCCTCGCGGCTGCCGCACGGTTCGGGGCTCTCCCCGAGCCAGTGCCGCATCGCCGCGTAGCGCGGGCGTGACCCGCGCCAGTGGGTGGCGTTGTGGCCGCGCACCACCCGCGCCTGCGCGCCGAGCACGGTGAGCACTCGCGGCGCCACCGGGAACGACCCGCCGTAGCTCTTCTCGGGCGTCGCCACGAACCGGCCCTCGAGCTCGGGCAGCTGCTCGCGCAGCTCCTGGGCGGTGAGCTCGTCGCCGCCGGCGAGGCGCTCCTCGACGGCGGCGCAGGCGGTGTCCAGCCAGCGCGCCCCGTCGCCTGCGATCCCGGAGGCCTCGACGTCCTTGGCGAGCCGGGTCCGCTGGGTGGTGGCGACCCGCGCCGAGGCGCTCCCCCACGCCGCCGGCAGCAGGTCGCGGGGGAAGACGAACAGCGTGCGGCGCATCGCGAGCTGCTTGACCAGCGTGCGCTGGTCGTACAGCGCGGCGTCGACGTCGGCGAGGGACGGCGCGTCCATCCGGGCGGCCAGCGACAGGTGTACGGTGGCCGGCTCGGTGGCGTGCAGGACCGTCATCGCCCGGGTCGCGGCCACGGCGTCGGGCAAGCGCGTGTGCTGCGTCAGCCCGTGCCGTACGGCGACGCGGGCCCGGCGCTCGTCGTCGGTGATGTGCCGCATCCCTGTCCTGCCTGTCCTGGCTGCCTGTCCTCTGCCTGTCCTGCCCGGCTCGCCGGGCCCGGCCGGCGACTCCCACGCAGCGGGCGCCCCGGCCGCGGGCGTCACAGTACGCCTGAGAGCATCGCCGGGTGTCCGAACCACAGCCCGCAGCTCAGCCTGAGCGCCGTCCCGCAGGTGGCAGTCCCGCGCCGTCCTCCCCCGGCGACCCCGGCGACCCCGGCGCGCCCACGAGCGCGGGTGCCGGGGCGGCGGGGGTCGCCCCCTGGCTGATGCTCGCCGGGCTGATCCTGCTGGCGTTCAACCTGCGTCCGGCCGCGGTCAGCGTGGGGCCGGTGCTGGCCGAGGTCACCGACGGCGTCGGGATGTCGCACACCACCGCCGGCCTGCTCACCTCGCTGCCGGTCGTCGCGTTCGCGGCGTTCGGGGCGGTGGCGCCCGCCCTGGCCCGGGCGATCGGCGTGCACCGGGTCACGCTGCTCAGCCTGCTCGCGGTCGTGCTGGGTCTGGGCGGTCGCGCGGCGGTCTCCTCCACGCCGCCCTTCCTGGCGCTGTCCGCGCTGGCGCTGGCCGGGATGGCGACCGCCAACGTGCTGCTGCCCTCGCTGGTGAAGCTGCACTTCCCCGACCGGGTCGGCCGGGTCACCGCGCTCTACACGACCGCGATGGCCGTCGGCATCACCAGCGCGCTGATGCTCACCGTGCCGATCGCCGAGGCGGGCGGCGGCTGGCGGGCCGGCATCGGCGCGTGGGCGCTGCTGGCACTGGTCGCCGCGCTCCCCTGGGTCCGACTGTTCGCCCACGACCGCCACCTCGAGCCCGGTGGGCGCGGGGTGCGGCTCGGGGAGGTCGCGCGGACCAGGCTGGGCTGGGCGATGGCGGTGTTCTTCGGGCTGCAGTCGATCCACGCCTACGCGGTCTTCGGCTGGTTCGCCCAGCTGTGGCGTGACAGCGGCTGGTCGGCGACCGCCGCCGGGCTGATCCTCGGCATCGTGGCCGCGGTGAGCATCCCGCTCTCCCTGTGGCTGCCGGCCGCCGCCGCCCGGCGTACGGACCAGCGCGGGATCCTGCTGGCGGTGATGTCGTGCTACCCCGTCGGCTACCTCGGCCTGATCCTCGCGCCGTACCGGCTCGCGCCGCTGTGGGCACTGCTGATCGGCATCGGCGCCTGCACGTTCCCGCTGGTGCTCACCATGATCGGGCTGCGCTCGCGCACCCCCTCGGGGACCGCCGCCCTCTCCGGCTTCACCCAGTCGGCGGGCTACCTGATCGCCGCCGCCGGGCCGTTCATCGTCGGCGCGCTCTACGACGCCACCGACGGCTGGACCTGGCCGATCAGCTTCCTGCTGGCCCTGGTCATCCCCCAACTGGCGGTCGGCCTCTACTGCGCCCGCCCCGCCCACATAGAAGACCAGCTGCCCTGACCGCCGAGTCGGCGCAACCTCGCGCCCGTACGACGCCCAGTCGGCGCAACCTCGCGCGGTCGCACCGACTCGGCGGGGCTCAGACGACGCTGAGCGGGAGGAGCTGGCGACCGGTGGGCCCGATCTGGATGTCGGTGTCCATCGAAGGGCAGACCCCGCAGTCGTAGCACGGCGTCCAGCGGCAGTCCTCGACCTCGGGGATCTCGGCGTTCGGGTCACCGGCCTGGACGGCGTCCTCCCAGTCGGCCCACAGCCAGTCCTTGTCGAGACCGGAGTCGAGGTGGTCCCAGGGCAGCACCTCGTCGTAGCCGCGCTCGCGGGTGGTGTACCAGTCGAGGTCGACGCCGGTGCCGGCCAGCGCCCGCTCCGCGGAGGCCACCCAGCGGTCGTAGGAGAAGTGCTCGCTCCAGCCGTCGAAGCGGCCACCGTCGCGCCACACCTCCTCGATGATCCGCCCGACCCGGCGGTCACCGCGCGAGAGCAGGCCCTCGATGGTGCCGGGCTTGCCGTCGTGGTAGCGGAAGCCGATGGCGCGGGCGAACTTCTTGTCCGCGCGGATCACGTCGCGCAGCTTCTTCAGCCGGGCGTCGGTGGTCTCGTGGTCGAGCTGGCCGGCCCACTGGAACGGCGTGTGCGCCTTGGGCACGAAGCCGCCGATGGACACGGTGCAGCGGATGTCGTTGGTGCCCGCGACCTCGCGTCCCTTCGCGATGACCTTGCGTGCCAGGTCGGCGATCTCGAGCACGTCCTCGTCGGTCTCGGTGGGCAGCCCGCACATGAAGTAGAGCTTCACCTGCCGCCAGCCGTGCGAGTACGCCGCGGCGACGGTGTTGATCAGGTCCTGCTCGGTGACCATCTTGTTGATCACCCGGCGCATCCGCTCGGAGCCGCCCTCGGGCGCGAACGTCAGCCCGGAGCGACGGCCGTTGCGGGAGAACTCGTTGGCGAGGTTGATGTTGAAGGCGTCGACGCGGGTGCTGGGCAGGCTCAGCGAGACGTTGGAGTCCTCGTAGCGATCGGCCAGGCCCTTGGCGACCTCGGCGATCTCGGTGTGGTCGGCGCTGGACAGCGACAGCAGGCCGACCTCGTCGAAGCCGGACTTGCGGACGCCGTTCTCCACCATGGCGCCGATGGTCTCGATGGAGCGCTCGCGCACCGGGCGGGTGATCATCCCGGCCTGGCAGAAGCGGCAGCCGCGCGTGCAGCCGCGGAAGATCTCCACGCTGAACCGCTCGTGCACCGTCTCGGCCAGCGGCACCAGCGGCTTGGCCGGGTAGGGCCAGGCGTCGAGGTCCATCAGCGTGTGCTTGCGGACCCGGGCGGGCACGCCGGGCAGGCGGGGCACCACGGCAGCGATCTCCGCGTCGGGGGTGTAGGTGACGTCGTAGAACTTCGGGACGTAGACCCCACCGCTGACCGCGAGCCGGCGCAGCAGCTCGTCGCGACCCGACAGGCCGAGCTCGGCGTTGCCGGGGCGACCCTGCGCCTTCCACTCCCGGACCACCTCGGAGATGGCCAGCACGATCTCCTCGCCGTCGCCGAGCACCGCGGCATCGATGAAGTCGGAGATCGGCTCGGGGTTGAACGCCGCGTGGCCGCCCGCGATCACGACGGGGTCGTCGTCGGTGCGGTCGACGGCGTGCAGCGCCATCCCGGCGAGGTCGAGGGCGTTGAGCAGGTTGGTGTAGCCCAGCTCGGTGGAGAAGCTGACGCCGAACAGGTCGAAGGCGCGCACCGAGCGGTGCGAGTCGACGGTGAACTGCGGGATGGGCCCGAGCTCGTCGCCCTCTCGCATCACCTTCTCCATGTCCGCCCACACCGAGTAGGTGCGCTCGGCCACGATCCAGTCGCGCTCGTTGAGCACCTCGTAGAGGATCTGCACACCCTGGTTGGGCAGGCCGACCTCGTATGCGTCGGGGTACATCAGGGCCCACCGCACGGTCGGCCCCTCCGGCGCGCAGTCCCACTCCTTGACGGTCGAGTTCAGCTCACCGCCGACGTACTGGATCGGCTTCTGCACCGACGGGAGCTTCGGCTCCAGCCGGGGGAAGACGGACTCGGGGCTTCGCTGGTCGAGACCAGGCACGGACACGTCGGAACCTCATGGGATCGCGGGCGGGGGGTCAGCCTCCAAGGGTACGTCGCCCTCGGCCACACGCGCTCATTCGTCGGTGGGTGCCAGCTCCTCGAGCGCGCGCCTGGCCCGCTGCAGCTCGACCTCCGCCAGTGCGATCAGATCCTCGAGTCCCTTGACACCGAACCGGTTGCTGACTGCCTGCACCGCCTCGCCGATCGCGGGGTCGACGGTCTCCTCGATGTGCTCGCTCATGGGGCCATGCTCGCATCCCACCGCCTGCCACGCCCTGAGACAGGCGCGGGCGAGTTACTCGCGGCGGGGTCGGTGGCGGGTCCAGTCGGGCGGGGCCGGGTCCGGCGCCGGGCAGTCGGTGTGTGGGCTGTGGCCGTCGTGGCCGTCGTGGTGCTGGCGGTGGTCGTGGTGCTGGCCGTGGCAGTGGTGGGGCTCCCTGCGGGGTGGGGGTGGCAGGAACTCCGGTAGTCGGTCGTGGGCGTTGAGCCGCACCCGCCAGGGGCTGTGGTGCAGCGTGCGGTGGTGGTGGCCACAGACCAGCACCAGGTTGTCCAGTGACGTGGTGCCGCCGTCGGCCCAGTGGGTGAGGTGGTGGGCGTGGCACATCACCGGCGGCCGGGTGCAGGCCGGGAACGCACAGTGCCGATCCCGGACCACCAGCGCGCGCCACAGGGCGGGGGTGACCAGGCGGTGGGCGCGGCCGACGTCCAACTGCTCACCGGGCCCACCCAACGCGACGGGGATCAGGTCGGCGTCGCAGGCCAGCCGGCGTGCGGTGGCCGCGGACAGGGTCAGGCCCTCGTCGGTCACGCCAATCCCGGCGGCCAGGTCGTCGGGCAGCGCAGCCCCGAGCAGTGACCAGTCGATGCCACCCTCCGAAGCGGCGAAGTTGCCCTCAGCAGTGGTGGGCGCCTTGCAGTCCAGGTGACGGGTCAGGGCCGTGTAGTCGATAGTGACCGTGACCCGCGGCCGAGCGCCATGGGACTCCGGTGCCTGGTCGGTGTCCAGGGCGTGCTGCGCGGTCTGGATCAGCGCATCCCACAACCGCGCCCCGTGATCACGCGGATCCAGCACCTCCCCGCCACACCCCTCGTCGGGATCCTCGCTCAACGCCGGCTGGGGCTTGGTCAACGGCAGCAACGCCGCCTTCAGCACCGCGGCATCCTCCACCGACCCCCGCCCCTTCACCCGGACTCCGCCGGCGCCGTCGTCGACCAGGGACAGGAACCGGTCCAGGTGCGCCGCCCGCTCCGCACGGTCCAGCGCCTTCTCCAGCTCGCGTTCGGTCCGCTCGGGGTCGACGACGTGAACCAGGTGCCGCGCTGCCTTGGTCAGCTCGGAGGCATCCAGGCGCTCGGCCTCACCCAGCAACAGCGCCTCAGCCTCCGCACGCAGACGCGGGTTGCGGGGCAGCTGCTCGACCGCATCCACGATCACCCCGGCCTGCTCGGGCGAGACCCTGCCCGCGCGCAACGCCGCCAACGTCGCCTGCCGCTCGGCGCACAACAGCCCGGCGTGGTCGACCGCGCGTTTGCCCTGCGCGCGGCGCAGCCCGCCGAGGTGGGTGAACCAGTCGCCGGTGGAGGCCCAGGCCCGCTCGGTCTTGGCCGCGGCGCGGGCGTGGACCTCGGCCAGCAGCACGGCCTCCACCGCGGCCAGGTGCGCCCGCAGCCCCTCCAGCGCACCGACACCGTCCATCAGCTCCTCAGAGGCCCGGCTTGCCCACAGCACCGAGTCCAACCCCGCCAGAGCCTCCTCGGCCCGGGAGACCACCGCGACCGCACCGCCACCAGCAGCACCGTCACCGGTGCCGTCGGGGCCGAGTGTGATCTCCATGACACTCACTCAATCAGCGACCACCGACACTCCGGCCCCACAGAGGCGCCCTGGTCCCAATCTGTGGACAACGAGCGAAAAAAGATCTCGGGCCGCACTCGGCTCCGTGATCGCGGGCCCCTCAGGGTCACGAAGGCGGACCGGGACACCGCCCACCTCCGCCTTCACCACCCGGTCTCCGGGTCGTCAGCGCCCGACCAGCGAGCGCTGCTGCATCACGTAGCGCGTCGGCAGCTGCGCGGTGGAGCGCAGGTGGATGTTCTGCAGCAGACCGATCGCGAGCATGCCCGCGAACATCGACGACCCGCCGTACGACACGAAGGGCAGCGGGACGCCGGTGACCGGCATGATGCCCAGGCACATGCCGACGTTCTGGAAGGCCTGGAAGCCGAACCAGCAGGCGATGCCGGCGGCGGCCACCCGGCCGAAGACGTCCTCGGACTGCACCGCGATCGAGAGCGCCCGCCAGATGACCACGCACATCAGCGCGATCAGCAGCCCGGCGCCGAGCAGGCCGAGCTCCTCGCCGGCGACGGTGAAGATGAAGTCGGTGTGCTGCTCGGGCACGAAGCCGGCCCGGGTCTGCGAGCCGTCGAAGAGCCCCTGCCCGAACAGCCCGCCGTTGCCGACCGCGATCCGGGCCTGCTCGACGTTGTAGCCGGCGCCGCGCGGGTCGAGGTCGGGATTGGTGAAGGCCATGAACCGGTCGACCTGGTAGTCCTTGAGCACTCCGGCGGCGACCCCCACGGCGGCCGCGACCGCGCCGACGCCGAGCAGTCCGAGGAGCCAGCGCCGCGGCGCCCCGGAGACGGCGAGGACGCCGAACACCGTCGCGGTGAGCACGAGCATGGTGCCGAGGTCCGGCTGCCCCAGGATCAGGGCCGCGGGGACGGCGGCGATGGCGAGCATCCCGACCACCTCGACGGTGCCGACGCCGCGGCGCCAGGACCCCTCCATCCGCTCGGCCACCAGCAGCGCCATCGCGATCACCACGGCCAGCTTCGCGAACTCCGAGGGCTGGATCGACATCCCGCCCAGCTGCACCCACGAGCGCGAGCCGTTGATGGTGCTGCCCATGGCGAGGACGAGGACCAGGCCCACCAGCGAGGCCAGGTAGACCAGCGGCGCCACGATGCGCACCCACCGGTGGTCGGTGGCCAGCACGATCACCATCAGGACCAGGCCGATCGCGACGTTGACCAGCTGCTTCTTGAGGTACGCCGTGGGGTCGCCGAACGTCAGGTCCTCGCGCGAGGACGTGGCCGACCAGACCAGGACGGTGCCGAGCAGCACCAGGACCAGCACGGCCACCATCAGCACCCAGTCGATGCCGGGGGCCCGCAGCCGGCTGGCCGCCTGGCCGGCGCCGCGGACGGGGGTACGCGTAGCCATCAGCCCTTCCTCCTCGGCGGCGGCAGGATCGAGCCGTCCTCGGCGAACGTCGGGAGCTGCGCGGGCGGGCTCGTGCCGGGGATCGCGGCCTGGGCCGGTACCACCCGGTCGCCGCGCACGCCGTACAGCGACTCCCAGATCTTCCGGATCGCCGGGCCGGAGGTGCCCGAGCCGGTGCCGCCCTGGGAGACCATCATGACCACCACGTAGTCGTCGGAGTACGACGCGACCCACGACGTCGACTGCTTGCCGTAGACCTCCGCCGAGCCCGTCTTCGAGCGGATCACCACGTCGTCGAGCGGGAAGCCGCCCATCCGCCACGCCATCGTGCCGACCCGGGTGACGCTCTTCAGCGCCCCGTCGATGTAGTCGATGACCTTGCCGGGGACGTCGACGCGACCCGCCTTCTTCGGCATGATCCGGCGCTTGATCTCGCCGTCGGCGCCGACGATGGCCTTGCCGACCCGGGGCTCGTAGAGGGTGCCGCCGTTGGCCAGTGCGCCGTAGGCGCGCGCCAGCTGCAGCGGCGTCACGAGGGTGTCGCCCTGGCCGATGGCGAAGTTGACCGCGTCCCCCGCCCGGTAGGCGAAGCCCTCGATGCAGAACTCACGAGCGAAGCGGTAGACGAAGTCGCTGGTCTTGTCGTCCTTCGGCTTCTCGGCCAGGCCGCAGTAGTAGTCCTTCTGCGACTCGTAGTAGGCGCGCTTCCAGCGCCGGTCGGCGATCCGCCCCGGTGCCTCACCCGGCAGGTCGATCTCGGTCTCCGCACCGAACCCGAACTGCTTCGCCGCGGCGACCAGGGGGTCCTTCGCGCTGACGTCCGCGACGTCGGAGCCCAACCGCTGCCAGTAGTCGTAGCCGATCCGGTAGAAGAACGTGTTGCACGAGACCTCGAGGGCCTTGGCGAAGCCGATCGAGCCGTAGGCACCGGACTCGTAGTTCTTGAAGTCGCGGTTGCCGACCCGGAACGACGAGGAGCAGGCCAGCTGGGTGTTGGGCGTGTAGCCGTTGGTCAGGGCGCCGGCGGTCATGAACGGCTTCCAGGTCGAGCCGGGTGCGAACTGGCCCTGGGTGGCCCGCTGCAGCAGCGGCGTCCCGGCCTTCTCCGAGTACAGCCGGCGCAGCTGCTTCTCGCTGATCCCGCCGACCCACACCTCGGGGTCGTAGGTCGGCTGGCTGGCCATCGCCACCACCCGGCCGGTGTCGGCCTCGAGCACGACCGCGGCACCGGAGTCGGCGACGTAGTTGCGCCCGGTCACGGTGTCGCGGGTGGCCCGCGCCGTCTTGATCGTCTGGGCCAGCTGGCGCTCGACGACGCCCTGGACCTTCGCGTCGATCGAGGTGACCAGGGTGTCGCCCGGCTGGGACTCGACGGCGCCGTCGTCGCCGAGCACCCGGCCCATCGAGTCGACCGCGACCCGGTTGTAGCCCGGCATCCCGCGCAGCCACTCGTCGTACTGCCGCTCCACGCCGGCTCGGCCCACGGAGGAGGCGCCGTTGACCGAGGCGTCGCCGTCCTCCTCGGCGGCGTCGAGCTCGTCCTCGGTGATCGGGCTCAGGTAGCCCAGCAGATGGGCGGCGTTCACGCCGTACGGCTGGGGATAGGCGCGCACGCTGTGCTCCTCGGCCACCACCGCGGGGTGGTCCTCGGGCTGCTCGAGGATGCCGAGCGCGACGGACTTCTCCACGTCGTAGGCGACCGGGACCGGCTGGTACGGCGAGCCGTTCCAGCAGCTGCCGGCGACCGCACCGGCGTCCCCGCAGTCGAGGAGCCTGGCACGCAGCCGGGGCACGGTGAGCCCGGTCGCCCGGCCCACCCGCCGCAGCACCTGCAGCTGCGCGGGCTCGTCGAGCTTGCCGAGCAGGGTGCGGTCGATCGAGATCGCCCAGGAGGTGCGGTTGGCCACCAGCGGGCGGCCCATCGCGTCCACGATCAGGCCGCGCTGGGGCTGGACGACCACCTCGCGCACGGACTGCGAGGCGGCCTGCGCCTGGTACTGCTCGCCGCCGAGGACCTGGAGGTACCACAGCCGCGCGAACAGGGTGGCGAACAGCGACAGCACCAGCACCTGGACCACGATCAGCCGAAGCCGGCTGCGTCGGGCGGCGCGCTCGCGCCCGGTCATGCGGCGACCCGGTGCGGCTGGAGCCGGCTGAGCAGCGTCATCAGCGGCGGCAGCACGAACGGCGTGAGCAGCACGTCCCAGGCCACGCCGATCACGATGACCTGCAGCAGGTCCGGGACGCTGACCACCGGGTCCTTGAGGATCAGGCCACTGAGCGCGAAGATCGAGGTGCCGACGAACGAGGAGGCGGCCACCGTGGCGACCACCGCGGTGACCGAGGGGCGCGCCTCCTGGCGCACCCGGCCGGCGAGGTAGCCGACCACGACCAGCGCCAGCGCCCAGCGCCCGGCCACGTGGTCGGCCGGCGGGGCCAGATCCAGGGACAGGCCCGCGAAGAAGCCGAGCACCGCGGCCGGCTGAGGGCCGAGCGTCAGGGCGGTGGCGACCACGACCAGCAGGCACAGGTTGGGCACGACGCCCTCCCAGGCGACGTGGGAGAAGACGGTGACCTGGAGCACGACCGCCACGACGACGGCCAGCGCGGCCAGCGCGACGCGCACGGCGCTCATTCGATGCTCCCGTCGGCCTCGATCACGGCCCGGTCGCTGCGGGTCCCCGAGGCGACCACCACCCCGACCAGGTCCAGGGCGCTGAAGTCCACGAAGGGGCGGATCACCGCACGCCGCGACGTCTCGCGCGGGCTGCTGTAGACCTGGGTGACCTCGCCGATCGGGATCCCCGGCAGGTACGGCGCGCCGCCGTCGCTGCCCCAGGTCACCACGACGTCGCTCTCGGCCGGGACGACCCCGCCGTCGACGAGCTCGAGGTCGAGGCGGCCCTGGTCGCCGATGACGCCGCGGCCGCGCAGGAAGCCGACCTCCATCGACCGGCCCACCCGGCCACCGACGACCGAGTCGGCGTCGAGGATCAGCAGCACCGTGGCCGTCGTCCGGGTCGCGCGCAGCACCCGGCCGACCAGCCCGTCGTTGTTGAGCACGGTCATGTCGGCGTCGATGCCCGCGTTCGTGCCGGCGTCGATGGTGACGGTCCGCGAGAACGACTGCATCGGCCCCAGGGCGATCACCCGGGCGGGGACCAGCGCACGGCCCGACTCGCGGGCCACGGTGGTGAGGCCGTCGAGCTCGGCGAGCCGGTTGCGGTCCAGGTCGCTGGTGGCGACCTGCTGGCGCAGGGCCGAGTTCTCGGCCTCCAGCGCGTTGAGGTCCTCGCGCAGCGAGCGCTTGGAGCGGAACCAGTCGGGGACCGCGGTGAAGGGACGCACCACGCCGGCGGTCGCGGACTCCACCGGCCCGAGCGCCTCGCCGGCGACCCGGCGGACCGGCTCGAGCGGCGAGTCGGCCCCGCCCCGGGCATCGAGGGTGATCAGGCTCAGGCTCGCCAGCACCAGCGCGGCGAGCACGGCGCGCGAGGGTCGCGAGCGCGCCTCGAGGCGGTCGAGTCCGCGCCAGCGCTTCTCGCGGTCGACGCCGTTGCGGCGCAGGTCGGGTGCCGCCATCAGAACCGCCGCGGCTCGGAGACCAGGACCTGCTGGAGGGCCTCGAACTCCTCGACGCACTTGCCGGCGCCCAGGGCCACCGACGTCAGCGGCTCCTCGGCCACGTGCACGGGCATCCCGGTCTCGTGACGCAGCCGCTCGTCGAGCCCACGCAGCAGCGCGCCGCCGCCGGTGAGCACGATCCCGCGGTCCATGATGTCGCCGGCGAGCTCGGGAGGGGTCTGGTCGAGGGTGGCGCGCACGGCGTCGACGATCGCGTGCAGCGGCTCCTCGAGCGCCTGGCGGACCTCGGCGCTGGAGACCACGACGGTGCGCGGGAGACCGGAGACCATGTCCCGGCCGCGGATCTCGGCCTCGGGCTCCTGGGGCAGCGGGAACGCCGAGCCGAGGGTCATCTTGATCTCCTCGGCGGTGCGCTCCCCCAGCATCAGGGAGTACTCCTTCTTCATCCACGCGATGATCGCCTGGTCGAGGTCGTCGCCGGCGGTGCGCACGCTCAGCGAGGTGACGATGCCTCCCAGCGAGATCACCGCCACCTCGGTGGTGCCGCCGCCGACGTCGACGACCATGTTGCCGGTGGCCTCGTGCACCGGCAGGCCGGCCCCGATGGCGGCGGCCATCGGCTCCTCGACGATGTAGACGCGCCGTGCGCCGGCCTGGTACCCGGCCTCCTTGACCGCCCGCTGCTCCACCGCGGTGATGCCGCTGGGCACGCAGATCACCATCCGGGGCTTGGCGAAGTACCGGCGGCGGTGCACCTGGCGGATGAAGAAGCGCAGCATCTGCTCGGTCGCCTCGAAGTCGGCGATCACGCCGTCCTTGAGCGGCCGGATCGCGGTGATGTTGTCGGGGGTGCGCCCGATCATCCGCTTGGCCTCGTGGCCGACCGCGAGGATCTCGTTGGTGGTCGCGTTCAGCGCGACGACCGACGGCTCGTCGAGGAGCACGCCCTTGCCCCGGACGTAGACCAGGGTGTTGGCGGTGCCGAGATCCACGGCCATGTCCCGACCGATGAAGCTTTTCGCCATGCCGTGATGCCTCGCAGGGTCGATCGAACTGGGGGAAGGTGGTCGACCGACAGCCGACCCTGCGACGAGGGTAAGAGGCGCGGGGCCGAGTTCCCGGCAGGACACGCTCGCCGGCCCGTGGCTAGGGTGCCGGCTGCTCGAGGCCCAGCGGCTCGCGCTCGCGCCGCTCGGCCCAGGTCGCGCGGCGCTCCGGTGGCACCTCGATGCAGGGCCCGCGCAGCCCGACCAGCAGGTGGTGCCCGCCGTCCCCGGCGTACTCGGTGAGCCCGACGCGTACGTCGCTGCCCGGGCGGGTCGCGGACAGCGTCGTGCGGTCCCCGTCGGAGGTCTGCTCCCCCACCGCGTAGCCCCTCGCTCGCAACGTCTCGCCGAGCCTCGGCAGAGCGGGCCGCCGCCCGACCAGGTCGAGGCGCACCACGACGCCGTAGGAGAAGTCGCGGTACTCCAGCCCGGGGTAGACGCTGTGGCAGCCCGCGAAGCGGCCGTCCCTGCGGGCGATCGCTCCTCCGGTCGTCCGGGCCAGGCGCGGCGCGAGGTCCCGGGCGTCGGCGCGCACCTGCGCGCGCTGCTGCTCCAGTCGCTGCTCGGCGTCGGCGTCCCCCTCCGGGGCGCACCCCGCGAGACTCCCCGCCAGCGCTGCGCCCACCGCCACCGCCAGCGCCAGCGCCACCCCCCGACGTCTCATCGGTGCCTCGTCCACCCGGCCCCCGGGGTGCGGTCCCACTCGGGGTCGTGCGGCTCGCCGACGAACGGGTCGCGGGTGTGCGGGGCCAGCCCCACGTCGTCGTAGTCGGCGTTGACCACCTGGGCGATGTTGGCCAGCGACTCGGAGTCGTGGTCGAAGTACTTGGAGTGGTCGGCCAGCGAGTTCCACAGGTCGGGGCGCGCCAGGTCGCGGTCCACCGCCTCCGCCTCGAAGCGCCGGGCCCCGAAGTCGTCGCTGCTGGGGTCGTCGCCCAGCCCGAGACCGGCGTTGCCGAGGTTGACCCAGCCCTGGTCGCCGAGCATCGAGACCGCGTCGCGACTGTTGCGGCCCACCCAGACGTGCTCCTCGCCGACGCCCAGGTCGCTCGCCTGGTGGGCGTCGTCCCCGGCTCCCGGGCTGCCGAGCAGGACGATCTCGTCCGCGCTCAGGCCGTCGCCGGTGGCCGCGTGCCCGGTCGTCGTCGCGCCGTAGCTGTGGCCGATCACCGTGAGGTGCGCGGGCTCCCCCACCCGCGAGCCGCGCAGCCCGTCGACCAGGTCGGAGAGCCGCTCGCCTCCCTGCCTGGCGAGGTGCTCTCCGAGCACCGCGAAGCCGTCGGCGCCGCCCACCAGGTTGTCGGGGGCGTCGTAGCCGATCCAGGTCATCGAGGCGGTCGAGGCTGCCGACCCGTCGTAGCGCGCGGCCTCGTAGACGTTGATCGCCCGGTCGGCGAGCCCCGGGACGCTGGCCGCGTCGACGCTGAACCCCGGCACGGTGACCGCGACGTTGCGGGCGGTCGCGAGGTCGCCGAGCGCGAGGGCCACCCGGCCGTCGCCCCCGAACGCCGCGGGGTCGTAGAGGTAGAGCTGGACCGGGACCGGCTCGAGCGTGCGCGGGTCGACGGCGTCCGCCATCCGTCTCATCGCCTGCTGGGCGGCACGCGCGTTGGCCAGGGCCGCCTGCTCGTCGGCGCTCAGCAGTCCCCGGTCCTCGAGCATCTCCAGCTCGTGCAGGTCCCGGGCGAGCGCGACCCGGTTGGCGGCGTCGCGGGCCGGGGCGGGAATGCCGTCGAGGTTGCCGATCGCCCCGGGCGAGGCGTAGCCGATGGCGCGTCGCTCGGCGGGGCTCAACGAGGCCCACCACGCGGCCACCTGCGCCACGGTGGCCCCGCGCGGGAGTCGGTCGAGCGCCGCGTCGGCAGGGTCGCTCACCGCTGAGTAGCGTCGGCGTACCTGGTCCAGCGACGTCGCCGCCTCGAACGCCTCGATCATCGCGCGCTCCTCGCGCGCCACGTCGCGGACCCACTCCTGGCGAGCGGTCTCGAAGGCGTCCGCGCGCTCCGCCAGACGACGGGCGTCCGGGCGCAGCGTGGCGGCGTCCTCGGCTGCCCGGGCCCGCTGCCACAGCTGGTCGATCCCGCGGGCCAGCTCCGCGCGCTCCTCGGCGAGCGACTCGCGCCGTGCCCCCAGCTCGGTCATCGCCTCGGCGTGCGCGCCGCCGACCCGGACCACCCGGCGCAGCGCCAGCGACATCGCGTCGGCCAGCTCGCCGGGACCGCGGATGGCCCGGTGGTAGGCGAACGCCGCATCGCCCTCCCAGCTCGGCACCCGGGCCGCGCCGGCCACGAACGTGCCGAGGTCGTCGATCTGCGCGCTGGCGGCGCCGAGGTCGCGCACGAACCGCTCGATCGCGCCGACGTCCACCGCCAGCGCGGGCACGGCGTGCGGGCGCGCCGGGATGGCCACGTCACCGGGGCCCGCCTGGCCGGCCCCCGCGCTCATCGCCGCTCGCTGAGGTACGACGCGAGCGCGGCGTGCGAGCCCGCGACCCGGGCGTCGGTCTCCAGGAAGTCCCGGATCGAGTCGCGCAGAGCGTCGGCCCGGCTCTCCGCATCGGCCGCCAGCGCGGCGACGTGTCTTCGCCACGCCGCGGTGAACCGGGCGGCGGTCCCGGCGACCTCGCGGGTGAACCCCTCGGTCGGCGCGTCCGCGATCTGGCTCGCCGCGGAGATCAGGTCCAGGTGCTGTTCGTCCCAGGCACGGGAGACGGCGCCGACCTCCAGCGGGACCAGCCTCATCGCGCCGCGCCCAGCAGCCGCTCCGCCAGCGCGGGACCGACCTCCAGTGGGTCGGAGCGCACCTCGAGCATCAGCGTGGCGCTGCCCCGGGCGTGGGTCGCGCGCAGCCGCTCACCGGCCCCGGTGCCGGTGAGCCGGAGCACGGCACCGTCCGCGCGCTCGACGCGCCAGCCGTCCGCGGCGAGCGTCTCGGCGAGGCGCTCCAGGAGCACCGCGCCGTCCGCGGCGTCGGCGAGCAGTCGGCTGCGCGCCTCGACTGCGCCGACCCTCGGACCGGCCACCAGGGCGTCCTCGCGGGCCCGCAGGGTGGCGGCCGGCTCGTCGGCGAGCCGTCGCCACAGGCTCTCGAGGGTGGCCCCGACCTCGTCCACCCGTTCCTGCGCCGTCTCGACCGTCGAGGGCGGGGCCCCGGCCTCGTGCGACCTGGGCGCCGCCGGCGGCAGCAGCACCACGTCGACGTCGCGGTGGCGACGCCGCACGGCGCTGAGGAAGGGGTCGTCGAGGGGCCCACGGTGTCGCTGGAGCTTCATGGCGCGATGCTGCCCGACCCGTGCCGCGGAAAACGACGGATCGGCCCGCCTGTGGATGGCGGGCTGGGGCTACCGGTCGCTCGGGCCCGCGGACCTGGGGTCTACAGGCCGGGGAACCAGAGCGCGATCTCCCGCTCGGCCGACTCCTCGGAGTCCGAGCCGTGCACGAGGTTCTCGCGGTTGGAGATGCTGAAGTCGCCGCGGATCGAGCCGGGGGTGGCGGTGCGGCCGTCGGTGGCGCCGTTGAGCTGGCGCACGATCTCGACGGCGTGCGAGCCCTCGAGCACCAGCGCGACCAGAGGACCGCTGGTGACGAAGTCGCGCAGCGGCGGGTAGAAGTCCTTCTCCACGTGCTCGGCGTAGTGGGCGTCGGCGAGCTCGGCGTCGATCGTGCGCAGGTCCATGGCCGCCACGTTGAGGCCCTTGGCCTCGTAGCGGGCCAGGACCGTGCCGATCAGGCCACGGGCGACGGTGTCGGGCTTGAGAAGGACCAGGGTGCGCTGCGTCATGGCTGGCAGCCTAGCGAGCCCCCAGGGCGGTCACTCGGGCGCGTACGTCGAGTGGCACCGGCCCGCCTGCCTCGGGGGCCGGAACCGGCGCCTGCGCGACCAGCCGCATCGGCACGTGTCCGCCCCAGATCCCCGCCGCCACGTCGTCCGGGTCGTCCACGGGCCCGCCCTCCCGCGCCTTGACCGAGGCCTCGTGCAGGGAGAGCGCGAGCACCGCGGTGGCGGCGAGCTCCTTGCGGGTGCTGGCCCGCAGCGTCGCGCTGCGCCCCGGCACCATCTGGTCGACGATCATCCCCAGCGCCCGCTCCTTCTCCGCCGGGTCCGTGACCAGCCGCGGACGGCCGATCACGACCGCGGAGCGGTAGTTCATCGAGTGGTGGAAGGCCGAGCGCGCGGTCACCAGGCCGTCGAGCACGGTGAGGGCGACGCACACGGTGCGCTGCGGCGCGCGACGCACCCAGCCGGCGGCCACGGACCCGTGCAGGTAGAGCGTGCCCCCCCCTCGTCGGGGCCGTCCGGGTCCGCCCCGAACGCGGTCGGCAGCACCACGGGATGCTCGCCGGCGTCCAGGGCGAGGTGGCACAGCAGGGCCTCGTCCAGCAGGCTCCACAGCGCCGCCCGGTCGGCGACGGCGCGGTTGCGCCCGCGGGTCACGGTGGTGCGGGCGGTGGGAGACAGCGGCGGGATCGTGGTCACCGGACCATCGTGGCCTCGCGAGTGGCCTGCGGTCACGGGCCACTTCTGCGACACTTCGCCAGGACACTTTCGACGGGCCAGTCGCGACGGGACACTCTCGATAGGACACTGCCATGGAGCCCACCCCGCTGGCGCTGCGGCTGGACCGCCGGCTGTCGACCCCGCTCGGGGTGCAGCTCTCCGACCAGGTGCGCCGCGCGATCCTCGCCGGCGTCGTGGCCCGCGGTGCGCGCCTGCCCAGCAGCCGCGCGCTGGCCGCCGACCTGGGCGTCGCCCGGGCGGTGGTCGAGCAGGCCTACGACCAGCTCCTGGCCGAGGGCTGGCTGCTGAGTCGGCGCGGGGCCGGCACCTACGTCGCCACCGCGGGTGCCCCGGCCTCCCCCGCCACGCCGCGCCCCCGCACCCCGGAGACGGCGGGCATGGTCCGCCTCGACACCGGCACGCCCTGGATCGAGCCGCGCCACGCGTCCGGATGGCGCCGCGCCTGGCGGGAGGTGTCGGCCTGCGCGCCGCCCTCGGAGTACGGCGACGCGCGCGGGCTCGTCGAGCTGCGCCGAGCGCTGGCCGAGCGTCTCGCCCGGACGCGTGGCCTGGTCTGCGACCCCGACGAGATCGTGATCACCCACGGGACCACCGACGGCCTGCGCCATCTGCTCGCCGCGCTGCCGCCCGGGCCGGTGGCCGTCGAGGACCCCGGCTACCGCGCGGCCGTGCGCACCGTCCGGGCGGCGGGCCGCGAGGTGGTGGACCTGCCCGCGCTGCGCCCGGTGACCGAGCTCGCCGAGGTGCGAGCCGCCTACGTCACACCGGCCCACCAGCACCCACTCGGGCCGGTGATGCCCGGCCCCGATCGGCTCGCGCTGCTCGCCGCCGCGCGCGCCGGCGGCGCGTTCGTCCTCGAGGACGACTACGACTCGGAGTTCCGCTACGACGTGGCGCCGGTCCCGGCGCTGGCCTCGCTGGACCGCGAGCGCGTGTGCTACCTCGGCACCGCCTCCAAGTCGGTCTCCCCCAGCCTGCGACTGGGCTGGATGGTGCCGCCGCCGGCGCTGCTCGAGACGATCAACGCGCTGCGCGCCGACGCCCACGAGGCCGCGTCCTGGCCCGCCCAGCGCGCGCTGCTGGCGATGCTGCGCGACGGGTACGTCGACCGGGTGGTCCGCTCCGCGCGCCGGGTCTACGCCGAGCGGGCGCCCCGGGTGGCGGCCGCGCTCGCGCCGTACGGCGAGCTGGCGGGGCCGCCCGCGGGGATGTACGCCGCCGTCCTCCTGGACCCCGCGTCGGCCGGTCGGGCGGTGGCCGCCGCGCGGCGGGCCGGCTTCGACGTCCCCAGGCTGCGCGACTACTGCCGCAGCGCCGAGCTGGACGGGCTGGTCGTCGGCTTCGGCGGGTGCACCGACGCTCAGCTGGACGCAGCGCTCGAGGCGCTGCGCAGCGGGCTGGCGGGCTGAGCCCCGAGCCTCAGGTGCGCCTCAGGCCTCGCGCTGCGCCTCGTAGGCGGCGTACGCCGCGGCGCGCTCTCGCTCGATCTTGCGCCCGAGCAGGTCCGCGGTGCCCCACAGCAGCGCGAAGACCGCGCCGAGGAAGAACATCATCGGGATCACGAAGCCGAGCCCGATCGCAGCCGCCTGCACCACCCAGCCGGCGGTGTAGGCCCACGGGGCGCGCAGCATCCCGGCCAGCAGCAGGCACACCACGGTGAGCCCCAGGCCCACGGCCAGCGCCGGGCCGAGCGCGATGTCGGCGACGGTGACCATCACCGGGGTGGTCAGCCCCAGGGTGATCGCCTCGAGGGCGAGGATCGCCGCGCACATCCCGCGCCGCGGGGAGCGGGCCGGCGGTGCGGCCGGTGTCGTGGAGTCAGCGCTCTCGCTCATGCGCGTCCCTTCAGCATCGTGCGGGCCTCGCCCGCGGTCACCACGGAGCCCGTCACCAGGACCGCGCCGGAGCCGATCGAGCCACCGAAGGCCTCGCCGGCCTCGGCGAGGGTGGCCGCCGCCTCGATCGCGTCGACCAGGCGCGGGGCCACGCTGACCCGGTCGGGGCCGTAGATCTCACGGGCCGCGACGGCGAGCCGCTCGGCGCTCATCGCCCGGGGCGTGGAGTTCTGGGTGCACACCACGTGGGCCAGGTGCGGCTCGAACGCGGCGAGCAGCCCCTCGTGGTCCTTGTCGTCCATCACGCCGATCACCCCGATCAGGGGGCTGAACGCGAAGGAGTCCTCGATCGCCGCCGCGGTGGCCGCTGCGCCGTGGGGGTTGTGGGCGGCGTCCAGCACCACGGTGGGACTGCGCCGGATGATCTCCAGCCGGGCCGGCGAGGTCACCTCGGCGAACGCCTCGCGGACCAGGTCCTCGTCGAGGGTCTCGTCGCCGGCGAACGCCTCGACGGCGGCGAGCGCGACCGCGGCGTTCTGCGCCTGGTGCTCGCCGAAGAGCGGCAGGAACACGTCGTCGTAGCGGCCGCGCAAGCCCTGCAGCGAGACCATCTGGCCGCCCAGGGCCGGGACCCGGGAGATCACGCCGAAGTCCACGCCCTCGCTGACCACGGCGGCGCCCACCTCGGCGGCCCGCTCCAGCAGGACCCGGGAGACCTCCTCGCTCTGCTGGGCCAGGACGGCCCGCGACCCCGCCTTGATGATGCCGGCCTTCTCCACCGCGATCTCCGCGGCGGTCTCCCCCAGCCAGCGGGCGTGGTCGACGGCGACCGGCAGCACGACCGCCACCTCCCCGTCGGCGACGTTGGTCGCGTCCCAGACGCCGCCGAGGCCGACCTCGACCACGGCGACGTCCACGGGCGCGTCGGCGAAGGCGGCGAACGCCATCCCCACCATGGTCTCGAAGAACGACAGCGGGTGGTCCCCGGCAGCGTCGACCAGGTGGGTGTAGGCGGCGACGTCGTTGAAGGCGCGCACGAAGTCCTCGTCGGACAGCGGCTCCCCGTCCAGGCTGATCCGCTCGTTGATGCGCTCCACGTGGGGGCTGGTGAACCGCCCGGTGCGCAGCCCACGGGCGCGCAGCAGCGCGTCGATCATCCGCGAGGTCGAGGTCTTGCCGTTGGTGCCGGTCAGGTGGATGACCGGGTAGCTGCGCTGCGGGTCGCCGAGCAGCTCGGTGAAGGCGCGGATCCGGTCCAGGGACGGCTCCAGGCGCGTCTCGGGCCAGCGCGAGAGCAGCGCGTCCTCGGCCTCGGCCACGCTCTGGGCCGGGCGCGGACGCTCGGCCGGCGGGGAGCCCGGGGTCGGCTCGGAGGGCTGCTGGGGGGACGGGCCGGTGGCCGGGGTGGGATCACTCATCGCCTTGCGAGTCTAGGCGGAACAGGGCGCCGAACCCCGATCGGTGACAGGCTCACGGGATGCTGCGCCGACACCGGGCTCTCCGGCGACACCCGCTGACCTCTCCGGCCGCCCGGGCGAGCGCCGTGGCCACCGCCCTGGCCGGCGTCCTGGCGCTGGGCGCGGCCCCGGCGGGGCCGGGCGCCGCGGCCGCCGGCCCCGAGCGGGTCGACGACGCCGCCGCGGTGGTCCGGGTCAACCAGGTCGGCTACCTGGGCGACGACGCGAAGCAGGCGTTCGTGATGGCCCGTGCCGACGTCCCCGGCGCGTCGTACCGCCTGGTGCGCGCGGACGGCTCCGTGGCCGCGACCGGGCCGGTGGGCGCCGACACCGGGCGCTGGAGCGAGCGGTGGCCGCACGTGCGCCCGGTCGACCTGAGCGCGGTGCGGACGCCGGGGCGGTACCGGGTGGTGCTCGGCGACGGGCTGAGCGGCGAGTCGCCCTGGTTCTCGATCGGCTCGGGCGAGCTCTACGCACCGTTGGTGGCCAACGCGGTGCGCTTCTTCCAGGCCCAGCGCGACGGGCGCGACGTGATCGGCTCGGTGATGGACCGCCGCCCGAGCCACCTCAACGACCGCCGGGCTCGGGTGCACCGGGCGCCGAGGTACCGCGGGGGCCGGCTGGTCGGCAGCCTGCGCGCCACCGGGCAGGTCGCCGACGTCAGCGGCGGGTGGTTCGACGCGGGCGACTACCTGAAGTTCGTCGAGACCACGAGCTACGCCGACGTGCTGCTGCTCAGCGCCGCCCGCGACGCCGAGCGGCGCGACCCGGCCCTGGAGCGCGAGGCGCTGTACGGCGCGCGGTGGCTGGACCGGATGTGGCTGGACCGGCGCGGCCAGCTGCTGCACCAGGTCGGTCTCGGCGACGGCCGCCCCGGCCTGCTCGGCGACCACGACCGGTGGCGGCTACCCGAGGCCGACGACGCCCTCCGGGCCGGTCCCCGTGCCGCCACCCGCTACCTGGCCCGGCGACCCGTCTTCGCCGCCAACGCGCCGGGCAAGCCGATCAGCCCCAACCTGGCCGGCCGCACCGCCGCGGCGTTCGCGCTCACCGCCCAGCTGCTCGCCGACACCCGCCCGGCCCAGGCCCGCTCCTGGCTGCGCAAGGCGCGCGCCGTGCTCGAGGCGGCCCGCACCCGCAAGGTCGGCCGGCTGGTGACGACCGCCCCGCACTCCTACTACGAGGAGGACGAGTGGCGCGACGACCTCGAGCTCGGCGCCGCCGAGATCGCGCTGGCCGGGCAGGCCCTGGGTGCCGGGCCCGCCCAGCAGCGCCAGGACCTGCAGCGCGCCGCCCGCTGGGCGAGGTCCTACCTGGACGGCCCGCACCACGGCTGGTTCACGCTGGCCCGCGACGACCAGAGCGCCCTCGCCCACGCCGACCTGGCCCGCGCCCTCGCCCAGGCCCGGGTCCGGCCGCGGCTCGCGGTCTCGCGCGCCGACCTGGTCGGCGACCTGCGTTACCAGCTGCGGATCGCCGAGCGGCGCTACGCCGCTCCGCTCGGCTACGGCGGCGACGAGGACCCCGGCGCCGACTTCGCGCTGGGCGTGGCGGTCACCGAGCGGCTCTACCGCGACCTCAGCGGCGACGCCTCCTACGCGGCGCTGGGGGCGCTGCAGCGCGACTGGGCGCTCGGCACCAACGCGTGGGGCACCTCGCTGGTGGTCGGCGCCGGCAGCACCTATCCCCGCTGCCCGCACCACCAGGTCGCCAGCATCCTCGGCGCCCGGGGTGGTCCCGAGCTCCTCGGCGCGGTCGCCAACGGCCCCACGGCGGCCGCGGACCTCTCCGGCCTCGGCCGCCCCGGCGACTACGCGCCCGCCTGCTCGGCCGGCTCGTTCGCCGAGTTCGACGGCCAAGGCGCCCGCTACCTCGACGACGTGCGGGCCTACGCGGCCACGGAGCCGGCCCTGGACTACGTCGCGGTGTCGCTGCTCGCCTTCGCGCAACAGCGCCGCTGAGCACGTCCGTGACAGTGAAGCTGTCACCGTCTAGGTTGGCCGGATGAGCCCCACCACCGTGACCCGAGGGCGCTTCGACGACCTCCGCTGCGCCGCGCCCGCGGACCCCGCCGAGCTGGACGCCCTCTGGGCGGACCTCGACGCCGTCGGCGTCGAGGAGATCCTGGGCCCGTGGCGCGGCGGCGACTTCGCCACCGGCCACCCGGCGAGCCGGATGCTGACCAAGATCGGCTGGCACGGCAAGCGCTTCGACGCGCCGCTGAAGGCGCACCCGCTGATCTGCCGCGACGCCGACGGCGCGCTCTTCTCCCACACCGAGGCCGCCGGCGGCGGCCACGCCTCGCTGTGGCCGGTGGAGTTCCGCGGCGAGGTGACCGCGACGATGGTCTACGACCGGATGCCGGTCCTCGACCACTTCAAGCGGGTCGACGCCGACACCCTGATGGGCATCATGAACGGCAAGCTCGAGGCCGCGTTCGGGGTCGGGGACCTCTACTACTTCTGGCTCGAGCGCGACCGGTGAGGACCACGGCGCTGGTCAACGAGAGCCCCGGCGGCGAGTTCACCGCCCAGGAGGTGGACCTCGACGGCCCGCGGGCCGGCGAGGTGCTGGTCCGCATCGTCGGCACCGGCCTGTGCCACACCGACCTCTCCGTGCGCGACACGTTGCCGGCCGAGATGTTCCCGCGGGTGTTCGGCCACGAGGGCGCCGGCATCGTCGAGGAGGTCGGCGCGGGCGTCACCGGCGTCTCCCCGGGCGACCACGTGGTGCTGAGCTTCGCGTCGTGTCGCGCCTGTGCCCGCTGCAAGGCCGGCCGCCCCGGCTACTGCGAGCGCAGCGTCGAGCTGAACTACCTGGGCTTCCGCGACGACGGCTCCACGACGTACACCCGCGACGGCGCACCCCTCTACGGCTCGTTCTTCGGCCAGTCCAGCTTCGCCCGGCACGCGATCGCCGGGGCCGGCAACGTCGTGGTCGTCGACGCCGACCTCGACCTGAGCCGGCTGGGGCCCTACGGGTGCTCGTTCCAGACCGGCGCGGGGACCGTCCTGGACGTGCTCGCCCCGCACCCCGAGGACAGCCTGGTGGTCTACGGCGCGGGAGCCGTCGGCCTGGCCGCGATCGCCGCTGCCGCCGGCGCCGCGGTGGGCACGATCATCGCCGTCGACCCCCAGCCGAGCCGGCGCGCGGTGGCCGAGTCGTACGGCGCGACCGGGGTCGATCCGGCCGCCCTTGACGCCCGCGTCGTGGAGCGGGTCCGCGAGCTCACCGGCGGCGGCGCCACGCACGCCATCGACACCACCAGCCTCCCCGCGGTGATCCGCGAGGGCGTCCAGGCCCTCCAGCCCCGGGGCACGCTGGCCACGCTGGGCCTCGGCGCCCCCGAGTTCACCCTCGACGCCGTCGACCTGATGATGCACGGCAAGACCGTGCGCGGGGTGGTCGAGGGCGACGCCGACCCGCTCGAGATGGTGCCCCGGCTGCTGGCCCTGGCCGCCGCCGGCCGCTTCGACGTGGACCGGCTGGTGACCCCCTACCCGTTCACCGACATCGCGCGGGCGATCGCCGACTCCGCCGAGGCCAGGGTCGTCAAGCCGGTGCTGGTGTGGTGAGGCCTCCGGGGGCGCCGACTGCTCAGAACGGATCGGGTTATCCGGCCCGGGAGTCTCCTGCGTAACATTCCTGGCATGACCGAGACCCCGCAGCAGCCTGACCCGTCCGCGACGCCGCCCTCCCCGCGCGCTGTCGTCGTACCGGACAAGCCGGCGCTCGAGGGCCTCGAGTCCACCTGGGCGCAGCGGTGGAAGGAGCAGGACACCTACCGCTTCGACCGCACCCAGCCCCGCGAGAACGTCTACTCCATCGACACTCCCCCGCCGACGGTCTCGGGCTCGCTGCACGTGGGCCACGTCTTCTCCTACACCCACACCGACCTGATCGCCCGCTTCTGGCGGATGCAGGGCAAGACCGTCTTCTACCCGATGGGCTGGGACGACAACGGCCTGCCCACCGAGCGCCGGGTGCAGAACTACTACGGCGTGCGCTGCGACCCCTCGCTGCCCTACGACAAGGACTTCACGCCGCCGGAGAAGCCGGACCCCAAGCGACAGGTCGCGATCAGCCGCCCCAACTTCGTGGAGCTGTGCGAGCAGCTGGTCGAGCAGGACGAGAAGGTCTTCGAGTCGCTGTGGCGCACCCTGGGCCTCTCGGTCGACTGGAAGGAGCACTACACGACGATCGGGCCGAAGGCCCAGACCGTCAGCCAGCGCGCATTCCTGCGCAACTACGCCCGCGGCGAGGCCTACCTGCAGGAGGCGCCGACCCTGTGGGACGTCACCTTCCAGACCGCCGTCGCCCAGGCCGAGCTGGAGGCGCGCGAGTACGCCGGCGCCTACCACCGGGTGGCCTTCCACCGCCCCGACGGCTCGCCGGTGCACATCGAGACCACCCGCCCCGAGCTGATCCCGGCCGTGGTGGCGCTGATCGCCCACCCCGACGACGAGCGCTACGCCGACCTCTTCGGCACCACCGTGACCTCGCCGGTCTTCGGCGTCGAGATCCCTGTCCTGGCCCACCCCGGCGCCGAGATGGACAAGGGCGCCGGCATCGCGATGTGCTGCACCTTCGGCGACCTCACCGACGTCCAGTGGTGGCGCGAGCTGCAGCTGCCGGTGCGCACGGTGATCGGCCGCGACGGGCGCCTGCTGCGCGAGACCCCGCCGTGGCTCTCCGCGCCGCAGGCCGCCGCGGCCTACGAGGACCTCAAGGGCAAGACCGCCTTCAGCGCCCGCGAGGCGATGGTGGCCAAGCTGCGCGAGTCCGGCGACCTCGACGGCGAGCCGAAGCCCACCCAGCGGATGGCGAACTTCTTCGAGCGCGGCGACAAGCCCCTGGAGAT